>JBIOUO010000351.1:0-38765 GCA_044867195.1 Ilumatobacteraceae bacterium
CCTCCACTGGACTCAACGAATTACACCAATGTCATCCCTGACACCCGACCACACCAAAATCACCGACACCCTGCTCGACGCCCTGGCCTACGCAGCGTGACCGCGCCACCTGAGTGCGAAAGTCCACAACCAAAATCCGGACCAAAACGCATCGCGCGGGGGCTCAGGGTGGGCCGGCGGTCATCGCCGCCCGCCACTGGGGCTCGTCGAGGTGCATCGGCGCCGTCGACTCGACGAAGTCGACGACGGCGTCGACGAACCGCTCGGGCTCGTCGGCGTGGGGGAAGTGCCCGGCCCGATCGAAGATCACCAGCCGGCTGCTGGCCAGCGCCTCGTGGGCCTTGGTGGCGTGCTCGACGGGGATGATCCGGTCCTTCCTCCCCCACACGATCAGCGTCGGCAGGAGCGAGGACAGGTACAGGCGGTCGTGGGCGCTGACGGTCTGGCCGCTGCGGTCGATCACCGAGCGCAGCGTGTGCACGAAGGCGTGGCGGTTCGCCGACTCGGTGAGCCCCGAGTACGAGCGCCACCCCTGCTCGAACTGGGAGACACGCAGACCCAACCGGTCCATCACCTGGCTCATGACGTTGCCGGCGGTGCGGATGAAGGGAGGGAAGATCACCGGCATCGCGTACTCGGCACCGGGCAGCGTGAGGGCACGGAAGATCCACGAGATCTCCGGCCCGAGCCCGCCGCTGGCCACCAGCACGAGACGCTCGCAGCGGTCTGGGTGCTGGTAGGCGAGCTGCATCGCGATGCCACCGCCCAGCGAGTGGCCGACGATCGTCGCCCGCTCGATCCTGAGGGCGATCATCAGGTCGCGCACCATGTTGGCGTAGCCGCCGAGCGAGTAGTCGTGCCGCGGCTTGTCCGACTCGCCGTGCCCGAGCAGGTCGGGAGCGACCACCGTGTAGCGCTCGGCGAGACCGGGGATGACAGCGCTCCAGGTCCCAGAGCTGCCGGCCATGCCGTGGATGAGGAGCAGCACGGGTCGCTCGGAGCTCGGGTCACCGGCGATGCGGTAGGTGAAGCGGTGTCCGTGGAGGAGCAGGGTCCGCTTGACGTGCCGGGTCAGGCGACCCGATCGACCGCGCCGCGCATGCCCGGCACGCTGCGGCATCGAACTGGTCATGTCGCGGCCCGAACGTGCCGGGACGGGGCGCACGCGGCGATCGGCGGGCCGTTCAGCGGATCACTCACGACCGCCAGCACGCCGACGTCGTCGTAGCGCCACCAGCCACGATGGGTGATCCTCTCCGTCCGCCAGGTGACGGTCAGCGGCGCCCAGCCCGTCGCTGGCTCGGCGCCGATGACGACGGCACGCCGGACGTCGAGCCGCAGCCCTTGCCGCCGCGCCTTGGCCGACGCCTCCTTGCCCGTCCAGCAGCACAGCACGCGCACGTCGCGCGCCGCGCCCTGGCCGGGCAGCGCGGCTTGCTCCTCGCACGACAGCCACTCGCGCACGAACGCGTCCGAGCGGGTCTCGAGCGTCTCCAGGTCGATGCCCACCCGGTTCGGGAGCGGGGCCACCGCGGCCACGGCGCGACCGTCGCGGTGCGAGATGCTGAGCGACAGACCCACATGGTCGCCGTCGGCGAAAGCGTCCGGCGCCCCGTCGTCGGCGGCCCGGACCTCGACCCAGCCGACGGGCACGCCCAGCACCGAAGCCAGCAGCGACTTGGCCGTCCAGCGCCCGAGTCGCCAGTCGTCCCGTCGCTTGGGGATCACCAGCCCGGCGAGCACTCGGCGCTCGAGATCCGTGAGCCACTCGTCGTCGGCCGGCACGTCGCCGGCGCACGCGTGGTGCCAGTGAACGGTCATTGGTGCATCCCCCCGTCGTGCGACGCACTGTCATCGTCGGACCTCTCGGAGCACCAATGACCGAAAGACCGTGCTGAATCGTTCGCTCGCTCGACGTGCTGAATTGCCTCGCTCGCTCGCTCGAAGTGCTCAATTGCCTCGCTCGCTCGAAGACTCGCTCGCTCGGACAGTCGCTCGCTCATTGTTGCGCCTCCGGTTGGCCGATGCGGGCGAGCTCGCGAGTCACGCCCCGGCCGATCGCGTCGATGACGTACGCGCGCAGTCGATGGGCCGGCACGATCGCCGAGATCGAGCCCATCTCCAGCGCCCGCTCGACACTGTGGATCGAGTCGAACTCGGCGGCGACCTCACCGAGCTTCTCGGCGCGGACCGCCGTGGACAGCCCGGCGACCTGGGCGCGCAACCGGACCCGCTCGTTGCCCTCTGCCGCGGCGGCCTTCTCCTCGAGGGCGACCACCCGCCCGTCGGTGCGGGTGCGTGCGGCGACCTCGCCAGCGAACACGACCGCCGCTGCGGGGGCCCCGCCGATCACCGACGCCCGGGCGCCCTCGACGGCGATCGTCTCCAGGTTGGGGTTGAGCTTCTGCGAGAACACGACGAACGCTCCGCCGTGGTAACGCGAGACGACCACGAACACGATCGGGCCCCGGAAGTTGACGACCGCGCGGCCGATCTCGGCACCGAACTCGAGCTGCAGTGATCGCATCGACTCGTCGACCCGTCGAAGCCGGACAGGTTCGCCAGCACGACGAGCGGCCGGTTGCCGCTCGCCGCGTTGACGACCCGCGCGACCTTCTTCGACGACATCGGGAACAGCGTCCCCGACGTCCACTGCTCGGGCCCGTCGGCCGGCCGGATGCCGACCCGGCGGATCGCCCGCCCCTCGATGCCGAGCATCGCCACCGGCCAGCCACCTACCTTGGCGTCCCAGGCGACGACCGTGTCGGCGTCCAACAGGTCGGGCCAGCGCTCCAGCGGTACATGGTCCTGGTCGGCCACCGCACGCATCACGGCGCTGATCTCGAACGGCAGCTTGCGCTCGGGGTTGACCTCCGGGGAGAAGATGTCGCCGACGGTCGTGATCGGGCTGCCCTCGAGGTGGTGCGGGCGATCGCGCACGTCGCGGTCGAACGGGTCGATCGTGCCGGCACGGCGCGGGAACCGCTCGCCGGGGGCGACGTAGGCGTGGTCGTAATGCGCCAGCAGCACGCCGATCGCCGCTGGCAGATCGGGCGCCCAGTACTGGCCCTGCCCGTTGGGTCCCATGATCCGCTCGTAGCCGCCGATCCCGAGGTTGTCCTCGGCCGACACGCTGCCCGAGTAGTCGAGCGCTTGCTTGCCGGTCAGCACCATCGCGCTGTCCGGCGTCATCACGAGGATGCCCTTGGTGTGCATCAGCATCGTCGCCTCGGCGTTCCAGTACGGCTGGGCGCCGACGTTGATGCCGGTGACGACGACGTTGACCTCGTGGCCGGCTTGGGTGAACTCGATCAGCCGGCGTAGCACGACCGAGATCCAGTCCATGTTCTCGGTGCCGCTGTCCATCGCGATGCGGGCGCCGGCGGACAGCGCGAACCATTCCAGGGGCACGTGCAGCGACTCGGCGAGGTCGAGGGCGGCGACGATGCGCTTGCACTCCGGCTCGGCCAGCGAGCCGAGCGCCTTCGTCGGGTCGCCGAACAGGGCCACTCGCACGATGCCCTCCGGGTAGCGGTCGGTGACGGTGGTGACGACGCCGGCGACGATCCCGGCGGCGTTCTGACCGGGGGACCGCTGGACCGGCACGAGCCGGCCACCGGCGTCGAGGTCGTGCTCCTGGAACGACCCGCCCAGGACGTCGGCGCGCCCCCCTGCCCGCGGCGCGACGAGCTGCTTCACCAGCTCGTACGGGTACGGGGCGCCGCGGCGGCGGGACTGGACCACCTTCTGGGTGTACTCGTCGATCGGACGCAGCGGTTCGGTCGGCAGGTCGTCCTCGATCAGCGTGAACCCCGTCCCGATCGGGTTGGCGAGGCGGATCAGCCGCTCACGCAGCTCGCCGGTGACGGGGTCGGGCCGCAGGCACTGCACGCCGGTCTCCTCGATGCCGAGACCCTCCGTCGCGGGGGCCAGGCTGCGGGCGACCCGCTCGATCTCCTCGAGGGTGAGGTCGAACGGCGGCCAGACGTACAGCACGACGCGGTTCCACTGGTAGCGACGTTCGGGAGGCAGCGGCGCCTGGACGCGGCGCATGCCCTCGAGGGCGTCGAGCAGCACCCGCTCGAGCTGCGGCAGGGCGACGATTCGACCTTCGTCGTCACGGACCGGTGTCAGGTCGCGGACCTCGCCCAGTGCCACGAGGCGCTGGTCCTTCGGGTTGCTGCGGGCGACGGCGCGGGTGAGATAGACGTCCTCGGCCGCCGGCAGGCGCTCGACGTCGAAGTTGTCGAGCCGCCACAGCTGCAGACGCTCGACCATCAGCGGGTGCAGGCCGTGGAACGAGTCGTCCTCCACCAGCTCACCGTCGGCGCCGAGCACGAACGTGAGGTGGCGCACCGAGCTGAGGCGGTGGGCCGGCCCCGGTCCGCTGACCGCGACGACCACCCGCTCGGGGCTGGCGGCCAGCGTCGACGCCAGGGTGTCCGCCAGCGCCGCGGCTGGCAGCGTCGGGTCGGCCTCGTCCTCCCAGGTGTAGATCTCGAACGTCACGGGCTCGCCCGCCGGGAGCGCCGCCGCGGCGGTCACCAGCGCGCGTCCGGCGAGGTCCAGCTGCGCCGGAGGCACGGCGGTGGAGAGCAGGTGCAGCGGGCCGTCCTCGGGCTGGTTGACGATCGCCGCCACGATGTCGTGGCCCTCGACGGCGAGGGCGCGCACCTCGCGGGGCTCGCGCCGCCGGTAGTAGCGGCGGATCATCGCCTCCAGCACGAGCGATCGGGTCGCCTGCGGATCGACGGCCAAGCGGCGCAGCAGCAGCGGGGCGAGCGGTTGCGGGCAGTCGACGAGCGCCGCCATGCGGGCGTCGCGGTCGGGGTCCTCGGGATCGGCGACGAGCGCGGCGAGGTGGTCTTCCATCGCCTCGTACGTGGCATCTCGGGCGGCTCGCAGCCGAGGTTCGTCGACGATGCCGAAGCGGACCTCGCGGGCCAGGTCGGCGACGACCGGGTCGCGGCGCTCGGCTGCCGCGACGAGGGCGTCGAGTGTGCGCCGCCGCACGTCGTCGATGTCGTCGCCTTGCGGCCCCTGCTCCAGCCACCGCTCGAGGATGTCGACAACCACGGGGAGTTGCGCCGGGACGCGCTGCTGCGACTGGTGGATCCAGTACAGCGCCTCCTCCAGCTCCGGCGTCCGCTCGAGGTCGTCCACGCCGTAGTGGGCGAGCGCCCGGCGCAAGGCAGCCAGGAACGGCCCCGGCAGCCCCTCGCCCTCGACGTCGAGCGACCGGAGGTAGGCGTGGAGGTGCTCCTGCGGAGCGCGCAACTGCAGATCAGCGCTCTCGGCTTCCTCGCGCACACGGCGGAACAGGACTCGGAGGTCGGCGAACGCGACGAGGACGTCGTGCTCGGCGGCGACGAGGTGGTGGATGTCGGGAGCCGGGCCCAGGGCGCGCCACGCCGCCCCGAGGTCGGCGACCGCGGCGCGGCCGTCGGCTGCCTCGATGTCGTACCCGAGCATCAGGTCGCGCAGGAAGGCCAGGTCGGCCTCGATCCGGGCGCCGGCGTGGGCGTCGTCAGGGCCGTCGACGACCGGCACGGCGAGGCGGGCGGCCGGATGCTCCGTGCCGCGATCCGGTCCCGTCGGGTCGAGCTGCACGAGCGCGGCACCGCCATCGACCTGCTCGTTCGGGCCGGCGAACAGGCTGCGGACCCGCCCGGCGAACGGCGCCGAGACGACCGTCTCCATCTTCATGCTCTCGACGACCGCGATCGGAGCGCCGGCAGCGACGTCGTCGCCGACCGCGACCGGCAGGGCGACGACCATGCCCGGCGTCGGGGACCGCACGACACCCTGGTCGCCGCGGCGGAACCGGTGCGGTGCGCCGTCGACTTCGACGAGGTGCTCGTCGCCCTGCACGGCGGACACGATCCGTGCCGTCCGCGAGGCGAGGCGTATCCGCCGCTCGAACGGCCCGAGTGGCTCGAGGTCGATCACCGCCTTCGCCCCGTCGAGCTCGACGGCGTAACGGCGCGGGCCGGGGCGGGTGACGTGCAGGCGGTAGGCGTGGCCGCGATGGCGCAGCTCCACGGTGCGCACGACCTCGGGCGTCGTGCGCGGGCGACCCCGCCGCGCCGACGCGAAGAACCGGTCCTGATCCGCGGCGCGCTCGGTCTCGTAGGCGTCGATCGCCGCGACGAGCAGCGCCAGGTCGGCGTCGCGCTCGACGGCCAGCTCGCCGTGCGCCGCGATCCGATCGACGAACGCGTTGTCGACGCGCGCGTCGCGCAGCTCGGGCCGGGCGAGGACGTCGAGGAGGAACCCCTTGTTCGTGCTGCCGCCGTCGATCACGACCGTCGTCTCGTCGAGTGCCCGCCGGAGCCGGACCCGCGCCTCCTCTCGCGACGGTCCCCAGGCGAGGATCTGGGCGACGAGCATCGGGTCGCCGGGGGCGAGGACATCGCCCTCGGCGACCGCGGCGTCGACGCGAACGCCCGGGCCGGCGCCGGACCGCAGCCGGGCGACCCGGCCCGGCGCCGGCGCGAACATCCGCTCGGGGTCCTCGGCGTTGAGCCGCGCCTGCATCGCGTGGCCGTGTGGCGCTGGCGGCTCGCCGACGAGGTGGCCACCTTGGCCGACGTGGAGCTGCAGGCGCACGAGGTCGAGGCCGGACGTCGCCTCGATCACCGCGTGCTCCGGAGGCAGCCGTGGGTAGACCTCCAGGAAGCGCGGAGGGCCGCCGCCGCGCAGGTGGACGAACGCGACCGTCACCACGCCGGAGTAGCCCACCCGCTGCACGAGCGTGGCAGCCGCGCCGCGCACCGCCTGGTTGTCGGCCGCCGAGAGACCGGCTCCAGCCGACTCGATCACGATCTTGTCGCCGCGGCGCCGCAACGTGGCGTCGTGCGGGCCGAACGTCCACACCTTCCCGTACCCGTCGGCCACGACCGTCACCTCGAGGTGGCGGGCACCGTCGAGCAACGCCTCGACATACAGCGTGCCGTCGCCGAACGACGCCTGCGCGTCTGCCGCGGCCTGGTCGATCACCGCCAGCAGCTGCGCCGGATCGTCGACGCGGCGGACGCCGGTGGGGCCCCCGCCCGCGGCGGCTTTGAGCATCACGGGGAAGCCGAGCGAGGTGGCGGCATCGACCGCCTCGTCAGGACCGCCGAGTGGGCCGCCGTTCCACGGCACGACGCGCAGTCCGGCGCTCTCGGCGGCCAGCTTGACGGCGATGCGGTCGCGGCGCAACGCGATGGCGTCAGGCCCGAGGAACCTGATGCCGAGGCGGGCGGAGATCGCGGCGGTGCGCGGATCGACGGCAGCCGGCGTCCATCCCGGCCACAGCGCGTCGACGCCGGCAGTGGCCAGGGCGTCGGCAAGGGCGTCATGGCCGCCATCCCCGAGCGCGACCACCTCGTCGGCTGTTCGCACCGCGGCGTCCGAGCGGCGCGGGTCGGCCTGGAATGCGACGACGTGCAGCCGCCGCCCCCGTTCGTCGCCGACCTCCCGTGCCGTGCGAACGAAGCGCAGCGCCGCCTCGACCGGGCCGAGCACGCCAACCCGGTCGAAGCTGATCGACGGCTCCGGTGTCGTCATCGAAGTGCCGCGGTGAAGGGCTCGATGAGATCGGCGCCGCCGGCGCCGGGGAGGGCCACCGTCTCGTACCCGGTCAGCCGGACGAGCACGCGGCCGTCGCTGTCCACCACGACAGCGTCGACAGCGTCGATCGCGCCGGCGTCACCGGCGGTGACGATCGCCCGGCGGGCGGCGCCTTCGGAGGCATCTGCCGCCACCTCCACGCGGCGCACCCGTCGCGGCAACCCCAGCGCGCCGTTGGCGGCCATTGCCGCCACCCCGGCGGTCTGGAAGCACAGCTCGACGAGGCGAGGTGCGGCGACAAGCGCGCCGCCGGTGTGGTTCACCGGCAGATCGCCCGCCAGCTCGCCCACCGTCGAGTCCCCGGCCCGCCAGACTCCGGCCAGGACCTGGTAGGCGGGCCCGTGGAAGTACACGCGGTAGATGTCGGCGGGCTTCACCACCGGACCCGCGGGGTCCGGTGGCGGCGCCACCGTCCCGAGGTCGCTTGCCGCCGGGCTGAGCACCACCCGGCCGGTGAAGTGGGTGGTGACCCGCTGCGGCTGGCCGGGCAGCGTGCGGCGCCCATCGAGGCGGCAGTCGGCGACGAGCCGGTCGCCGTCTGGAGCGGCACGGACGTGCACCTCCAGCCGGCGTGGCTCGTCCCGGTACCACTTGAACGGAGCGAGGAACTCGACGTCCTCGAGGGCCGTGACGTGCCAGCCGGGTGCGAGCAGCCCGGCGGCCTCGGCGAACGCCTCCATCCCCATCACACCGGGCAGGACAGGGGTCCCGTCGATGCGGTGGTGGTCGAGGAAAGGCTGCGCTGCCGGGTCGAGCTCGGTGAGCACAACGACGTCGCCGCCGGCGACCTCGATCTGCCCCACCATCGGCCCGGCGCCGGTGGGCGCCGTCACCGTGACCGTGCCGCTCGTGGCCGGGGCTGCTCCCGGCGTCTCCAGCATCACGCCCAAGGCGCCGGCGACGACGATCTCGCCGCCGCTGCCGCCCGCCGTGACCTCCCTGCGGACCACCGGGATCCCGATCGCCGACGGCAGCATGTCGATGCCGGCCGCGGCCATCACCTTGGGGATCGACCCGCGGGTGGCCATGCCGATGTCGGCCCAAGCCGTCCAGTCGATGGCGACGCCCCGCGTGGCCGGTCGGGTCGTGCGGAACGACGACACGCTCTTGCAGAGCAGGTCGTTGGCTGCGCTGTAGTCGCTCTGGCCTCCGTTGCCGAAACGCCCGGCGATCGAGCTGAACACCACGGCGGCGCCGATCGGCGTGTCGCCGAGCGAGTGCAGCAGGTGGAACCAGCCGTCCGACTTGACGTCGAAGACGAGGTCGAACTCGGCCGGCGACTTGTCGGGCAGCAGCCGGCTGATCTCCAGGCCGCCGGCGTGGAGCAGCACGTCGACCCGCTCGCTGGCGGCCCGGATCGCGGCCGCCGCCTCCCCCATCGCCTGCCCGTCGCGCAGATCGGCGGCGTACCAGTGGGCCGTGCCGCCGGCCGCGGTGACGGCGTCGATGGCGGCTCTCGCCGCGCACCGCCGCTCGATCGCGGCCAGCTCGCGCTCGATCAGGACGGGCGTCGCCCGCTCACCGCGCTCGGCGATGCGAGCGGCGAGCTGGCGCTTGAGCCCGTCGCGGTCGTCGGCGAACGCGGCGAGATCGGGATCGGCAGGGTCCGGCGCGGGGATCAAGTCGAGGAGATGGAACGTGCCACCTCCCGCCGCGCGGGCCAGGTCGGCGACGATGGCCGACACGATGCTGCCCGCCGCGCCGGTGGCGACGACGACCGAGCCTGGCCCGAGGGCGCGGGCCGGCTCGGCAGCAGGTGCGCGGCGTTCCTCGATCCCGATGGCGAGGCGGGCAGTGCCCCGCCGGCCGATCTCGACGACACCGGCGTCGTGGAGCGTCTCGTCCACCAGCGCACCGGCGACCTCCGCCGGCTCGGCGCTGGACGCCATGTCGACGACCTTCACTGCGGCGCCAGGACGCTCGCGGGCGATGGCCTTGGTGAAGCCGCTCACCGCGCCGGCCATCGCGCTGCGAGCACCCGATTCGTCGTAGCCGTGGGCGCCGCCGTTGCGGGTTGCCGCCACGAGGAACGATCCGCCATCGCCGAGGGCGTCGTAGAGCGCACGGGTCGCGGCGCCGAGCACCTTCACCCGCCGGTGCAGGCCGTCGTGCCACGCGTCGAGGTCGAGATCGGCGATCGGCGCCTCGTTGTCGAGTCCGGCCAGGGCGTACAGGCCGTCGACGCGCCCGGCAGCCAGCCAGGCCGCGACCTGCGCGGCGACCGTCTCGCTGTCGCCTGCTGCGTCGGTGCGCAGCACCTCGACGCCGCGCCCGGCGAGCGCAGCTGACAGGGCCTCGGCCACGCCGCCCCGGTCGGGCAGGATCACGACGCGCGATCCGGCCTCGAGGCGGACGCCGGTCGGTGGGAACCAGTCGAGGGGCGGGCGCACGACCGGCACCGGCACCCGGCGTGGGAACCCGGCATCGTCGGCGGGCGCCTCCGCGGGTGCCGGTGCGGCGGCCGTGGTGACCGTGGTGACCGTGGTGACTGTGGTCTCGGCGGGTGCTGTCGCCGCCACCGGGTCTGCAGCCGTGGGCTGTGGCATCCGGTCGCGGACGAAGCCGATCACGTGGTTCAGCGTCGGGTAGTCACGCAGTTGCAGCGACTCGTCGCGCTCGATCCCGTAGGTCTCACGCACCTGGGCGAACAGCTCGGCCTGCTTCACCGTGTCGATCCCCAGATCCGCCTCCAAGTCCAGATCCAAGTCCAGCAGCTCCGGCGGATAACCCGTCTGCTCGGCCACCAACGCCACCACCCGCGCCGCCACATCCTCACCCGACGGAAAGGGCGCCGCGACTGGCGCGGCGACCGCTGCTTCCTCGACGACCGGCGGCGAAGCGGCCGTGGTGACCGTGGGGCTCTGCGCCGTTGCCGTCGGCGCCGGTTCCGGCGTCGTGGTCGGCTGTGGCGTCCGGTCGCGGACGAAGCCGATCACGTGGTTCAGCGTCGGGTAGTCGCGCAGCTTGAGCGACTCGTCGCGCTCGATCCCGTAGGTCTCCCGCACCTGGGCAAACAGCTCGGCCTGCTTCACCGTGTCGATCCCCAGATCGGCCTCCAAGTCGAGATCGAGATCGAGCAGCTCGGGCGGGTAGCCGGTCTGCTCGGCGACCAGCGCCACCACCCGCGCCGCCAGGTCCTCACCTGACGGCACGGGCGCGACGACCGGCGGCTCAGCGGCCGCGGGGGTGACCGCCGGCGCGACGGGCTCCGCCGGCGGTGCCGGCTCCTCGACGACGGGCGCGACGGGCGCGACGGACGCAGCTGGCTCGACCATCGGCACGGGCGTCACGGCCCGCGCCGTGACCGGCTCCGCGGTCGGCGGCGGGGCGGCCGCGGCGACGTCGCGCGCGCCGACCCGCAGCGTCCGGTGGTCGACCTCGAGGTGCGGATCGGGGTCTCCGCTCACGCGTGCGAGCCACGAGTCCCACACCTCCGCGTCGGCGATCCGCCCGGCGTAGCCGAGGGCGTCGAGGTGCGGGCGCTGACCGTCGGGGGACGGCACCCAGCCGAGCATCACCATGCTGATCTGCGACCCGAACCCAGCGGCCAGCCGCAGCGCGTAGCGCACCGGGTAGACCCCACCGATCGAGAGGTTCAGCGGGCCGAGGTCAGGGTCAGGTTCCTTGAAGTTCGGCACCGGCGGGACGATGCCCGTCTCGAGCGCCTTGACGGCGACGACGTCCTCGATCCCGACACCCATCGGGTGGCCGGTGAATCCCTTGGTGTTGGCCACGACGATCTGGTCGGCCGCCGCTCCGAAGACCTGGCGCAGGGCGTTCACCTCCGCCGCCGCGCTGCCGCCGCGGGCGGGCGTGTACGTCTCGTGGGAGATGAACACCGTGGCCGGCGCCAGCTCGTCACGGTGCGCACCGCGTGCTTCGGCCTGGACGACCACCGACTCCATGATCCGACCGATGTGGTCGACGTCGAGCCGGGTGCCGTGGAAGGCGCTGTTGGCGGTGACCGCGCCGAGCACCTCACAGATCGGGCGGATGCCGCGCTGGCGCGCCGCCTCCGCGGTCTCGACCACGAGCGCCGCCGCGCCCATGCCGAGGATCATCCCGTGGCGCCGGCGGTCGAACGGCACCGCCGCCTCCTCGACGTTCTCGTCGGTCGCTGCCGCGCCCGACGCGAGGAATCCCGAGCCCATCCACCCGAGCAGCACGTCGGACGTCACGTCGTCAGCGGCGACGACGATGACCCGCTCGCAGCGCCCGGCACGGATCCAGTCCTCGGCGACGGCGATGGCCTGCGTCGTGCTCGCGCATGCCGCGTTGACCTGGGTGTTCGGTCCGCGAGCTCCGATCAGCTCGGCGAACTGCGAGTGCCCCATCGACAGGACGCGGAACAGGAAGCGGCGGTCGAACGCGTAGGCGTCGTGCTCCAGGGTGCGCTCGAGGTCCTCGATGCGCCGGTCGATCTCGGCCAGCGCGGTCCCATGGCCGTCGGTCGCGGCGATCTTGGCGCGCACCGCGGCCAGCGCGGCGAGCTGCTCGCGACGCCCGGCGTCGACCCCGAACCGGGTCACCTCGTCGGCGAAGTCGTTGTAGCCGGGGAACGCCGAGGCGAAGATCACGCCGGTGCTCTCGCGCATCTCGTCGGGCAGCACCCACCCATCGGGCAGCTGCGTGCCGACCGTGGTCGTGCGGAAGTGCTGGACGAGGGGGATGCCCGCGTCGCGCAGCGCGTCGATGCCAGCCGCCATCGCCAGCTGGGTCTCCCGCCCGAGTGCCGGGATCCGGTCGGGGTCGACGCCGAACTCGGCGCCGAGGTCGAACTCACCAGCCCGGCCGGCCAGCTTGACCACGTCGGCCGGGCTGTCGATCGTCTCGAACCGGGCCCCGCCGTCGCCTTTCACCAGGCGGGTGATGTGCCGGTCGACCATCTCGTGGCGAATGCGTGTCGGGATCACGTCGATGCCCTGCTCGCCGTGCAGGATGCGCGCGACGTTGGCGTCGTCGAACACGTGCGGCGCTCCGGGCAGGCCGAGGGCCGCGCCCGTGATGACGACCGGCTCGGCCGCTGGAGCGATCTCGTCCGCCGGCGCGGCCGTCGCGGTGGCGGGAACCACCTCGTCGATGACTGTGGGCACCGACGTGGTCGCCGTGGTGACCACCGGCACCTCGGGCGACGTCTCCACTGCCGTCGGCGCGGCCGCCTCCACGGTTGGCGCGCCTGCGTGACCGACCCCGACGCCGGCCGCGTAGAGCCCGCACAGCCCCTGGTTGAACGCCGTGGCGTCGCCGAGCTTCGGGTGATTCGTCGCCAGGGCGACGACATCGTCACTGAGGACGTCGGTGGCGAACCCCTGCAGCGCCTTCTTCGGACCGACCTCGACGAACACCCGTGCGCCGGCGTCGTACAGAGTGCGCAGGCCCTTGACGAACTGGACCGGCGCGGCGACCTGGGCCGCCAGCAGGTCGAGCATCTCGGGGACGACGTTGGGACCCATCGGGTAGAAGCTGCCGGTGACGTTGGCCACGATCGGGACCTGGGGCGGCTGGATGTCGAGGCGCTCGAGCGTGCGCCGCAGCGGCTCGCTGGCGGGCGCCACGATCGAGGTGTGGAAGGCATGGCTCACCGGGAGCATCGCGGTCTGGAAGCCGCGCTGCTCGCAGCGGGCGACCGCCGCCCCCACCGCCGCCGTCGCCCCGCCGATGACCGCCTGCGAGGACGAGTTGACATTGGCCACGACGACGTAGCCGTCGGTCTCGGCGACGATCTGCTCGATCTCCTCCAGCGGCGCGAACACGGCCGCCATCGCGCCGTTGTCCTCGACCGTCAGGTGGGCCATCTCGCGACCGCGGGCGCTGACCGCCTCCAGGGCAGCATCGAACGTGAGCGCGCCAGCGGCGACGAGGGCGCCGTACTCCCCCAAGCTGTGGCCCATCACGAGGTCGGGCACGATCCCGTACGCGGCGAGCAGCCGGGTCAGCGCGAGGTCGACGGTGAGCACCGCCGGCTGGGTGATCTCGGTTCGCCGCAGGTCGGCCTCGGCGGCAGCAACCGCCTCGGGATCCGCGGCGTCGGCGAAGAGGTATGACGTGAGAGGACGCCCGATGAACGGCGTCATCACCGCGTCGGCCTCGTCGAAGGTCTTGGCCACGACGGGCTCGACCTCACGCAACGCGGCGAGCATGTTGGCGTACTGCGACCCCTGACCGGTGTAGAGGAAGGCGACCTTCGGCGCCGGCCCGCTGCCGCGGAAGATGCCGCGCCCGCGCAGGACCTTCCACCGTGCCGGCTGCTCGAACGCGGCCAGCGCCTGGGCGGCCTTCTCCGCCAGCTCGCCGGCGTCGGCGTAGTCGATGGCGACGCGCTCGGGAGCGCGCAGGTCGGCCTCAGCCGGCGGGGCCGCCGCCGGAGCCCGCCCGGCGACGGCATCGGCCTGCACCGCGCGCAGGCGGGCGACGAGCGTCGGCTCGTCGTCGGCGCCGAGCACCAGAGCGCCGCGCTGAGGGGCCTTCGGCTCCGTGTCGGGGACGGTCGCGACGGTTGGGACGGTCGCGACGGGCGCGACCGCCGCGGCGGGACCGGCGGCACCGGCGGCCGTCGTCCCAGCGGCCGCGCCGGCACCGACCGGCCCGACCGGTGTCGACGCCGTCAGGTCGGCGCCGACCGCGACGACATTGTGCCCGTTCGTCGGCAGGCGGCCGGGCACGTGCTCCTCGAGCACGATGTGGAAGTTGGTGCCGCCGAACCCGAACGCGCTGACACCCGCGGTGCGGACGCCGTCGGTCGGCGGATCCCACGGCCGCAGCTCGGTGTTCACCCGGAACGGCGACTCGGCCCAGTCGATGTTCGGGTTCAGCTCCTCGACGTGCAGGCTGGGTGGCAGCTCCTTGTGGTGGATCGCCAGCACCGCCTTGAGGAAGCCGGCTGCCCCGGCAGCCGCCTTCAAGTGGCCGATGTTCGACTTGGCCGAACCGATGGCCACCGATCCCGGCGCCAGGTCTGCCCCGCTGAACACCTCGCCGATGCTCGTCACCTCGACGACGTCGCCGACGCGGGTCGACGTGCCATGGCACTCGACCATCCCGCACGACGCCGGCGAGATCCCGGCGTTGCGCCAGGCCCGCTCGACGGCGAGGCGCTGACCGACGGGGTTCGGAGCGGTGATCCCCTTGCCCCGGCCGTCGCTGGCCCCGCCGATGCCGCGCAGCACGGCATAGATGCGATCGCCGTCGCGCTCGGCGTCGGCGAGCCGCTTGAGCAGGAACACGCCGGCGCCCTCGCCCATCACGAAGCCGTCGGCACCGGCATCGAACGGACGAGTCCCAGTGGCCGAGAGCGCCCCGATCTTGCAGAACTTGACGTAGCTCGACGCGCCCATGTTGCGATCGACGCCGCCGGCGATGGCGATGTCGTAGTCGTGGTCGATCAGGCCGGCCACCGACGAGTCGATGGCGGCGAGGGCGGACGCGCACGCCGCGTCGACCACGTAGTTGGGGCCGTGGAGGTCGAACAGGTTGGCGACCCGGCCGGCCATGCAGTTGCCGAGCTCGCCGGGCATCGTGTCCTCGGTGATCTCCGGGTAGCGCTCGGCGATCAGCTCGCCGAACTCGGCGCTGATCGCCTTGCGGACGTCGGAGGGCAGCGCCTGGAACGCCGGGGCCTGGTCGAGCTCGTGGGCCAGCTCGGGGTAGGCGATGCGCAGCGCGGTCAGGTAGTGCCGCTCACCGGACATCGCGTTGCCGAGCACGACGGCCGTTCGCTCCCCGTCGAACGGCCGGTCGGGCCAGCCGTAGTCGAGCAGCGCGGCACGGGTGCAGGCGACGGCCCACTTCTGGGCGTCGTCCATGCTGGCGGCGACGCGTGGCGGGATCGGCAGCTTCCACGCCAGCGGATCCCATGTCCAGTCGCGTACCCAACCACCGATCTTGGAGTAGGTCTTGTCGGGTGCCTTGGGGTTGGCGTCGTAGTAGAAGGCCGGGTCCCAGCGCTCCGGGTCGACGTCGGTGATCGAGTAGCGGCCTCCCCGCACGTTGGCCCAGAACGTCTCCGCGTCCGGTGCGTCGGGGAGGATGGCGCCGACGCCGACGACAGCGACGGCGGTGGTGATCGGCTCGGTGGTCATCGCTGTGCTCCTGAGGTCGGGCGGCCGTACAGCGCGTCGGCCACCGCGTCGAGATCGTCCAACAACCCGCCCTGTGATCGGTTGACCGCCCGGAGGCCGATCGCCTCCTCCATCTGGTCGAGGTCCTCGTCGCTCGCGCCGCCACCGCGCACCCAGCGAACGCCGTCAGTGACCGTCCTGAGCGCTGCCTCGCGGGCGTAGATGCGGGCCATCGCCGCCAGCGTCTCCGGGCTGAACCGGGTGCCGTGCTTGTCGGGCAGCGCGCCGTCGGCGGCTCGCGCCGCCTGCCGGGCGAGGGCGGCGGACCCTTCCGTGTGCGCCGCCAGCTCACCCAGGCGGAACAGCACGTGCTGGTTGCGGGTCAGGCGGCCGGCGCGCGCCCGTTCGAACACCTCGGCGAGCGCGTGGTGGGCGAGTGCAGCGACGTCGGCTCCGACGGAGGGATGGGAGCGATGGAGGTCCTCCAGCACGGTCGCCGCGTCGTGGTAGTACCGGCCCGACGTCTTCAAGTGCTGCTGCCACCGGTCGCGGGAGATCGTCATCTCCATGATCTCCGAGGTCCCCTCGTAGATGGTCGTGATGCGGACGTCGCGCTTGATCTTCTCGACCATGTACTCGTGGGTGTAGCCGTAGCCGCCGAGGGCCTGGATCGCCGCGTCTGCAGCGGCGTTGCCGGCCTCGGTCGCCAGGTACTTGGCGATCGCCCCCTCCGTGTTGAGGCCGATGTGCACCTCGTCGAGGCGAGCCGCGGTCTCTTCGATGTACGACCGCGCGGCCTCCAACCGCACCGCGTGCGGGACGATCAGCTTGTGCGTGTAGCCCTGCTTCTCCGACAGCGGGCTGCCGCCCTGGATCCGCTCCGCCGAGTACGGGATCGCCCGGTCGAGCGCCGCCCAGCCGGCACCGAGGCCGAACGCGGCGACCATCAGGCGGGTGTAGCCGAACACCAGCTGGGCCTGTACCAGGCCCTGGCCCTCGACGCCCCCGACGATGCGGTCAGGCGCCACCTCGACCTCGTCGAGGAACAGGGCGGCGGTGTTGCTGAGGCGGATCCCGTGCTTGTTCTCCGGCTTGGCGGGTGCGAACCCGGGCGTCTCCCGGTCGACCACGAACCACGTCGGGCCGCCTGGGGCGTTGGCCAGGATCGTGTAGAAGTCGGCGAATCCCCCGTTGCTGATCCACTGCTTCTTGCCGGTGATCCGGTATCCGGTAACCGTGCCATCTGCGCCGGTCACGGGCACGGCGACGGTCTTCAGCGCGCCGAGGTCGCTGCCTGCCTCCGGCTCGGTCGCGCCATAGGCCACGAGGACGCCCTCGGAGGCGATGCGGCCCAGCCAGCGCGCCTTCTGGTCCGGCGTGCCGCCCACCACGATCGGATCGCTGCCGAGGAACGTCGCCAGCACGGATGTCGCGATCCCGAGGTCGATGCTCGCCATCCGCTCGCACACTCGGTAGACGTCGAATGCCGAGCCGCCCATCCCGCCGTACTCCTCGGCGATGAACAGCAGCTGCACGCCGAGGTCCTCGCTGCACATCCGCTTGACGAGGTCGGCCGGGAACTCGTCGCGCTCGTCGAGATCGATGAGCAGCTTCTCCGGCAGCTCGTGGGCGGCGAAGTCGCCGATCGCGTCCAGCGTCATCTCGAGCATCTCGCGGTCCAGGCCAGCCATCTCTCTTCCTTCCTCATCGATGCGGAGCGGCAGCAGCGATCGGGATCACTTCGCCGGGGCCGTGGCCGGCCGGGTCCGCGCTCCGTTGCGGTCACCCCGCAGGAACCTCGCGACGCAACGGGACCCGGTCGCGCTCACCACGCGTTCAAGCCTGCTCCAGCAAGACCGGCCGGCACCAGGGCCGAAGGTCCCCGTGCGAGGGCGATCGCGGCGCCCGGGTTAGGACCCTGCGCGGATAGGAACGCGCGCCGGCGGGGGGTTCGGCTGTCCCCGCCGGAACCTGCGGTTCCGTCGGGGGCCCCTCCGGGACTCCCACCCGCCCGAGGCTCCTGCCGGAGCCCCCCGATCGCCGATCGATCCAGCTTGGCTGGTCGAATCGGCAGCAGTTCTTCGGTGCCGGCCGAAGGCCGGCTCGTTGCACTCAGCGGAAAGGCTCCGCCTTTCCGCTGAAGCTCCAAACGGGACTTCCAGCCCTACCGCACGTCACACCAGGGCCCGAGGATGGGTCCATGGCAGAGCAGTGGAGGGGGGCCGTCCCGGTCGAGTCGGCGGCGGCCGACGACCGGGTCGTGATCCGGCCGGTGACCGTGGACGACGTCGATCGGCTGGCAGAGCTGTTCGACGGCCTCGACGCCGACGACCGGCAGCGCCGGTTCTTCGGCCACTACCGGCCGCAGCGCGAGTTCATCGAGCAGATGACGACCGTGGAGGCGCGCGGCGGCGCCGGTGTGGTCGCCGTTGTCGTCGACGAGCAGGGCGGTGAGCTCGATCTCGCCGGGGAGGCGAGCTACAACCTGCTGCCCAACGGCGACGGGGACCTGGCGATCACCGTCACGCCGGAGTGGCGTGGGTGGCTGGGCGCGGCGCTACTCGACTCCCTCGCCGCGACCGCGGCCGCCCGCGGCGTCCCGAACGTCGAAGCCGACGTGCTGACCACCGACCACGCGATGCTCGAGACGCTGCGCTCGCGGGGCGCGGTGATCATGGAGCACACGGGTTGGGGCGTAGTCCGCCTGCTGGTCGGCACGTCCAGTGCCCTGCCGGCGTGGCCCGCGGACGACGGTCGGCTGCGGGTCCTCGTCGAACGGCCAGGCGGCCGGTGGGATGACGAGACTGCAGCGCGAGCTGCCGGCCTGCAGGTGCTGACCTGCTCCGGTCCGGCGGCCCATGAGTGCCCGGTGCTCGCCGGTGAGCCGTGCCCGCTGGCCGCCGGCGCCGACGCGATCATCGTCGCCGAGCCGGGCGACGACGAGGCGTGGGAGCAGATCGTCGCCGCACACGCCTCGGCACATCCCGGCGTGCCCGTGTACGTCCAGCCGGCGCCAGACGACGAGACCGACGACGGTCCGTGCCCGATCGTCGAGACCGCCCGGGTCGTCGCCTTCGTCGCCCGGCTCGCCGGTGAGGGAGCCAGCGGGCCGGGCTGACCCGAACTGTCAGCGGGAACGTGCCCGATCCGGCACCAAACGGCTGACAACTCGGGAGTCATGCCGGCGGCTCGGGTGGTGTGCCGGGTTCGAATGGTTGTAGGTGGCTTCGTAGGTAGTCGCGGAGGTAGGGCAGTTCGAACTCGAATTCGCCGCGGCGCACGGGGTGGATGAGTTCTGCGTCGATCAGTCGCCGCCGGTACTGGCTGGCCCATGCGTCGGTGACCTCGAGTCGCCGAGCGATCATCCCGGTTCGGGAGGGGCCGTCGTCGATCGCCATTGCGGCGAGGAACTGCTGGTCGCCGCGGCTGAGATCGGCGAGCGCTGGTTCGTGGACGAGGTCTCCCATGCGAGCGATGGCGATGGGTAACGCTCGTTCCGCCGTCGCAGTGGTGATCGCGTTGGCGTTGCCGGCGGCCCGCCAGACCTGCCAGCCGACCATCTGGATGAGGAACGGGTACCCCCGGGTGGCCAGTACGGCGAGGTCGAGCGCCGACGATTCGATCTGCTTGCCGGCGGTCCTGATCGGCTCCTCCAACGCGATGCGGACCTCGTCCAGGGGCACGGCGCCAAGGTGATGGCGGTCAGCGCGACGGAAGAAGGTCAACACCTTGTCGTTGAGCAGTCGTTCCTGCACGGCGACAGGCAGACCGGCAGCCGCAAAGGCGACCGGGCGTTGCTCCCGAAAGCAGTGCTGGATCGTGGTCCCGAGCTCACGCAGCTCGGCAAGGCTGCCGCTGTGCACCTCATCGAGCGTGATCACCACGCCGCTGCCGGCGGACCGATCCATGATGATTTCGGTGAGCAAGGCGAGCTGTGACCGCAGCCCCGGCTCGTGGTGGTGCCGCTCGGTGCGCTCAACGCCGACGCCGACACCGAATGCCGACGCATTCCGCACCGCGGTCGCGACGGCGTGCGGATCAAGACGGGCAAGCAGGGCGGGAAGGTGCTGGTGGACGAGGCGGTCGATCAGCCCGTCGGTCGCCGTCTCGGCGATGACCTCCCATCCCTGCTCGCCGGCGAGCTTCTCCAGCTCGTTGAGCAGCACCGTCTTGCCCGACCCTCGAGGACCGACATACAGCGAGGCACGCGCCGGCGACCCGGGACCCTCGACGAGGCCGATGCGGAAGTGCTCGAGCAGGTCGTAGCGCCCGGCGACCACCGGCGGCGACACGCCGAACGTCGGCCGGAACGGGTTCGGACCGACCACGGACGTTACCTCCTTGTTCAACTTCTATCAGAAGTTATCAGATCTGATCGGTCGTCGAGGCTGTTCAAGCTCCGGCAGACGCTGCCACCACGCTGTCGGTCCTTCCCTCGCCGGAGGTACTCATCCCGGCCGCGCGAGAAGGTCCGCGACGGGGATCCTCGTCAACGGGCGCAGGCGGGACCTCGTCGCCACGACGCTTCCCGTCTGCCGACTGGACCCGGGCGACGAGCGCGTTCATCGGCGTCCCGTGACCAACGAACACGGCGGGGATGGTGTTCATCCGTCACCTCGTCCCGTGACGGTCATCGTCGTCGGTGCCTGGGTGCCGGCGCGGGTGCTGAGCCAGACGGCCGTGATGCCAGGAATGAGCGCGGTCCCTTCCATCGGGGTGCTGGCGAGCATGATCTGGTCGTAGCGAGCCAGGCGTTTCGGCACTTCGACCGGCTCGTCCACGACGTTGACGACACAAAGGACGTCGGGAGACCGGGAGAACGCCAGCACCCCGTCGTCGACGTCGAGCCACGTCATGTCGCCTGCGCCCAGAGCCGGGTGCCGGCGGCGCAGGGCGAGCGCGTTCCGGTAGAGCCACAGCATCGATGCCGGATCGTCGTGTTGCCGCTCGACGGTCAGCTCCTTCCACTCGGCTGGCTGCGGGAGCCATGACGCGGTGCTGGGTCCGAACCCGAACGAGGGCTCAGTTCCGGACCACGGCAGCGGTACTCGACAGCCGTCGCGGCCCCGTTCCGCGCCCCCGGATCGAAGGAAGGCGGGGTCCTCGCGGACGTCGTCTGGCAGATCCACGACCTCGGGCAGCCCCAGCTCCTCGCCTTGGTACATGAAGACGGCGCCGGGCAGCGCGAGCATCAGCAACGCCGCAGCTCGCGCCCGGCGCGTGCCGAGCGTGCCGCCGCCGTACCGCGTCACGTGACGCGTGACATCGTGGTTCGAGAGCACCCAGGCAGGTCGCGCGCCGACCTCGGCCAGCTCGGCCATGCTCTCGTCGATCGCCGCCCGCAGCGCCGCGGCATCCCACGTCGCCTCCAAGAAGTCGAAGTTGAACGCCATGTGCAGCTCGTCGGGCCGCAGGTAACGCGCTGCCCGTCGCGGTGTGACGAACAGCTCGGCGACGAACAGCCGCTCCTCGTAGCTGTCGGCGACCGTTCGCCAGCGGCGGTACACGCTGTGCACCTCGTCCTGATCCCAGTGCGGATGGGATCCTGCCGCCTCGTGGTCCGGGTCCACGCCCAGGTCGGGCAGCTGCGGATCCTTGGCCAAACCGTGGGCGACATCGATCCGGAAGCCGTCGACCCCTCGGTCGAACCAGAACCGGAGGATCGATTCGAACTCATTCCGGACCTCGCCGTTCAGCCAGTTGAGATCGGGCTGCTTGGGGTGGAACAGGTGCAGGTACCACTGGCCCGGCTTACCGTCGGGTTCGTCGACACGTGTCCAGGCGGGCCCGCCGAAGATGCTCACCCAGTCGTTCGGCGGTTCGCCACCGGGTCCGCGGCCGTCGCGGAAGAGGTAGCGGTTCCGTTCCCGGCTGCCGGCGGGCGCGGCCAGCGCGGCGCGGAACCATCTGTGCTCGTCGGACGTGTGGTTCGGAACGAGATCCATGAGCACCCGGATCCCGAGCGCGTGGGCCTCATGGATCACGTCGTCGATGTCATCGAGCGTGCCGAACCGCGGGTCGATGTCGCGGTAGTCGGCGACGTCGTAGCCGCCGTCGGCGAGCGGAGACGGATAGCAGGGGTTCAGCCACAGCGCGTCGACGCCGAGCTGGTGGAGGTACGGCAGCCGCGAGCGGAGCCCACGGAGGTCACCGTCCCCGTCGCCGTCGTCGTCGGCGAAGCTGCGGACGTAGGCCTGGTAGACGACGGCGTCGCGCCACCACGGGCCCGATCGCGCGCTCACGTCGGACGGCCGATCATCCGATTGTCCGGCGGTCAGTCCCGGATGGTCAGCGAGGTCTCGGGGTCGAAGAAGTGCGCCCGTTCGACGTCGACGGCGATCTCGACCTCGTCGCCCATCTTCACGCGCGAGCGGGGGGCGAACGAGGCGACCCACTTGACGCCGGCGTCGTCGATGACGCGCAGCTCGGCCTCGGCGTGGTCCGTCGCAACCAGCTTGGTGTCCTCTGTCACGACTGGCTCGCCGGGGAACGTGAAGTGGACGATGAT
This sequence comes from Ilumatobacteraceae bacterium, assembly GCA_044867195.1. GTDB lineage: Bacteria > Actinomycetota > Acidimicrobiia > Acidimicrobiales > Ilumatobacteraceae > JALZMG01. The sequence continues at coordinate 22,180 of JBIOUO010000351.1, forward strand.
CTGCGAGCCCAGCGCCTCGGTCAGCGTGACCTTGCCCTTGATCCGCCGCTCGGCGGGGACGTTGGCCAGCGCGGCGTCCTCCATGTCCTCGCTGCGCACTCCCAGGGCGATCGGCTTGCCGCCGTACGACTTCAGGGCCGGGCGCGCCGAGAGCACGGACTCGGGTACCTGCAGCGTCGACCCGCCGACCTCGAGGTGCAGCCCGTCCGGACCCTGCAGCACGTTGGCGACGACGAGGTTCATCGGTGGTGACCCGACGAACTGGGCGACGAAGATGTTCTTCGGGTTGTCGTAGCACTCGCCCGGGCTCCCGAGCTGCTGCAGGATGCCGGCCTTCATCACGGCCATCCGGTCGCCCATCGTCATCGCCTCGGTCTGGTCGTGGGTGACGTAGAGCGTGGTCGTCTCCAATGACCGCACGACCTCGGAGATCTCCGCCCGCATCTGCACGCGCAGCTTGGCGTCGAGGTTCGACAGTGGCTCGTCCATGAGGAACACCTGCGGATCGCGAACGATCGCCCGGCCCATCGCCACCCGCTGGCGTTGGCCGCCGGACAGCTGCTTCGGCTTGCGATCCAGCAACGGCGTGAGCTCGAGCATGTCGGCGGCCTTCTGGATCCGCGCCTTCATCTCGTCCTTGGGTGTCTTGCGCAGCTTCAGGCCGTATCCGATGTTGTCCGCCACGGTCATGTGCGGGTAGAGCGCATACGACTGGAAGACCATCGCGATGTCGCGGCCCTGCGGATCCACGTCATTGACCCGGCGACCGCCGATTCGCAGCTCGCCAGTGGAGATGTCCTCGAGCCCGGCGACCATGCGAAGGGCGGTCGACTTGCCGCAGCCCGACGGCCCGACGAGCACGACGAACTCGCCGTCGTCAACAGCGATGGACAGATCCTTGACGGCATGGAACCCGTTCTCGTACAGCTTGTTGATCTTCTCCAGCTCGACGGTGGCCACTCTTGCTCCTTTGACGGTTGGGTCGTTCGTCAACCCTTGACGGCACCGGCGGTCAGGCCGGTGACGAGCGATCTGCTGGTGATCAGGAATATCGCGAACAAGGGGATCGCGGCCAGCAGGCCACCGGCGGCCATCAGGCCCCACTCCTGGACCAGCGGGTTGGAGACGAACCCGTACAAGCCGACCGCGAGCGTCGTGTTCTGGGCGTCGGGGAGCACGACCTGGGCGATGACCAGTTCGTTGAACGTGGAGTTGAACGTGACGAAGAAGACGACGACGAGGATCGGCAACGCCAGCCGCATGATCAGGCCGAAGAAGATCCGCGCGTGCCCAGCGCCGTCGATCCGCGCCGACTCGTCGATGTCGCTCGGGATCGTGTCGAAGTAGCCCTTCATGAGGAACGTGTTCACGCCCAGCGCCCCCCCGAGGTAGACGAGTGTGAGCCCCCAGATGCTCCCGAGGCCGAACGTCGTCGACACGTCGAGGATCCGTCGGAGCAGCGTGTAGATCGCCGTGATCGCCAACATGGCCGGGAACATCTGGACGAGCATCAGCGTCAACAGGCCGAGGCGGCGTCCGCGGAAGCGCATCCGGCTGAACGCGAAGGCCGCCGCGGCGCCCATCAACAACGCGCCGAACGAGTTCACGAAGGCGATGACCAAGGTGTTCTTGAACCACGTTGCGTACGGCCACTGGTCGTTGTTCAGCAACGTGTCGAAGTTCTTGGTGGAGAACTCGTGGGGGATGATGCAGCTCACGGCCTCCAGTCCCTGCTTGCTCTGCGGGCATGCCGCCGTCAGGGTGTTGCCGCCAGAGAATGCCAGGCTGATCACGTAGAACGCTGGGAACAGCGCCCACACCACGAAGATGATGGCGACGGCGTGCCGCCACCCGACGAGGCGCAGCCACCGCTTGAACGGCATCCGATCGACCTTCAGCTTGTCCGGGATCGTCGGAGCCTGCACGTCGGTTGCGGTCTCGGTCGTCATAGCCCGATCTCCTCGAGCCGCTTGGTCAGGCGGAACCCGTACGCCGAGACCGTCCCGACGATCACGAAGATCAGCATCGCGATGGCCGACGCCAACCCCATCTGCTGATTCGTGTCATTGAACGCTCTGCGGACAGAGAAGTTGATCAGCAGGTCCGTCGACCCGCCGTCGAGGAACGTGCCCGGGAAGGGTCCGCCGTTGGTCAGCAGCGTGATCAAGTTGTAGTTGTTGAAGTTGAAGGCGAACGTCGTCACGAGCAGCGGCGCGGTCGCAACGAGCAGCAGCGGCAGGACGACCGTCCGGAAGGCGTGCCGGCTGGAGGCTCCATCGACGTAGGCGGCCTCCCTGAGATCCTCCGGGATCGCCGTCAGGGCGCCGGAGCAGACGAGGAAGAAGTAAGGGAAGCCCATCCACAGGTTGACCATGAGCACCGAGAATCGAGCCAGGTACGGCTGCGTCAGCCATCCGATCTTGACCCCGAGGATCTGGTTGATCAGTCCGAAGTCCGTATTCAGCATGCCTTTCCACACGAGGATCGTCAGGATCCCCGGCAAGCCGAACGGGACGATCAGCAGCAGGCGGTAGATGCCCTGGCCACGCATTCGGCGCTCACGCAGCACCAGCGCCAGCATGAGGCCCAAGGAGAAGTTGAGGAACGTCGTGGCGAAGGCGAAGAAGAACGTCCACGTCGTGATCGGCAAGAACCGCGACCGCAGCGTCTCGTCGTTGAACAGCGATCGGTAGTTGTCGAACCCGACCGAGACACGCCAGCCGGGCTCGAGGCGCTGGCCCTCGGCGGAGACGAAGTTCCCGACGTTCTGATCGGACGGGTAGACAGTGCCCGTCGCGGTGTCGACCATCGCGTCCAGGTCCGGGTCGTAGACATAGCCGGCCCGCGCCTGCGTCGCCTGGGTGATCGAGATCGGGCGGAGGTAGATCCCCGCCTCTTCGTCGAACGGCGGCTGCAGCTCCTCCCACTGGGCGAGCAAGGCCGGGTCGGCGCTCAGCGTCGCCAGGTTAAGGCTCTCGTACCCGGCAACGCCGGTCACCCGGTCGCCCTCGCGCTGGACGTCGTCGGCTGGCACCGTCTCCAGTCCGTCATTCGTCCCGATGAACACCTCGCCCGTATCCGGATCGGTGAACAGCATCGACACCGTGCCGTCCTTGACGATCGGGACGACCGGGTACTCCGGCGCGTCAGGCACCGGCGTCACGCTCTGCGCTTCGAGGGCCACGATCGCCGCGTTCTTGTTGTCGAGGTGGCCGGTCCCGTAGTTGGTGAACGAGGTGAACCCGGTGAACAGCATCATGTACACCTGGAACACGATGAGGAACAGCAGGCCGGGGATGAGGTACTTGAGCGGCAGCGCCCGGCCGGTGAGGTAGACGAGGTTGATCGCGACGAGCGCCACGGCGAAGAACACCACTGCCATCGACCAGTTGGCGTCGAGGCACTTGACCAGCGCCACGATGAGCAGGGCATCGATCAGCCCGACGAGGACGATCTTCGTGATCAGGCTGCCGGCCCCGATGGAGCGGGAACGCTTGCCGGGATGCTCGTCGGGCTCACGAGCCGGCGGCCGTTCCCGCTCCTCGACGACCGTGGTGTCGCTCATGGGCGAACGATCTCGGTGATGCGAGCGACCGAGCGCCAGCGAGGGAGCAGCCGCTCACGGCCTGCGTGGCCGGGGAACGCAATGACGGCCATGGGCGGTCCTCCCCCGCTCAGTCGAGTGCGGCGTTGGCGTTGTTGATCGACTCACCGGCCTGGGTCAGCACGCTCGTCGGGTCCTCACCCGTCGTGATCTTGTACTGTGCGAGCCCCAGGTCGGCGAAGACGTTGGCCATCTGCGGGACGGCCGGCATCGGGATGCCCGCCTTGCCGTAGGAGCCGAAGCCCTCGATGATCGGATCGGCGGCGGCCTTCTCGTACGATTCGAGCCACGCCGGCGGGCGGGGGTCGACGGAGTACATGTCGTCCATGAACTCAGTCGTCATCACCGCGTCGTTGAGGAACGTCGAGGCGAGCAACGGGTTGGGCGCCTTGGCCGGCTGCATGAACGTCCGCACGCCGAGGAACGGCTGCGACTCGTATTGGCTGCCCTCCCAGTTCGGCACCGGGCAGATCATCAGCTTGTCACCAAGCGCCTCTTTCTGCTCAGGGATCTGCCACGGGCCGGTGATGAAGTACGGCGCGCCGCCGGCGGCGAACGTCTCGCGGGCGATGTCGTAGCTGACCGACGACTGCACGACGCCCTCGTTGGCCAGCTGCTGGAGGCGATTGCCGGCGGCGATGCTGCCCTCCTTGCCGACGCCCATGTCGTCGACGTTGTACGAGCCGTCGTCGTTGCGGGCGAAGGTGTAGCCGCCATCCGCGCTGTACAGCGGGTACCAGTGGTAGGCGTCGCCGGTCTCACCGATCTGGAGGGCGATCCCGAGCGTGGTCGTGCCGGCGTCCTTCAGCGCCTTGGCGTTGGCGACCGCTTCGTCGAGCGTCGCCGGGCACGTCGGGGAGAGGTCCGTGTTCGTCATCATCGCCACGTTCTCCACCGCCCACGGCACGCCGTACGTGGAGCCGTCCCAGGTCACGCCTTTGACTGCCTCCTCCTGGAAGCTGCCCGCCTTCGATCCGAGGTCGATCGGCGCCAGGATCCCGTTGCGCACGTACTCGCCGATCCCGTTGTGCGGGCCCTCGAAGACGTCGGGGACGTCGCCGGTTGCGTTACCTGCGACGAGCGCGTCCTCCAGCTCGCCCCCTCCGTTGAACTTCTGGACCCGGCAGGTGACGCCGTTGGCTTCCGCCCACGCCTGGCACAGCGGCTCGATCGCCTTCGCTGTGTTCGCCGAGTTGTCGGCCCAGACGACGAGCTCGGAGCCAGACGCGGCGGGCGCGGATCCCCCAGCGGCTGGCGCGGAAGCCGCCGGCTCGGCGGCAGAACCGGACGTCGCGGGCTGCGTACCGCCAGCCGCCGGGGTCGACGCCCCCGCCGCGGGCTCCGACGAGCTGGCGCTGTCGTCGTCGTCTCCGCAGGCGGCACCGATGAGTGCTGCCGCCGCCAGCACGTAGACGACCGTGGTCCGGCTGCTCCGAGTGCGCATGGATGACCCCCTGTGTTCGTGGTGGACCCCTGCGGCCACGCAACCGCTCCACCCCTTGCGCAAGAGTAGTCGGCGCGATGAATGCCTTGCAAGGGTTCGGGTTCCCTGACCGTCGGGATCCGACGCATCGCCTCTGCGCAGGGCCACGGAAGCGCTGCTTTCATTCTTCCAGCGCGTCTCCCGATTCGCTACCGTTGCGGACGTGCGGCTGCGCCAGAACGAGGTGGCGGCACTGGCCGGCGTCAGCGAGGCCACCGTCAGCCGGGTGTTGAACGATCGTGACGGCGTGAGTGACCGGACTCGCGAGATCGTGCTGCGCGCGATCGATCAGCTGGGCGCCGCCCGTCCGGCGCAACGCCGCGTCCTGCGGGCTGGCGTCGTCGGCATCGTCGTGCGCGAGCTCGACAACCCGATCTTCCCGGTGTTTGCCTGGCGCCTCGAGGCCCGCTTCGCCGTGGCCGGTTACACGTCCGTGATCGGCTGCGCGACCGAGGTCGTCGACGAACTCGAGTACCTCGGCACGCTCGTCGAGCGCGGTGTCGCCGGCATCGTGATGGTGTCCGGCCGTCATGCGCACACCGACGGCGATCACAGCGCCTACCGCGACCTCCTCGCCCGAGGGGTCGCGATGGTGTTCGTCAACGGGTACGCCAAGGACGTCGACGCACCGTTCGTCTCATGCGACGATCGCCACGCGTCGGCGCTGGCTGTCGCCCACCTCACGGGCCTCGGCCATCACCGCATCGGGTTCCTCGGTGGCCCCGGCCGCTACATCGTCGTGCAGCGCAAACGGGAGGGCTTCCTCGACGCCATGGCGGCCTCAGGCATTCAGCCCGATCCGGGGCTGGTCGTCGACACCGTGTACTCGGTAGAGGGCGGGCATGCCGCGGCCGCCGCGCTTGTCGCCGGCGGCGCCACGGCCGTCGTGGCAGCGAGCGATCCGCTGGCTATCGGCAGCATCCTCGCCGCCCGAGACGTCGGCCTCGGCGTCCCTGACGAGTGGTCGGTGGTCGGCTTCGACGACACCCCACTGATGGCCTACATCGACCCGCCGCTCACCACCGTCCGCCAGCCCGTCGAGGCGATGACCGAGCACGCCGTGCGGCTGCTGCTCGACCAGGTCTCCGGCGCCCCGGCGGCCCACCGTGAGTACCTGTTCCGGCCCGAGCTCGTCGTGCGCAGCTCCACGGCCCCCGCAGTGCGAACCGTCAAGGCGGCGACGACCCACACCGCCTGACCGCTCCGATTATCGGCCGCGGAGGATCGGTCGCTCAGCTGTACGGTGGCGGCGATGCGCACGCACCGCGGTTCACTGTCGATGGGCCCCTGCCGGGGCCGGTGAAGCGCGTCGCGTAATCGATCCGTCCGACCCTGGAGACCTCCAGGGCGCGGATGCGCTGGCTGGCGGACCCGACGTGTGGGAGATCGCGGCGGACCTTCACCACGTGACTGGCCGCGAGTCCACACGCGTCGCGCTGATAGCGGAGCAGTTCGGACTCCACGAGCGCCAGATCGTGATCGCGCTCAACTACGCCGCTGCCCATCGGGAGGAGATCGAGGAGCGCATCCGCGCCAACGACCGTGCGCTCGCGGAGGCCGAGCGCATCGCGGCCGAGCGCGAGCGGCTCCTTGCTTGAGGTTCCTCTCGACTCGATGTTGCCCCCGTCGGTGGCCGGACTTCTCGACGCGCTCGGCCACGACTGCACCACGCCGTCGCCCGTTCGGAAAGCTGGTGGCCCGTGAGGTCATTGGCTCCCCATCTGGCGGCGGCGCTCGACCGGTGGGCGCTGGCCAACCCCGAGCCAGGACCGTGGCCGCATTGGTTGCCCGAGGAGCTTCGGTAGGAGGTGTGGGCAGCGCGGCTGGTTACGGCCGCCGCGGCAGGCGCACCGCGGCACCACCGGGCATCAGCACCGTGCCGTCGGCGGCGTCGCGTTCGGTGACCGCCAGCTCCACCACGTCTCCGTCCACGGCCACGACCTCGCCGGTGAACAACAGATCGCGCTCGGGCAGCGCGCTGGCGCGGTTCTGCCACCGGGCGCGCAGGAGGCGGGCGCCGGGCCCCGCCCAGTCCGTCACGTACTGGGTGAGCCACGCGCCCTGCAGCGGCCCGTGGACGATCACGTCGGCGTGCCCTTCGACCACGGCGTAGTCCCGGTCGTAGTGGATGCGATGGGGGTTCCACGTCGCCGCGCTGTACAGGAACAGCTGCGCTCGCCCGGCGTGCTTGATCATCGCCGGCAGGGCGTCGCCGGCGTGCACCTCGCCGGCGTAGCGCGGCACCGGCGGCTCCACCCAGCGGGTCGCCGGCACGGCGCTCACCGGCTGATCCCCTGGACCCACGACCGGGCTACCTCGTCGCCGGCCTGGTTGGTGAACGTCGTCTCCCACGTCACGAGCGCGAATGGCCCTTTCGACCCCGCCTTCTCCTCGATCCCTACCAGCCGCTGGACGGCGGTGATGGTGTCACCCACGTGCACGGGTGCCAGCCACTCCCACTCCTGGCCGCCGAAGACCACCCGCTTCATCGGCAACGACGGACCGTCCGGGGTGCGGAACATCCCGTCCTCGCGCACATCGGCCACGGCACGACCTTGGACGATGGCGTGGTCGACGAACGTCGGCGGCACCACGAGCGTGCGGTAGCCGGCAGCGATGGCGGCGGCCTCGTCGAAGTACACGGGGTTCAAGTCGTCGACGGCCTGGGCGTAACGCTGTGCATCGCGGGCGGTGATCGCGACCGTGACCGGCTCGGAGGTGACGGTGCCGACGAGCGCCCTCGCTTCCGGGGGCACGAGCGCTTCAGACACCTGCCGAGTCCAGCACCGCGTCGACGCGATGTCCAGCGCTCGCCGGGCGGTTGCGGTGGCGTTGGAGGATCCGCCGGCCGAGGCTCGTCTTGTGCACCTCGTCGGCGCCGTCGTAGATGCGGGCTGCCCGCTCGTGCCGGTACCAGTAGGCGAGGATCGTGTCGTCGGTGACGCCCAGCGCGCCGTGCACTTGGATCGCGGTGTCCACCGCCCGCAGCATCGTGTTCGCCACCGAGAACTTGATCGCCGAGATCTCGTCGCGCGCGGCCTTGGTCCCGTAGCGGTCGATCATCCACGCCGCATGCAGTGTCTGCAGGCGCGCCCCGCGGATCTCGGCGTCGAGCTCGGCGACCCAGTGCTGGACGGCTTGCCGGTCGGCGAGCGTGTCGCCCTCCGGCGTGATCTGGCGTTCGTTCGCCCGCGCGCACAGCAGGTCGAACGATCGCGAGGCGATGCCCAGCCACCGCATGCAGTGGTGGATGCGGCCTGGGCCGAGCCGCTCCTGGGCGATCGCGAACCCACTCCCCTCCTCACCGAGCAGGTTGGAGCGCGGCACGCGGCACGACTGGTAGATGATCTCGGCGTGGCTGGCGTGTCCGGCCCCGACGTGGCCCATCACGCTGACGTTGCGGACGAGGTTGAAGCCCGGCGTGTCTGTAGGCACGATGATCATGCTCGCCCGCCGGTGCGGTGGCGCCCCGGGATCCGTGACTGCCATCACGATGGCGAACGCCGCCCCATCGGCCGAGGACGTGAACCACTTCTGCCCGTTGATGACGTAGTCGTCGCCGTCGATGACGGCTGTGGTCCCCATCATCACCGGGTTCGACCCCGGCATCTCGGGCTCGGTCATCGAGAAGCAGCTGCGCACCCGGCCCTCGACGAGCGGCCGGAGGAACCGCTCGCGCTGCTCGTCGTCGGCGTGGGCGTGGAGGATCTCGATGTTTCCGGCGTCGGGCGCCTGGGTGCCGAACACGAGGTGCCCGAGCGGGCTGCGCCCGAGCGCCTCGCTGACCAAGCCGTGCTCGACCATGGTGAGGCCCAACCCGCCGTACTCGACGGGGTGGTTCGGTGCCCACAACCCCATCTGGCGGACCTTGTCCTGTGCCGCCGACACCTGCTCGGCGAGCGTCTCGGGCGACCCGTGGAGCATCTCGCCCTCCAGCGGGATGACCTCGTCCCTCATGAACTCGTCGACCATCGTGAGGATCGTCGACATCTTGTCGGACAACTCGAAATCCATGGGCAGCCTCTCAGTCGGGAAGCGTCAGCGTGCACTGCCGGTGCCGCCGCGCGACAGGGTCCAAGGTCCTCTCGCGGCGTGTAGGGATGCTTGGGCCGAAGAGCTCAGCCTGGCAGGTTGACCTGGCGTCCCTCCCAGGACTCGATGCGGTGAGCGGCGCGATCGAGCAGGTGGTGAGCGAGGTCACTGAGCGCCCGCGCCGCCGCGATCTCCTCCCCCACCGCGGGCACGTCCGGGTCGGCAGGGTTGCGCCGGGCGCGACCCCACCCCTGCAGGTCGTCGGGGCTCCCGGACAGGACTGCGTCGGCTCGGGTCTTGTCCTCGTCCTCGCTGAACACGATCTCCACGGTCCAGGTCAGCGGCTTCATCGTCGTTCCTCCTCTCGGCTCGGCGCGCACCGCCATGGCGGCCGCTCCGACGCCGCGAGCATGCGCGCAACCGTCACCTCGCGACCAGACGCGAAGGTCCCGAGGTGGGTCCCCGCCACGGGCGGGCGGCGAGGTGACGTGCGATCGGCGTCCCCGAAAGCTGTCGACGCCGGCGCGGTGGCAGGGTGCGCGCGCACAATCACGGGCATGGTCCGGATCACCGGCGAGCAGCGGATCCGGCGACCTCTGGAGGTCGTGTTCGACCGCGTTGCCGACCCGCGCAACGAGCCGTCGTACAACACCGCGATGACGTCGTGCGAGCTGCTCACCCCGGAGCCGGTCGGCGAGGGATCGCGGTTCCGGGCGGTGATGCGAAGCCGGACGCCGATGGACGTCACGTTGACCGAGTTCGACCGTCCGCGGCGGCTCGGGTCGCGCACGACCAGCCCCCAGATGGAGACCAGTGGCACCATCACGTTCAGCTCGGACGGCGTGGCGACGGTGATGAGGTGGGACTGGCAGGCCCGGCCCAAAGGCTCGCTGCGCCTGCTCGGTCCACTGTTCGGCGCGGCCGGACGGCGCATGGAGCGGCGGATCTGGGCCTCACTGCGTGATCAACTCGAAGCCGAGCCGGACGGCTGATGTTCTGGAACGCTATTCCGTCAAACATGGGCTTCTGGGCGGGAATCGTCTCGGATTCCGGGACGATTCCCGCCCAGATCGGCGGCAATCGCCGATCACGTCGGCGACGTCAGCACCACCCGCTTCAAGAGCAACACAGCCGTGGGGATCGCCAGCCTCGGCGTCACGCCTGGTGCCCGTGGCAGTGCTTGTACTTGCGGCCGCTGCCGCAGAAGCACGGGTCGTTGCGCCCGAGCCGAGCACCTCGGGACCGCTTGTGGCCTCCACCGGCGTCGACCAGGCGGATGGTCGTCCTCGGCGCCGGTGCACGGCCGAGCTCCGCGAGGCGGTCGACGACTGTGGAGCGCAGCTCGAAGTCGTCGGCCCGATCGGCCATCGCCAGCGCGGCGAGGAAGTGGGCCTCCGCTGCGTCGGCGTCGCCCACCTCTTGCATCGCGTCCCCGGCATGAACGCGGACCCAGGGTTCGTCGGGCCAGCGAGCCAGGTTGGCCTCGATCCGCGCCTGCGCCGCCGGGGAGTCCCCTGCTTCGGCCAACGCACAGCCCAGGTCGGCGGCATAGGTCGATTCGTTGTCCGGATCGATCCGGATCAGGGCGTCGGCAGCCGCCGCGGCCTCGGCAGCCAGCCCGGCACGGCCCAGGTCGAGCACCAGGTTCCCCATCCACTCGGGCAGCCAGGGCAGCTCCTCCTCGGCGCCGAGGGCCACGGCCAGGTCCTCGGCACGGCCCGGAAACCAGCGGGCCGCCTCGACCAGGCATTCGACCACGGCGGTTAGCTCGTCCGGCTCCCACCGCTCGAACATGAGGTCCTCGGTGCCGGCCATCCTGGTCGCCAGGCCATTGGGCAGGTGGGGCAGCTCGAGGCGCCGGCAGGCGTCGAGCACAGCCCCCCACCCATCGGGGTTCGACATGCGCGCCCGCTCGAACCGGGCGGTGGAAATGCGGTCGGCCTCGGCGCGATGCGCCGGACACATGGCCGGGGCCGCCTCGCCCAAGTCCGCAGGGAAACCGAAGCGGCGGGCCCGGCAGGCAGGGCAACCCGCAACGGGCTCCGCGCAGGCGGCCAGCTCCACCGGTGAGCGGTCCAAGTCCACCGGCCCCAGCGCGTCTTGCACGACATCGCTGATCGCCCCCAGGCCGATCGGCTCCCACCCGTCGGAGACGAGGCTCACCGACGGCGTTCCGAGACCGGCGCCGGCGCCACGCTGGTCGAGCAGCCGGGGAACCGAACCGCGGCTCGCCAGGGTCGGATAGCGACCGCTGACCACGGCCTCCTCGTGGGCGGCCGCCACCACGACGGCCGAACCGCCGAGCTCGCCCACCACGTCGGCTACCCGCTCGTCCCGGCGGGCCGCTGCCACCAGCTCCCATACCGGGATGTAGACCACCACCTCCAGGCCCGGCGGACCGGCGTTGACGGTGGCGAAAGCCACTGGACGCGGGGCGTCGAGCTCGAACGGGTCCCACGTCACGAGGAACACGCGCAATGCCGCGGCCATCCGGGCCTGGGGCTCGTTGACGCCGGGCCAGGTCACCTCCAGCTCGGCCAGCACCTTCTCCTCGACCGGGGCACCGACCATCACCTCGACCACGTCGGCGGGAAGGCCCGCAAATGGGCCCGTATCACCGAAGCTCACCAGCGCGACCGTATGCGCGGGGGCCGCTGATCACCCACGTCGCGGTGGCCGCCCCTGTTCACGCAGTCGACGGTCAGCCGGCTGTCGGGGGCTCGTCGGCGATCACGTGTCGTTCGCGCAGCCGTGCAATCGTCGCCGCGTCGTAGCCGAGCCACGTCAACACGTCGTCGTTGTCCGCGCCGAGCGCCGGCGAGGGCCGGATCGGTATGCGTGTTCGCTCGAAGTGGATCGGGAACCCGGGGAACGTCTGTCGGCCGGCGTCGGGTTGATCCCAGGTCACCATGAACCCTCGCGCTGCCAGGTGATTGTTGTCGACGAGGTCACCGTTCGTGAACACCGGGCACGCGGGTATCCCGACGGCCTGCAAGGCCACGGCGACGGCGTCGGGCGAACGGGCTGACGTCCACCCTGAGAGTGCGGCATCGATGTCGTCGTGGCGCGTGGCGCGCGCGCTGGCATCAAGGTCACGGAGCTCTGTCAAGGCAGCGACGGCGACGAGCCCGATGAGCGCTGCCCACTCGCGGTCGGAGCGGATCGTGATCGCGACCCAGGCGTCGTGTCCGGCGCACCGGTAGCAGCCTTGCGGCGCATACTGCACGGAGCGGTTCCCCGTCCGAACCGGTGCCACGCGCGTCACCGACGACACGAGCAACGACTCGCCGGCGATGCTGACGAGCGTCTCGAGCTGCGACAGGTCGACGTGCACGGAGCGGTTCGTGCGCTCGCGCTCCCACACGCCGGCGAGGGCGGCGAACGCGCCGTGGAGGCCGCCGCCGGCGTCCGGGAAGGCGATCCCCAGCCGCATCGGTCCGCCGTCGGGGTACCCCGTCGCCTCGTCGAACCCGGCGTACGCCTCGAGGATCGGTCCCCACGAGGCGTGCGAGGCCAACGGTCCGGTCTCGCCGTAGCCGCTCATCAAGACGGTGACCGCCCGTTCGTTGTGCCGGGCCACACCGCCGGCGTCGAGGCCCATCGACGCCGCGGCCCGAGGTGTGTAGTTGTGGATGACGATGTCTGCTCGCTCGACGAGGCGGGCGAGCACGTCGCGCCCTTCCGCCGTCTTGAGGTCGAGGGCGACATCGCGCTTGTTGCGGTTGATCTTGTTCCACACGCCCATGCGGTTCCACCACCGCTCGCCCGGGTCGGCGTTCGGGAAGACAGGGGCCCGGAGCTGTGGATCGGGCAGTGTGCCCCATTCCCACGCCGGATCTGCCGGGGGCGCGGGGCTGACACCGCGCCCCGCTGGATGCTCGACCTTGATGACGTCGATGCCGAGGTCGGCGAGGAATCGAGCCGTCAACGGGCCGGCCCATCCCACGGTCGTCTCGATCGCTCGCAGCTGGCGAAGATCGACCCGTGGGAACGGGCGTCGCTCGGCCATCGTGGATGCCTCCGCCAGGACCGCCGCGGTGTCGCAGCCCAATGCCGGAGCGCGTCGCGCCGGCACATCTCGATCCGCCACGCGAAATGGTGCCGCCGGCATCATCGCCCCGGCGCTGATCCACGGTGCTCGGGCCCAGTACTGACGGGCGGTCAGTTGCTCGGCCGCCAAGACCTCGACGAACGTGTTCGCCCGACCAGCCGGCACACGAGCGGCCTGCAAGGCATCGACCGCCTCCGCCGCGCTGCGCGCGGAGAACCACGGCTGCAGCGCGGCGTCGACCTCCTCAGCGCGGTCGAAGCGCTCGGCCGGTGCCATCAGCCGCTCGTCGAGGAGCAGCTCGACCTGATCGACGGCGATGCAGAGCCGCTCCCACTGATCCGGCAATGGCGCGCACACACAGACCCATCCGTCGCGGCACTCGTAGAGCGACATCGGGTGGTACGACTCGCCGAGGCGCCCACCCCAGCGGCGCTTGATCACGCCCGTATGCGTGTACATCGTCAGCGACCATTGGTGGGCGGCGGCGACTGCCTCCATCGCGCCGACATCCACGAGCTGCCCGCGGCCCGTGCACGTGCGTTTGAACAGCGCCGCTTGGGCTGCGATCGCTGCCGTGGCGCCGGCGACGTATGAGGCCCAGGGGCCGCCGCCCTGCAGCGGCTCGCGGTCAGGATCGCCATTCAGGTAGAGGTACCCGCCGGCCGCCCAATCGGTGAGCCCGCTGTGACGCCACCGCGAACAGGGACCGGTCAGCCCGAAGCCCGACGTCACCACGTGGACGGCCGCCATGTTCGCCGCCTTCACGCGGCGATCGAACTGCGCAGCCGCATCGGGATCCCCATCCACCGACGTGACCACGATGTCCGCCCACGCCAGCAACTGATCCACCGCCGGCTCGTCAGCATCGACGGCGACGGATCGCTTCGACGCATTGAGGTACTCGTGCAGCGCGCTCACCCGCGTGCCGCCATCGGCGAGCACGAACGGCCCGACATCACGAAGGCTTCCGCTACCCGGTGGCTCCAACAGCACGACATCGGAACCCTGCGTCGCGAACAACCTGCCGCAGTAGGCGCCGGCGACAGAGCTACCGACTTCCAGCACGCGCACGTCTTCCACCCGTCAACCGTCGCACACATGGGCGAGCCATCCATCCATCTGGTGCTGTGAGCCCCGAATTCAGGATGGCAGCACGGCGAGTCATGACAACATGACGAGCCTTGAGCTCCCTGGCAGCGAAGATCGTGCAACCCCCGGCGCGCTTCGATCGGGTCGACCGCGTCAAGCAGGTGGTCGGTCAGAAGGTGCTACCTGGCGACGACCGGTTCTGGATCCTGGGTGATCCGCTGGTGATCCAGGTGGGCGACGAACGGATCGAGGTGCCGGTCGGCTTCACCACCGACGGCGCGTCCGTCCCGGGTTGGGCGAAGCGAGTCACCGGGTGGGACGCGTGGAACGACCCGCAGCGCTGGGCGGGAGTTGCCCACGACTGGCTGTACTCACAGCCGGGCGTGTCGAAGTCCTACGCCGACAAGGTCTTTCGGGCGCTCTTGGAATCGCAAGGGGCGGGCCCCGTGAAGCGTGACCTGATGTATGCCGCGGTGGTCGTCGGTGGGTGGCGCGCCTACCGGCACGACCAGGCCCGAGGACCGCGAATCTTCGTCGACGCCCGATCGCAGCACGGATGACGAGACCGTCGGGCATGACGAGCTGCGTCAGGTGCGCGGTCGGGTGTTCGTCTCGATGCGGAACAAGATGATGACGAGCTCGAGGAACACTCGGGCGTAGATCACGGCGAGCAGCCAGTACAGCGGGGCGAGCAGCACGAGCAGGATTCCGCCCCGGCCGATCGAGGCCAGGCCGGCGATGAGGATGAACAAGGCGAAGACGGACGCCGCGGCGATCGCCAAGATGAACAGCAGCGTGATGATGCTCGGCGTCACGAAGCGGCTGAACGACATGTCGAACAGGCGCTGGAAGAACGGGTCTTGGCGCACCGGCAGCTCACGCCCGCTCGTGTCGCTGGCGGGTGGGAAGCCGGAAGGCGGTGACGACGATCCCGGCGGGACCGCCCCGCCTGGCGGCGGCAGCGGTCGGTCAGCTCCGGACGTGGGGTCGGTGCCGCTCATGCGGGGCTCCTTCGGTGACATGGACGCGACCGGACGCCGCACCCGGACGCTATCCCGGCCTGACGATCGGCATCATGGTTGGAGTGGATTGGCTGAGTGCGAAGGAGCAGCTCGCGCTGCTGGAGCGCAACGAGGCGAGCGCAGCGGAGCTTCGCGATGCCGGCATTCGTCGATGTGAGCTGCTCGACGTCCCGCTGGGATTCATGGTGGCGACGCTGGCCGAGCGTGCCGCCCCAGGCGTGCCGATGCTGCTGAAGGACGCGGGCCAGGAGATCGCCGGCACTCCGCACTACTGCGGTGTGGCGGCCTTGCGCGACGCCGCCCACACGTCGACGGCTACCACCGCCTTGGCGTCGCGGTTCGAGGCGGCAGGGTTGTCGATCATCGGCAAGGCAGCCTGCCCCTCCCTCGCCAACGGAGTCACGACGGAGCCGCCTGGATTCGCTCCGACGCGGAACCCGTGGGACACCACGTGTTCGGCGGGAGGGTCGAGCGGAGGATCCGCAGCTGCGGTCGCTGCCGGCGCCGTGCCGATCGCCCACGGTTCCGACGCAACAGGTTCTCTGCGCTTTCCAGCCGCGGTGTGCGGTCTCGTCACGCTCGTGCCGACCGCCGGCCGAGTCGCCGGTGTGCCGCCGTGCGGGCAGCCCCCCAACGATGCGTGGCGGGACTTCGTGCTGGCCCGAGACGTCGAGGACCTGATCCTCGTGTTCGAGATGCTGGTCGGACCGGTCCCGCTGCGGCCCCCTGAGCGGCTGCGAATCGGCGTCCTCGACCACGATCCGGAGCTTGGCCTCGAGGTCGATGTCACGTGCCGGCGCGGCGTCCAGGTCGTGGCCGACATGCTGGAGGAGCTCGGCCACGACGTGGAGCCGTGCTGGCCGAATCCGCTGAACCGGCTCTGGGAGCGGACCCACGAAGCGTTCTTCGTGCTCAGCGACCACACACGCCCGCCCGTCCTCGCCTGGCTGGCAGAGCGCCTCGGTCGACCCGTTCGGTCGGGCGAGGTCGCCGGCGAGGTGTTCGAGGCTGCAGCACGAGACCAGACACAATGCTCTGACGACCTCCGCCGCGCCGAAGACACCATCGCCGACGCCGTCGGGCCGATCCGCACATGGTGGCTGGACCACGACGTTCTCGTGACGCCCTCGACGTTCAGGCCCGCATGGCCCCTCGGCGGGTCGCCGGGCCTTGCCGAGGTCGGCACGCTCGCCGCACCGTTCAGTCTCACCGGCCAACCCGCGATGTCGGTGCCCGTGCATCAGGCCGGCAACGGAGTTCCGGTCGGTGTGCAACTCGTCGCCCGGCGCGGAAACGATGGGCTGC
>JBIOUO010000352.1:0-15216 GCA_044867195.1 Ilumatobacteraceae bacterium
GTGCGCCAGCGCCCAGCCCAGCGAGCGCCGGCGCACAAACGCAAGGCCACCCCGACGTCCCCACGCGGGGTCCCGGCCGGAACCGCGTTTGTGCACCAGCGCGCCCCCAGCGAGTACTCCCGCACAAACGCAAGGCCACACCGGCACCCGCCGCCCCGCAGCCATCGGAGCCGATGCGTTTGGGCGCCAGCGCCCAGCCCAGCGAGCACCGGCGAACAAACGTGAGCCCAGGCCCTTCCCAGCCGGAGGGCGGGGCGGAAGGGACACACCGTTTGTGCGCCAGCGCCGTGCCGAGTGAGCGGCGGCGAACAGACGCGGATCACGCTCTCGGGTTGAGTCGCCGACTAGTCAAGCCTCCGGGATGTTGCGGCTGAAGGCTTCCGGGGTGATGGATTCCGGCTCCGGTCCGCCGCGCACACCGGTGTCGAGTGCGTCGATCGCGGCCAGCTGGTCCGTGGTCAGCTCGAAGTCGAAGACGTCGAAGTTGGCCGCGATGCGCTCGGGGTTGACCGACTTCGGAATCGCCGAACGTCCCTCTTGCAGATGCCAGCGCAGCATGACCTGAGCGGGCGTCTTGCCATGCTCGGCGGCGATGTGCCCGATGACGGGGTCGTCGAACGTCGAGCGCCCACCCCCGCGGTAGCTCGTGATCCCGCCCATCGGAGACCAGGCCTGGGTCAGGATGCCGTGCGCCGCGTCGGCGGCCTGTACGTCCGGCTGGGTGAAGTACGGGTGCACCTCGACCTGGTTCACCGCGGGGACGATGCTGGTCCGTTCGAGGAGGTCGTCGAGGACGTTGGGCATGACGTTGCTGACCCCGATCGCACGGACTCGGCCATCGGCGAGCAGCGTCTCCAGTGCTCGGTAGGCGTCGATGGTCGTGTCGAACTGGGTCGGTACGGGCTGGTGGAGCAGGAGCAGGTCGATCTCGTCGACGCCAAGCTTGCCGGCGCTCTTGTCGAACGCGTGCAGCGTCTGGTCGTAGCCGTAGTCGCTGATCCAGACCTTGGTCTCGATGAAGACATCTGCCCGGTCGAGGCCGGATCGCCGAATCCCCTCTCCGACCTCCCGCTCGTTGAAGTATGACGCGGCCGTGTCGACGAGTCGGTATCCGACCCGCAGCGCCTCCGCCACAGATGCGGCGGTGACGTCGGGCGGGGTCTGGAAGACGCCGAAGCCCAGCGCGGGCATCTCGACACCGTTGTTCAAGGTCACGTTCATGCTCATGCTCCTCACGGGAGTCCCGTCTTGTCGTCCGGTCGGTTCGTCGGCTGCCGGTCACCCGGCGGCCGGGCCGGTGACCGATGCCAGGACGCCTGTTGCGCTGACCGCCGCCGGCCAGCCGGCGTAGAAGGCGAGGTGCGTGATCGCCTCGGCGAGCTCGTCACGCGTCAGCCCGTTGTCGAGGGCCCGGCGAAGGTGGCCGTTCAGCTGAGCCTCGCGGCCGAGGGCGACGAGAGCGGCGACGGTGACGAGGCTGCGGTCACGTGGCGACAGCTCCGGCCGTGCCCAGACGTCGGCGAAGAGGACGTCGTCGGTGAGCTGGGCGAGCTTCGGCGCGTGCTCCCTGATCAGCTCCGGCGCGACGCGGGGGTTGTTCGCTGTCACTGTTGGTTCCTTCCAGGCCAGGTCCTGCGGATGCAACCCTCGCACACCACGTTTGTGCGACGGCGCGCGGTGGGCGAGCACCCACGCACAAACGCGAGATTCCGACCCAGGCGGCGGGCGCGTACCCTCGGCGCATGACGGATGACCGGCCGATCGCGATGTCACACGGCCTGCCCTCGACCGTGCTGCCGTCACCTGACCCGGCGGCCCAGCGGGCGCTCGACGACGCGCTGGCCGTCGTCGACCAGGACGAGCGGCGGCACGCGGTCGCCTCGGTCGCCGCCCGCTGGCCCCGCTTCCTCGACGCCTGGGCGGCGCTCGGCGATGCCGGCCGCGACTACGTCGAGCGCTACGCCTACTACCGCGTCGGCTACCACCGCGGGCTCGACGCCCTGCGAGCCAACGGTTGGCGGGGCTCCGGTTTCGTCCGCTGGTCGGAACCGACGAACACCGGGTTCCTGCGCTCGCTCGCCGGGCTCGGGGAGATGGCTGCGGCGATCGGCGAGCGGGACGAAGCGGACCGGGTGGCGACGTTCCTCGGCCAGCTCGACCCCGACCGGCCACCGGCGACGTGACCGCCGGAGCCGTGCTGTGCGGCGGATCGAGCCGCCGCATGGGCACCGACAAGGCGCTCGTCGAGCTGGCCGGTGAGACGCTGGCCGGCCGCGTCGGGGACGCCCTCGAGGCGGGCGGCTGCTCACCCGTCGTGCTCATCGGCGGCGACCAGCGACTGCTCGCCCGCCTCGGCCGTCCGACCGTCGCCGACCGCAGGCCGGGTGAAGGTCCTGGCGGTGGTCTGCTGACGGCACTCGCCGCGCTCGACGATGACCTCGTCGTCGTCGCCGCGTGTGACATCCCACTGCTCGACGCGGCCACCGTGCGCCGGCTCATCGAGGCAGTGGTGAGCCATCCCGAAACGGACGTCGCGGTCGCCGCCACGGGCCGATCGCAGCAATCGCTCACCTGCTGGCGGCGGGCGGCCCGGCCAACACTGGAGACCTGCTGGGCGCACGGCGCTCGAGCGCTGCACGAACTCGTCGCCGCCGTGCGCCACCTCGACGTCACCGTGGCCCCGAGATCGGTGGTCAACGTCAACACCCCGGCCGACCTGTCGGCCGCCGAGGGCACTGCATCCCGCTGTCGGTACATTGACGCCGTGACCGTCCCGGAGATCGACGTCGACCAGCTCGCCGAGCAACTTTCCGCCGGCGCCCGGCTGATCGACGTGCGCGAACCCGATGAGTACGAGCGCGGGCACGTGCCGGGCGCCGTCTTGGTGCCGCTCGGGACCGTCCCCGACAACGTCGAGGCGTTCGCCGGCGACGGCCCGACCTACGTCATTTGCGGCGGTGGCGGACGCAGCATGCGGGCCTGTGAGATCGTCGCCGACTGCGGCGGCACCGGCCAGACCGTCAATGTCGCCGGAGGCACGCGGGCCTGGATCGCGTCGGGACGCGACACCGTCGGGGGGGACCGCCCCCGGTGACCGCCCGATGGGTCGACCGCCAGGCCGATCTGGAGCTGCTGATCGACGACCTCGTGGCGCGGCCGCGCTACGCGCTCGACACCGAGTTCCACCGCGAGCGCACGTACTTCCCCCGACTGGCGCTGGTCCAGCTGGCGTCGCCCGACGGCATCGCCCTCGTCGACCCGCTGGCGGTCGACGCGACGGCCCTGGCCAGACTGTTCGCCAGCCCCGCGCTCGCCGTCGTGCACGCGGCTCAGCAGGACCTCGACGTACTGACCCACGCCGTCCGCGCGGTCCCGTCGCGGCTGTTCGACACTCAGATCGCGGCCGGCTTCATCGGCTACGGCACGCCGTCGTTGGGATCGCTCCTCCAAGGTGAGCTGGGCATCACGCCGGCGAAGGGCGATCGGCTGACGGACTGGCTGCGCCGACCCCTGAGCGCGGCCCAGCGGGAGTACGCCGCGGCGGATGTCGCCTCGCTGCTCACGCTGCATGACCGACTCGTGGCCCAGCTGTCGACGCGTGGCCGGCTCGGGTGGGTGGAGGAGGCCTGCGAGGAGCTGCGGACACGACCGACGGGTGCCATCGATCCCACGACGGCGTGGGCGAAGCTGAAGGACGCCCGATCGCTGCGGCCCCGCTCGCGTGCGGTGGCCCAAGCAGTCGCCGCGTGGCGGGAGCGGGAGGCGGCAGCCAACGACACGCCGGTGCGCCAGGTCCTCCCCGACCTGGCCGTCCTCGGGATCGCCCATCGCCAGCCGCTGACGCTGGACGAGCTCGCCCAGGCCCGTGGCGTCGACGAACGTCACCGCCGCGGGCGCATCGGCCGGGAGATCGTGGCGGCCGTCGCCGCCGGCAAGCTCGCCGATCCGCCGCCGGTCCCCGACGCCGTCGACGAGCTCGACCGCTCGAAGCGGCCGGCGATCACGCTGGTATCCGCCTGGGTCAGTCAGGTGGCCCGCGACGCCAAGGTCGACACCGCGCTGCTCGCCACGCGGGCCGACCTGCTCGCCGTGCTCCGCGGCGACCCCGACGCCCGGCTGGCCCACGGGTGGCGGGCAGAGCTGGTGGGCGATGGCCTGACCCGCCTGATGTCGGGCCACGCCGGACTGACATTCGACGGCCAGGGCAGCCTCCGCCTGATCGACGTCGCCCACTGACCCGAACGGCCGACCGGAAGGAGGTTGCAGGAGGGGTGAGCGGCGCTGCGTGCGGCGGCGGCGAGCTCGGAGGTGAGCCGAGCAGCTTGCCTGCGAGGCGAACCCGAGCAGCACGGATGCGGCCCGCCGCCAGGTCCACCAGGTAGACTGTCACCCAATGTCAACGCACTAGTCGTGGGAGCCCTACGTGAAGAAGGGTCGTCATCGCCGCTTCGAAGAGGCGCGCAAGCTGAAGCAGTCGGGTCCGGGAGCGTTCGATCTCGGTTTCGGGGATCGTGACCGGGGCACGACCACCACCCAACACGACGAGGACGAGGACTACGCCGCGCTGGCGCAGAAGTACGGCGTCGAGTTCGACGACGAGGACGGCGACGCTGAGGAGTTGTGAGACCTCACCGGGCCGCTATCTGGGTGGGCCTGGTCTCACTGCGAAATCTGGGTGGGCACGGTCTCGGATCCTGAGACTCTGAGCACCCGGAAGCCGTCGCCGGTCCGTCAACGCCTGCTACGCAGCGCGGGGTGGGGGAGTGGCATCCATCCCGGGCGTTCGAGCTGCTCCACCAGCGTGTCGTAGACCTCTTGGCCGACCAGGCCGATGATCTCGTCGCGCGCCCAGGCGTAGACCGGCTCGGTCCCGACGAACGCCTCGCTCGACTCGGTGCACCACCAGTGGAACTCGGCACCTCCCTCGCCCCAGTCGCGGCGCTTCCACTCCCGCAATCGTGACGTCAGGTGGCCGTTCTCGTCCGTCGCGTGCTCGAGCCGGAGCGGGACCTGCCAGCAGACGTTGGGCTTCCAGTCGAGCGGGCGCTCACCGGCGGCGAGAGCGCCGATGTGCAGGGCGCAGCCGACTCCGCCGGCGAAGCCGGGGCGGTTGAGGAAGATGCAGGCGTCGTCGACCATCCGGGTCACCGTGGGACGCGAGCCGTCGTCCTCCGGCTCGCCGGGTCGCAGGAACCCACCTCGGGTCGCTTTGGCGTGGAACTGCATCTGCTCCGGGCGTAGGCGGACGAACGCCTTGACGATGTTGGCGACGTCGTCGTCGTCGACGAAGTGGGCGCCGAACGAGCAGCAACCCTGCGCCAGCTCCGGCGCCGGAGCGTTGAGGATCCCAGGGCAGCCGGCGCCGTAGATGCAGCGGTAGTTCGATCGGAGGAACGTGGCGTCGAAGACCCACGTCCGCACCTCGTGGGCGTCTTCGAAGCTGATCCACTCGTGCAGGTCCTCAGGGGGCACGGCCATCGGCCGGCCACGCTATTGGCCACGGGACCGCGCGGAACGCCCCAGGTAGGCTGGACCGAAGCTATGAGAGCCACGCCACCGAGCACTGCCGACGAGCTCCGCCAGTCGTTCATCGACTTCTTCGCGGCTCGCGCCCACACGCCGGTGCCGTCGGCAAGCCTGATCCCCCACGACCCGACGGTGCTGTTCAACGTCGCCGGGATGGTCCCGTTCAAGCCCTACTTCGTGGGCGACGAGACGCCGCCGTTCGCCCGCGCCGTCAGCTCCCAGAAGTGCGTCCGCGCCGGCGGCAAGCACAACGACCTTGACGACGTCGGGCGCACCAAGCGCCACCTCGTGTTCTTCGAGATGCTCGGCAACTTCAGCTTCGGCGACTACTTCAAGGAGCTCGCCATCCCGTACAGCTGGGAGCTGGTCACCGAGGTATGGGGGTTCGACGGCGACCGCATCTGGATCACGGTCCACGACAGCGACGACGAAGCAGAGAAGATCTGGCACGAGGTGGTCGGCGTGCCGATGGAGCGCATCCAGCGCCTCGGCGACAAGGACAACTTCTGGCAGATGGGCGACACCGGCCCGTGCGGGCCGTGCAGCGAGCTGCATCTCGACCGCGGCCCGGCGTTCGGCCCCGATGGCGGCCCGCGCGACGACCCGCACGGCGACCGCTTCATGGAGTTCTGGAACCTCGTCTTCATGCAGTACGACCAGGCGCCCGACGGCAGCCGGTCGCCGCTGCCGAAGCCGCAGATCGACACCGGCGCCGGGCTCGAGCGGATCCTGTGCCTGCTGCAAGGAGTCGACTCGATCTGGGAGACCGACCTGCTGGCCCCCCTCATCGACGAGGCGTGCTCGCTCACCGGGCGCCGCTACGTGCCCGGCGACTACGACGACCGCGACAGCTTCGCCGCTCGGGTCCTCGCCGAGCACGCCCGCTCGGCCACGATGCTGGTGGCCGACGGCGTGTTCCCGAGCAACGAGGCGCGGGGTTTCGTGCTGCGCCGGATCATCCGCCGTGCTGTCCGCTACGCCTACCTCCTCGGTACCGAGCGGCTCGTGATGCCGTCGCTTGCCGACGTGGCCGTGCGGGTGATGGGCAACGCCTACCCCGAGGTGGCCCGCCAGCGCGACTTCATCGTCGGCGTCCTCGGCCGCGAGGAGGAGCGCTTCCGCCAGACGCTGCGCAACGGCCTCTCGATCCTCGAGGGCGAGCTGGCGAGCGGGCCGACCCGACTCTCCGGCTCGACGGCGTTCGTGCTCCACGACACCTACGGCTTCCCGCTCGAGTTGACCCAGGAGATCGCCGGCGAGCGTGGCGTCTCGGTCGACGTGCCTGGCTTCGAGGCGGAAATGACCGTCCAACGCCAGCGGGCGAAGGCAGCTCGCCAGTCCGGCGCCGACGACGCCAACCTCGATGCCTATCGGGAGCTGGTCGAGCAGTTCGGCACGACCACGTTCACCGGGTACATCGAGGACACGACCGAGGCCCGCATCCTCGCCGTGCTCCCTGCCGCTGACACGTACGGTCACGAGGTTGGGCGAGCGCCGATCGGAACGGTCGGCGGCGAGCACGGAGGCGAGCGGAGCGAGCCCGAGCGGTACGTCGAGGTGTTCCTCGACCGCACGCCGTTCTACGCCGTGAGCGGTGGGCAAGCGGGCGACCACGGCACGATCCGCAGCGACACCGGCACCGCCGAGGTCATCGACACCACGTTCGCCCTCCCGAACCTGCGTCGCCACACGGCCCGCGTCATCGGGGGCGAGCTGCTGCCGGGCCAGATCGCGACGGCCGTCATCGACGTCACCCGCCGTGATGCCATCCGTCGCAACCACACCGCCACCCACCTCCTGCACCACGCGTTGCGAGAGGTGCTGGGTCCCCATGTCAAGCAGGCCGGCTCGCTCGTCGAGTCCGACCGCCTGCGCTTCGACTTCTCCCACTACGAGCCGGTGACGACGGACCAGATCGAGCAGATCGAGCGGCTCGCCAACCGGGCGACGCTGGCCAACACACCGGTGCGCGCGTTCGAGACGAGCAAGGCGGAGGCCGAGCAGCTCGGGGCGATCGCGTTCTTCGGCGACAAGTACGGCGACGTCGTGCGGGTCCTCGAGGCCGGGCCGTCGATCGAGCTGTGCGGCGGCACCCACGTGCGGGCCACCGGCGACATCGGCACGATCAAGGTCGTCAGCGAGGGTTCGATCGGCTCCAACCTGCGCCGCATCGAGGCCGTCACCGGCGAGGCCAGCGTGGCGCTGCTCCAGCGTGACGAGCGGGCGCTTGCCGACACGGCCCGGCTGGTGGGCGCCGCCACCGACGACGTGCTCGGCGGCGTGCAGCGCAAGCTCGACGAGCTGCGCGCGCTCGGTGACGAGCTGAAGGCCCTCCGCACCAAGCTGGCCACCGGGCGGGCGAGCGAGCTGGCGGCGGCCGCCACCGACGGCGTCGTGGTCGAGCGCGTCGACGGCCTGGAGACCAGCGAGCTGCGCGAGCTGGCGCTCGCCGTGCGCAGCCGACCAGGTGTCCTCGCCGTGGTGCTCGGCGGGGTGACACCGGCCGGGGGCGTCGGCCTGGTTGCCGCCGTCGCGTCGGGAACTGGCGTCCAGGCGTCCGCCCTGCTGAAGGACGGCGCCAAGGCCGTCGGCGGCGGGGCCGGCGGCAAGGGCGACGTGGCGACGGCTGGCGGCCGCGATCCGTCCGGTCTCGGCGAGGCGCTGCGCATCGCCGGCGACGCGGCGCGGTCCGCGGTCCACGGCTGACCTGCCGATGCGAGCACTCGGGCTCGACCTCGGCTCGAAGCGCATCGGTGTGGCCGTCAGCGACCCGACTGGCACGATCGCTTCGCCGCTGACCGTCGTCACGCGCGGCCGATCCCGCCGCGATGACCACCAGCGCGTCGCCACCCTGGCACGCGAGGAAGGGGCCGAAGTCATCGTCGTCGGGATGCCGTATCGCCTGTCCGGCGGTGAGGGTCCGGCGGCTCGGGCTGCCAGGGCCGAGGCCGCCGCCCTGGCTACCGTGGTGGGGGTGCCGGTGGAGACCTACGACGAGCGGTTGACGACCGTTGCGGCCACCCGCGCTCTCGCCGAGGGCGGCGTGCGCGGGCCGGCGCGCCGCCAGGTCGTCGACAAGGTGGCCGCGGCCCTGATCCTGCAGTCCTGGCTCGACGCACGACGGGACGGCTCGTGAGCGAGCGACTATCCGAGCGAGCGAGTCTGCGAGCGAGCGAGGCAATCGACCACTTCGAGCGAGCGAGCCATTCGGCACGGTCTTTCGCTCATTGGTGCCCCGAAGGGTCCGACGATGCTTTGGCGTCGCACGATGACAGGGTGCACCAATGAGCGAGCGATCGTCGGGCACGGGACCGGTCCTGCTCGTCGAAGACGACCACGACATTCGCGGCCTGCTGCGCCTGCGGCTGTCGCGCTGGCCGTACGAGGTCGCCGAGGCGACCAGCGGCGAGGTCGCACTCGAGCTCGCGCGGGCGCGCCGTCCGGCGCTGGTCGTGCTCGACATCCTCTTGCCGGGCATCGACGGATGGGAGGTGCTGCGCCAGCTGCGCAGCGATCCCGACCTCGCGGACGTGCCAGTGGTCATCGTGTCCATCGTCGATGACCCGGGCGAGGACGAGCGTCCCGCCGTGCAGGGCTACCTGCAGAAGCCGTTCCACGCAGCCACCGTCAACCGCGTGTTCGGCGAGCTGCTCGGGGGCGGCGACGACGCACAAGATCGGGCGGAGGACCGGAACGGAGGACTGTGATGCACCGTGTGCTGGTGGCCGATGACGACCCCGATATCCGAGAGCTGGTGCGCTTCAAGCTGGAGCAGGGCGGTCACGAGGTGACGACCGTGGGCGACGGGGACGCGGCGCTGGCGGCCGTCCGCACCGGCGGCCCGTACTCGCTGATCATGCTCGACGTGATGATGCCGCGCCGCACCGGCATCGAGGTGTGCGAGGCGCTGCGCAGCGACCCGGCGACGCGGGCCGTGCCGATCCTGCTGCTCACGGCCAAGGCCCAGGAGGCCGACGTCGAGCGCGGGTTCGCCGCCGGCGCCGACGACTACATCGTCAAGCCGTTCAGCCCGCGCGAGCTGTCCAGCCGGGTCAACGCCGCGCTGTCCCGGTCACGAGCGTGACGGTCACGAGCGTGACGGTCACGGGCGTGAGGGTCGCGACGGCCCCGACGCGGGTCCGGATGTGACCGGCCGGAGCGTCACGCTGTGGGCGATCGGGATCGTCGGCGTCGCCGTCGTGATCCTCGTGCTGATGACGGCCGTCGGTCGCGCCGTGCGGCTGCGTCGCCGCCGCACTCGTGAGCGGCTGCGCGACGAGCTGCGCCCGACGGTGGTCGCCGTGTTGAGCGATCCCGGCGCGCCGGTGCCGGCGGACATCCCGAGCCGGGGTCGCCGCGACGAGCTGTTCGAGGTGCTGGCGTTCGAGTACCTCGCCAAGGTCAAGGGCGACGCGCGTGACGCGCTGGTCGGCCTGCTGCTGGCGCGGGGCACGATCGACGCCGCCGAGCGGCGGCTCGGCCGGCCCGGAGTCGTCGGCCGAGCGGCCGCCGCCGAGTTGCTCGGCCGGTGCGGCCTGGCCCGTAGCCGTGAGCCGTTGGAGAGCCTCCTTCATCACCGTTCGCCCGAGGTGCGCGGATCAGCCGTCCGGGCGCTCGGCCGGCTCGGCGACCCGGCGGTCGTCGAGCCGCTGCTGGACACGGTGTCTGGCGCCCGCACCGTGCCGGCCGCGATCGTCGCCCAGTCGGCGCTGCGAGTCGGCCCGGCCGCGATCCCCGCTCTGCACGACGCCGTCCGCGAGCCCGACGCCGCGGTCCGCTCCGTTGCCGTCGCGGTGCTCGGGCTGGAGCGGGCGATCGAGGCCGTGCCTGCCCTGGTCGGCGTGCTGGCCGGCGACGCCGAGGTCACGGTTCGCGGGCACGCCGCACGGGCACTCGGCCACATCGGCGACCCGCGGGCGGTTGCTCCGCTCGTTCGCGCGGCCCATGACGATCCGGCCATCGCCGGCGTCACGGCCATCGCGCTCGGCGAGCTCGGCGACGCCAGCGGCGTCGAGGCGTTGGCCACGCTCGTCGGCGACCCGCGCCACGACGTCGCCACCGCCGCGGCGGTGGCGTTGACGGGCTGCGGCGCCGCTGGCTTCGCCGCTCTGCGCCGCCTCCAGGCGGATGGTGGTGCGGCCGCTGACCACGCCGTCGCGGCGATCGCCCGGGCCGAGCTGGAGGGGTGATGGAAGACGCGGTCGCCAGCGCCTTGCACGGGTTCGACGCGTTCGTCCTCGGCTACTTCCTCCTGCTCAACACGATCTACCTCGTGTTGATCCTGATCGCCAGCGTCGAGCTGATCCGCTACTTCCGGCGGCGGCCGTACGCCGGCTTCGACGACGTGTTCGCCAACCCGCTCACGCCTGCGGTGTCGCTGATTCTGCCGGCGCACAACGAGGAGCCGCTCATCGTCGAGAGCGTCGAAGCGATGCTCTCGCTGCGCTACCCGCGCTTCGAGGTCATCGTCGTGGACGACGGTTCCACCGACGCAACGTTCGATCGCCTGGAGCAAGCCTTCGGCCTCGTCGCGCTGCCGCTCGTCGTCCCGCCGCTGGTGCCGGTCGAAGGCCGGGTGCATGGCACGTGGGTGCCGCGCGACGGCCGGGCGTTGGTCGTCGTCCGCAAGGACAGCGCGGGCAGCAAAGGAGACGCTGCCAACGCCGGGATCAACGCCGCCCAGCACCCGCTGGTGTGCGTCACGGATGCCGACGCCGTGCTCGACGAGGAGGCCCTGCTGCGCGTCGCCAAGCCGTTCGTCGACGATCCCGAGCGGGTCGTCGCTACAGGCGGCACCGTGCGGGCGGCCAACGGCTCGATCATGCACCGCGGCCGGATCGTCGACTCGCGCATGCCGTCGTCGTGGCTGGCCCGGATCCAGATCGTCGAGTACCTGCGCTCGTTCCTGCTCGGACGCGTCGGCTGGTCGAGGCTGCAGGGACTGTTGATCATCTCCGGCGCGTTCGGCCTGTTCCGCCGCGACGTCCTGATCGAGCTCGGCGGGTTCCGGCCCGGCTCGATCGGCGAGGACGCCGACCTCGTCGCCCGGATGCATCGCCTGCTGCGCGAGCAGCGGAGGCCGTACCGGATCATGTTCGTCAGCGAGCCGGTGTGCTGGACGGAGGTTCCGGAGTCCGTCGCCGTGCTCGGGCGCCAGCGTCGGCGATGGTCACGCGGCCTGGCCGACGTGCTGTGGGTCCACCGGCGGATGATCGGCAACCCGCGCTACGGACGCATCGGCCTCGTCATCATGCCGTACTACCTGGTCTTCGAGCTGCTCGGTCCGATCGTCGAGCTGGTCGGCATCACGACGGCCGTGCTCGGGCTCGTGTTCGGGCTGCTCGATCCGACGTTCGCCGCGCTGTTCTTCGCCGCCGCGTTCGGCTACGGCATCCTGCTGTCGATCGGCGCGCTGCTCGTCGAGGAGCTGTCCTATCACCGCTACGACCGGTGGCGGGATCTCGGCGTGGCGATCGCCGCTGCCGTGGCGGAGAACGTCGGCTACCGGCAGCTGCACTCCTGGTGGCGCATCCAGGGCCTGTGGCAGGCGCTGCGCGGTCGGCACATCGAGTGGGGCGTGATGACGCGCAGCGGCTTCGCCACCGAGGCACCGGTGGTCATCGATCACCTCCCGGCGACGATGATCGAGCCGCCGCGCGAGCGCGCCGGCTGAACCGCCGCAGCGTTCGCCGGGCGACACGGCGAAGCGTCGCCCGCGCCGTTGGCGGGTCGATGCTGTCGCAGGCCTCTGTCACCGCGGCGGCGAACAGCTGCGGCTGGCGGAACGGCGCGAGGTGCCCGGTGTCGAGCGTGATCGTGCGCGCGCCTGGGATCAGGGTGGCCAGCTCCCGTTGACGGGACGGCCGGACGACCCGATCCCGTTCCGTCAGGACAACGACGGTCGGGACGTCGACGTCGGGGATCCAGTCCGCCGAGCAGAACCGGCGGATCGCCGCCCCGGCGGCATGGATCGCGTCGTGGTCGTGGCTGGCCATCGCCTCTAGCATCTCGTGCTTGACCGGCGCCGTGGCGAGGACGTGGCTGACGACCCGCCTGGGAACCGGCAGCGCGCGGCGCATCGCCTCTGTCGCCTGCCACAAGGTCTCCGACGCTCGGGCGAGCCGTTCGGCGAGGCGTGGTTGCCTGAAGTCAGCGGCCGTGGCGCAGAGCACGAGCCCGTGCACCAGGTGCGGGTGGCGCCTCCAGATCAGCTGGGCGATCGGGCCGCCCATCGAGTAGCCGACGAAGATCGCACGACGGACCCCGAGCACGCCGAGCAGGGCCGCCACGTCGTCGGCGCAATGCTCCAGGCTGAAGGGGTCGGGACCGCTGATGCCGCGCCCGTGGCCGCGATGGTCCAGCGCGACGACGCGGTGGCGCTCGGCGAGCGCGGCGATGGTCGCGTCCCAGTTCGTCGATCCCGTCGCCGTCCAGCCGTGCAGCAGCACCACGGTGTGCGCCGCCGGCGACGGGGACGGCGCGTCATAGGCGTACGTCGTCCCGCGCTCGGGGACGTCGATCACCCGCCACGCTGTTCGGTCCATGGGGACGATGATCGCGTCGGCGTTCGCCGCCGCCGCGGCATGCGTCAAGTGTCACGCCGCCGGTCGAGCGAACGGCCTGGTCAGCGCGTCGCCGTCATCCGTGATGGTGGTGGCTGGCGTCGTCGTCGATGAGCACGAGATCGCCCGTGACGTCCAGCAGGCGGCCGCCGTATGCCCGCCGCAGGTTGTCCCGCACGAGGACGTCCGCCGGCGCACCCGAGGCGATCGCTCGGCCGGCCAGCAGGACGGCGTGGTCACCGGCCGCGGCATCGGCGAGGTCGTGGGTGGCCACGATCACGGTGCGCCCGGCGGCGCGCTCGTCGGCGAGCACGCGGCGGATGCGCTCGGAAGAGGCGACGTCGAGGCCCGCCGTCGGCTCGTCGAGCAGGAGCAGATCGGCACCTTGGGCGAGGCCCTGGGCGACGAATGCCCGCTGGCGCTCGCCGCCCGACAGCTCGCCGAGGTGACGCCTGGCGAGCGCTCCGAGATCGACCCGGTCGATGGCTTCACGGACGGAGGCCCGGTCTGCGCTGTGGAGGCGCCCGTACGCGCCGCGCGCCGGTGCGCGGCCGAGGGCGACGACCTCGGTCACGGTGACGGGCAGGTGGTCCGGCGCCTGCTGCGCCTGCAGGACGTAGGCGATGCGCCGCCGGACCTCGACTGGCGCGGCGCCGAAGACGTGGAGCGAGCCGGCCGCCGGGTGGAGCAGGCCGGCGATCGCGTGCAGCAGCGTCGTCTTACCCGAGCCGTTGGGGCCGACGAGCGACGTGATGCCCGGGCCGATGTCGAGATCGGAGGCGTCGACGACGGTCCTGCCAGCACGCGCCAGTACCAGTGCCCGTGCGGCGACGATCGTCACGTTCCGGGAGTTCTGGTTCTGGTTCCCATTGCCGGAGTCGGGCACAGGCCGCCTAGGCTACCCGGTTGGTGAGAGTTGTTCTCAGTCTCGCAACGGTAGGGACGATCGCCTTGCTCTCCGCATGCGGAGGCGCCGGGGACGAGCCCGCGTCCGCGGCCCTGTCGCGCCCGACGATCGCGGTCACGACGAGCATCCTCGCCGACGTCGTGCGCCACGTGGTGGGCGACGAGGCGGACGTGGACGTGATCGTGCCGGTGGGCGCGGATCCTCACGAGTTCGCACCCTCGACCCGTCAGGCGGAGGCCGTGCTCGACGCCGACGTGGTCGTCCGCAACGGCGCCGGGCTGGAACAGCGCCTCGACGAGCTGGTCGACGAGGCCGCTGACCACCGGACGCCCGTCTTCACCTTCGCTGACCACGTCGCGCTGCGTCAGGCCGGACGCGGTGCCGATCCGCACGTGTGGACCGACCCCCACGCGATGGCCGGCGCGGTCGCCGAGCTGGGGGCATTCCTGTCGAAGGAGGTCGGCGATCTCGACGGCGCGGTGATCGGGGAGCAGACAGCGGCGTACGGCGACGCCCTGCAGGCGCTCGACGGCGATGTCGAGCACATGCTGGCGCCGATCCCCGCCGCCCGGCGGGTACTGGTCACGAACCACGACTCGTTCGCGTACTTCGCCGACCGCTACGGACTGCGCGTCCTCGGCACCGTCATCCCGTCGCTGACCACGTCGGCAGGCGCGTCGGCCGGTGAGTTGGAGGCGCTCGCCACGACGATCCGGCGCGAGGGCGTCCCGGCGATCTTCGCCGAGACCACGCAGCCGTCGCGGCTCGCCGACGCCCTCGCCGGCGAGGTGGGCGGCGACGTGGCCGTGGTCGAGCTGTACACCGAGAGCCTCGGTGAGCCGGGGAGCGGTGCCGACACGTACATCGGGATGATCCGCACCGACGCCGAGCGCATCGCCGAGGCGCTGGCGTGATCCACTTCGTGCTCGACGCCTTCTCCTCCGATCTCACCCGGCGGGCGCTGCTCGGGGGGTTACTGGCGGCGACGACGACTGCGCTCATCGGCACGTGGGTCGTCGTGCGTGGGCTGGCGTTCTTCGGCGACGCCCTCGCCCACGGCGTCCTGCCGGGCATCGCCCTGGCCGCGATCTGGGGGCTCGATCTGACGCTCGGCGCCATCGTCAGCGCGCTCGTGATGGTCGCCGGGATCAACCTCGTTCACCGCACGACCCGGCTTCCCGAGGACACCGGGATCGGCCTGCTGTTCGTGGGCATGCTCGC
>JBIOUO010000353.1:0-2052 GCA_044867195.1 Ilumatobacteraceae bacterium
GCCGCGTGGCGAGGATCAGCATGTTGCGTGTCGTGGCGGCCCGGCGGCCGCTGCGCCCGAGCCGCTGCAACAGCGCGGCGACCGACGGCGGGCTGTCGATCTGGATCACCCGGTCGAGGTCGCCGACATCGATGCCGAGCTCCAGCGTCGACGTCGACACGATCACGCAGTCGCTCGCCTCGGCGAACGCCGCCTCGGCGCGGCGCCGCTCGTCGAGCGCGAGCGAAGAGTGCGAGACGAACGTGGTGACGCCCCGCTCGCGCAGCCCGACGGCGAGCTCCTCGACCCGCGCCCGGCTGTCGCAGAACACGAGCCGCTTCTCGCCGCCGTGGAGGCGGGCGATCACCGTCGCCGCGTTGGCAAGCGAGCCGACGTGGTCGAGCGTGATGTCAGGCAGGCCGCCGATGGCAGAGGCCGGTGGGGCGACGACGCGGGCCGGCCCCCGGCTCGAGCCGACGAGCCACGCCAGCAGGCGCTCGGGTGCGCCCACGGTCGCCGAGAGCCCGATTCGCTGCAGGTCGCGCCCGGCGACAGCCGACAGGCGCTCCAGCACGGCGAGCAGGTGCCACCCGCGGTCGTCGCCGCCGAAGGCGTGGATCTCGTCGACGACGACCGCCCGGACGTCGGAGAAGAACGCCCGGTGGTCGCGGCGGGCCGACATCAGGATCGCCTCCAGCGACTCGGGCGTGGTCAGCAGGATCTCCGGCGGGTCGGCGACGATGCGGCTGCGCGCCGCGCCGGCGATGTCGCCGTGCCACAGCGCGGCCCGCCGGCCGACGAACGACGCCAGGCGCTCGACCCGAGGGTGGAGGTTGTTGAGCAGCGCCCGCAGCGGGCACACGTAGAGCACCGACAGCCCCCGCCACTCCTCGGTCGCGATCCGCGACAACAGCGGCAGCAGGGCCGCCTCGGTCTTGCCCCCAGCGGTGGGCGCCAGCGCCAGCACGTGCTCGCCGTCGAGGATCGGCCCCACTGCCTCGTCCTGCAGCGCCCGCAGCGACGACCACCCGAGTGTGTTGACGACGTGGTGCTGCACGGCTGGGTGCAGGCGGTCGAAGCCGGCCACGCTCAACCGGACAGGTCGAGATCGATGTCGTCGGCGCTGAGCGGGGCGCCGGGCCGCGCGTTGCGCTCGACGTCGGACAGCTCGGTGTCGTTGACAGTGAGCGCGTAGTCGCGGCGCGGGTCGAAGTCGGCGAACTGGTCGACCCGGTCGAGGACGTCGCCGACGAGCTTCTTCAGGTACAGGCGTGGCGTGATGCCGACCTTGCCGCCGAGGCTGCCGGTGACCGCGGTCGCCAGGTCGGCGAGATACTCGTCGTCGACATGGCGTCGCACGCGCTCGGCGTTCGGCCCGCCGGCGGCGTACAGGTCGCGCACCTTGCGGCCGAGCTCGACGAGCCGGTCGTGGTCGAACCCGGCGAGGCGCAGCTGCACGGCCCGCGGGTTGTCGAAGCGGGCGTCGGTCGTGAAGTCGGTGGCCAGCCGCTGAGCGAGCGGCGCGAGGCGCTGGGCGCCCTGGGGACCGTCGAAGAACGCCGGGGTGCCGGTGATCAGCAGGTACAGGCCGGGGAACCGTCCGCCGTCGAGCTCGTCGAGCATCTGGCGCAGCGCGTTCAGCGACTTGTCCCGCGCGTCGGACCGCACGCGCTGCAGCGTCTCGACCTCGTCGACGGCGAGCAACAGGCCGGCGTGGCCGCTGTCGCGCAGGATCCGCAGCAGCCCCTGGAGGAACGACAGCGCGCCGGCATGGTCGATCTCGCCCTTGATGCCGGCTGCCCGCTTGACCGACGCGGCCACGTTGGGCTGGCCGCCGAGCCAGGCCAGCAGGCCGTCGGCCAGGACGTGGTCGCCGGCGAGCGTCGCCGCCCGGTAGGCGCGCAGCACGGCGCTGAACGCCGGCGCGGTGCGGGCCACGTCGCCGAGGCGTTGCTCCATCAACGCGGCCGTCGCCGCGGCGAGCGCGGCCGCGTCGTCCTCGGCGATGTCGCCGGCGGCGAGCACGTCCTCCTCGAGGATGTAGAACCAGCCGTCGACGACCGAGCGCAGCGC
>JBIOUO010000354.1:0-2290 GCA_044867195.1 Ilumatobacteraceae bacterium
AGCGCGGTCCAGCGGTCGACCAGCGCCAGCCGCCGCCGCACGGCCGCCGGCACCGGCTCGGCCAGACCGCGGGGCCGGCAGCGAGCGAGCGCGTCCTCGACCCAGCCGGCGATCTCCCACGTCTGCAGCTGCGCCTTGTCGCTCTGCGGGTAGATGGCCACGATCCGCCCCGTTCGGTCGCCGATCAGGTCGACGATCGGGTTCGCCATCTGCAACCCGCCCCGGAACAGCTCGGCCTTGCCGTACAGGGCCACAGCCAGGCCGCGGACCAGCTGCCGCTCGCGCCACGGCTGGTTGAAGAACACGACGTCCAGGCGCCCGGTGTCGTCGCCGACCGTCGCCTCGACCATCGACCGCCGGCTCCGCGTCGGGCGCTTGCGCACCGCGCGCACGGTCACCAGCACGAGCGCCTCGGTGCCAGGGACGAGGTCGCTGACTCGGGCCTCGTTGGTCCGATCGACCCACCGCCGCGGGTACGTCGTGACGAGGTCGAGCACCGAGCGCACGCGGACGGTCTCCAGTGACTCCCGCTTGCGCTCGCCGACCCCCTTCAGCCGCGTGACGGGGATGCCGTCGAGCTCGCGGAGCGTCAGCGGCCCGTCGCCCACGACTGCCCCGGCTGCTACTCGACGCCCACGAGATAGGGGTAGAGCGGCTGTCCGCCGCAATGCACCTCGAGTTCGACGCCCGGCCGGTGGACGCCGAGCCACGCCTCGATCGTCGCGGTCGCCGCTTCGTCGGCGTCGGCGCCGGTGATCAGCGTGACCAGCTCGCGGTCGTCCCCCACAAGCCGCTCGAGCAGGCCGGTGGTCGCGGTGACGACGTCGGTCGCCGCGGCGACGATGCCCTGGCCGCGCACGATCGCGATCCAGTCGCCGACCGCCACCGATCCGGCGTCGGTGCGGCTCGCCCGGACTGCCTGCGTCACCTCGCCGGCATCGATGGCGGTGGCGGCGCGGCGCATCGCCTGGGTGTTGACCTCCGCCGTGGCCTCCGGGTCGTAGACCATCAGCGCCGCCAACCCCTCGGGCATTGACCTCGTCGGCACCACGCGCACCGTGCGCCCGGTCAGCGCGTCGAGCTGCTCGGCGACCGGGACGATGTTCGAGTTGCCCGGCAGCACGACGACGTGCTCAGCGTTGACGCGGTCGACGGCGGCGAGCAGCTCGCCGGTCGAGGGGTTGAGGCTCTGGCCGCCGGCGACCACGGCCTGCACGCCGAGCTGGCGGAACAGGTCGGTGATCCCCGGACCGCTGCTCACAGCGACCACCGCGCAGGTCACCGCCGGCAGCTCGCCGGTCGGCGATGGCGAGCTCTCGGCCGCCGCGGCGATCAGCGCCGCTTCCCGCAACGCGTGCTCGGCGGCGATCTCCTCGAACAGGTCGGTCACCCGGATCCGGTACGGCCGGCCGTCCAACTCGAGGGCGGACTCGATCGCTGCGCCGATGTCGTTGGTGTGGACGTGGCAGTTCCACGTGCCGTCGCCGCCGACGACGACGATCGAGTCGCCGATCTGGTCCCAGCGCTGCTTGAGCGCGTCGATCCGCGCGTCGGCGACCGAGCACAGGAACATCACCTCGTATCGCTGCTCGCCGGCATCGACCTGCGCGTGCGAGGCGAGCGGCGCGTGCAAGGCGACGCCGGAGCCGACGCCGACGACCGCTCCTTCACCGGCGACGCCGGACGGTTCCTCGGGCAGCGGCTCGGCGGCCACGACGTGCAGCGCGGCGTCGAGCAGGAGCAGGAACCCGGCGCCGCCGGCGTCGACGACTCCGGCGTCGTGCAGCACGGGCAGCAGATCGGGTGTGCGGGCCAGCGAGGCACGGCCCTCGTCGCGGGCCGCGCGGAGCACACTCGCCAGGCTCTCCCCTGCCGCCGCGGCGCTCGATGCGGCGTCGGCGCTCTCCCGCGCGACGGTCAGGATCGTGCCCTCGACCGGCCGCAGCACCGCCTGGTAGGCACCGGTCGCCGCGGCGCGCAGGGCCTCGGCCGCAGTCTCACTGTCGAGGGCGGCGTGGCCAGCCTTGAGCGTCGTCGCGATGCCGCGCATGATCTGCGACAGGATCACGCCGCTGTTGCCGCGAGCGCCCATCAGCGAACCGTGGCTGATCGCATCGCACGTCGCCTCCAGCTCGGCAGGCGCGACCTCCAGCTCGGCGACGACGGCGTCGAGCGTGCGTGCCATGTTGGTGCCGGTGTCGCCGTCGGGCACCGGGTACACGTTGAGGCGGTCGATGGCGTGCTGGTGCGCGTGGAGCAGGTCACGGAACGTCGTCACGGTGTCGCGAAG
>JBIOUO010000355.1:0-2798 GCA_044867195.1 Ilumatobacteraceae bacterium
GGTGGCCTGACGACCCGCGGCAAGCAGCGATCGATCCAACCGCCCAGCAGGAGTCCGTGCGCATCGCCGACTCGATCGCCGCCATCGTCCACCGCCCTGGCCAGTGGGCGACGGCCGGCCGAACGGATGCCGGCCCACGCGCGTGACAGTCATGCGTCCACTGGATGCTTGCGGACGTCGCGGGCGCGGGTGCGGTCGTATGTCGTCGGCACCACGAGCACCGGGCAGGGTGCGTGGTGGATGAGGCGTGCCGCAGTCTCGTTGAGCAGCGTGTCGGTGACGCCGTGATGGGGTCGCTTGCCGACGACGATCAAATCTGCGTGCTCGTCGCGCGCGACGTCAAGCACGGCCCGGTGCTGGCTGTGGTTGACGAGGCGGGTTGTCGCCCGCAGCCCACCGATCCGTTCCAACGCCTGCTCGGTGTCGGCCCGCAAGCGACCCTCGTCGACCATCCCGACCAGTGGCGAGACGCTGAGCATCACCTCGCCGAGCGGATCGACGCCGATGACGGCGACGGCCTCGTCGCCCGGTTCCATGTGGTCCAGACACCACTCGCACGCGGCTGCGCCTTCGTCGGAGGCATCCGCACTGATGACGATCTTCATCTCATCCTCCTCGGTTCGCCCTACTCGGTCGAGCCTCACTTATATCGTAGCACGAGATAGCGGCGATCCGACGGGTCAGCCCTCCCCCAGGCGAAGGCGGGCCAGCCAGCCAAGCTCACGCTCGTCGGCAGCCGACGCGCGGTGGCGGGCGCGAAGCAGGTCGGTGCGGGTGCAGATGCCGACGAGGCGGTCGCCGGCGAGCACGGGGAGGTGGTCGACGTGCTCGTCGACCATGCGGTTCAACGCGGTGAGCGCCGAGTCGTCGGGCGCAACGGCGACGATCTCGCTCGCGAACCTGCGGCCCAGCGTCTCCGTCGGGTCGTCGCCCGGCCCGGCGATCAGGTCCGAGCGGCTCACGATCCCGACGCAGCCGCCGCCGGCATCGACGATCGGGTAGGCACTGTGATGGCCGGCGACGAAGCGCTCGAGAGCCTCGGCGACGGTGATCGAGGCCGGCAGCGTGGAGACGCCGGCCGTCATGATGTCCCGGACCCGCGTCGTGGCCATCACGTCGGGTCGGTACTCGGCCGGTACCGGGATGTCGCGCCGGGCCAGCTTCTCGGTCATCAGGCTGTGGGTGAGAGCCGTTCGGGCGACCATCTCGGCCAGCACGGTGGCCCCCATCAGCGGCAGGATCGCGTCGTAGTCGCGGGTCAGCTCGAAGACGAACACGATCGCCGCGAACGGCGCGCGAGTCGCCGCGCCGAACGTGGCGGCCATCGCCACAAGCGCCACCGCGCCGGCCGACACCCTCGGGTCGAGGTGGTGGATGCCGGCGCCGGCCAGGCCGCCAGCACAGGAGCTGATCAGCAGGATCGGCGCCAGCGTCCCGCCTGACGTGCCCGATGCGAGCGCCAGCCACCAGATGACGAGCTTCCCGGCAGCAAGCGCAGCCAGCGTTCCGACCGCCAGGCGCCCGGCCAGCGCGTCGTCGATGACGTCGTAGCCGACGCCGAGAGCGCGCGGCACGAGCAGCACCCCGAGTGATGCCCACACCAGCGCGCCGACCGCGGGATGCCAGTGCTCCGACACCGGCAGCCGCCGGTAGCCGGCCTCGACAGCGAACAGCCCGCGGGCGATCAGCGCGGCGAGCAAGCCGCAGCCGATTCCGACGAGCGCGAACCACGGCAGCTGCGAGAGCCCGGAGAAGTCATGGGGCGGGAGGTCGAAGAGTGGCCCGGAGCCGAACGTCGCGGCGTGAACCGCAGCGGCGACGCTCGTCGCCACGACGAGCGGGACGAACGCGCGGGTCGAGAACTCGAACAGCAGCAGCTCGATCGCCAGCACGACGGCCGCCAGTGGGGCGCCGAACGTGGCTGCCATTCCGGCTGCTGCGCCGCTCGCGAGGAGCACCTTGCGCTCGTTCGTCGACACGTGGAGGACTTGGCCGAGCAGCGACCCGAGCGCTCCGCCGGTGACGATGATCGGCCCCTCGGCCCCGAACGGCCCGCCGGTGCCGATGGCGACCGCCGCCGACAACGGCTTGGCGACGGCGGTGCGGGGCGAGACGCGGCTCTGGCGCACGAGCACGGCCTCCATCGCCTCGGGGATACCGTGACCGCGGATGACCGGCGCCCACAGCGCCAGCAGCGACACCACCACTCCCCCGGCGACGGCGACGACCACGACCCACGGCGTACGGTGCAGCTCGTCGAAGTTGGGCACCTGCCATCCCCACCGACCGAACAGGAAGAGGTTCGTGAACAGGCCGATCAGGTGCAGCAGCACCCAGGCCGCACCACCGGCGACGAGACCGAGCGCGGCGGCCATCAACGCCATTCGGAGATGCGGGATCCGGGACATCACGCGCAGCAGCACAAGGAGGAAGTATCGTGGCACGACGTGACCGATCGCAACCAACTATCGGACGAGGACTTCGCCGAGCTGCTCCGCTTCCGTGACGCGTTGCGCCGGTTCCTCCGCTGGTCAGAGGCGCGGGCCAAGGAGGCCGGCCTGACACCCGCGCAGCACCAGTTGCTGCTGGCGATCCGCGGCCACGACGGCGACCCGACCATCGGCGACGTTGCCGATCACCTGCTGCTCCGCCACCACAGCGTCGTCGAGCTCGTCGACCGCGCCGAGCGCGGCGGCCTCGTCCACCGCTTGGCCGACCCCGACCCGATCGATGGCCGGAC
Source organism: Ilumatobacteraceae bacterium (assembly GCA_044867195.1). GTDB lineage: Bacteria > Actinomycetota > Acidimicrobiia > Acidimicrobiales > Ilumatobacteraceae > JALZMG01. The sequence continues at coordinate 2,741 of JBIOUO010000355.1, forward strand.
TGCTTATCGATGACGCGGCACAGCGCGTCGAGGATCGTCTCGAGCGGCGCACCGGTCG
>JBIOUO010000356.1:0-13348 GCA_044867195.1 Ilumatobacteraceae bacterium
GCGGATCGCTCGACCGGGAAGGTCGAGTGCCCGGCGGCTGAGCCGGGTCGCGTCGCATGCCGGAGGAGACGAGCGCCGAGATTCCGACGTCGGGGTCCGGCAGCCAACGTGTCGCCATCATGCTGGCGATGGCGATGTTCGTCCTCGTCGTCGACACCTCGCTGATGAACGTGTCGATCTCGGCGGTGGTGCGCGATCTCGACACGACCGTGAGCGGAGTCCAGTCGACGATCGCGCTGGAGGCGCTGGTGTCCGCCGGGTTCATCCTCATCAGCAGCAAGGTCGGCGACCTCATCGGGCGCAAGCGGGCCTTCGTGCTCGGGCTCCTCGGCTACGCGATCGGAGCAGTGGCGATGACGCTCGCCCAGGGTCTCGTCGCGATCATCGCCTTCTGGGCCGTGTTGGGCGGGCTCGGTGCGTCCCTGCTGCTGCCGGCCATGCAGTCGCTCATCCACGGCAACTTCGAAGGTGCGGCGCAGAAGCGGGTCTACGCCCTCGTCGGAGCGGCGGCGGCGATCGCCGCAGCCGTCGGCCCACTGCTGGGCGGCTTCATCACGACCTACCTGTCCTGGCGCGTCGGCTTCCTGCTCGAGGCGATCATCATCGCCGTCGTGCTGGCCGGCGTCGGGCGCATCCGCGACGTGCCGTACACGGGGGATCGCGGTGTCGACTGGTTCGGTGCGCTGCTGTCCGTCCTCGGCATGGGCGGCATCGTGCTGAGCATCCTGGTGTGGCAGGAGGGCGGCGAGGCGGTTGGCGCGTTGCTGGTGATCGGCGCCGTCGCGATGGTGGCGCTGGCGTACTGGTTGGTCCGGCGCCATCGCGCAGGGAAGGTGACGCTGCTCGATCCGGACCTGTTCCGCTCCAAGCCCTTCCGGCTCGGCGTCACCGGGCAGATGATGCAGCAGATCGCGCTGGGCGGGTCGATGATCGCCCTGCCGATCTTCCTGCAGATGGTGTTGGAGTACAGCGCGATGGCGACCGGGCTGTCGCTGGCGCCGCTGTCGCTCAGCATGTTCGCGGTGGCCATGATCGCCGGGAAGAAGGCGGGCGACCACCGGGCGAGCACGATCATCAGGTTCGGGTTCGCGCTGCTCGCGGTCGGGATCCTGGCGCTGCTCCCGATCGTCCCGCGGGCCGACTCGGGCTGGTACCTGTTCGTCCCGCTGATGATCGCCGGCTCGGGGTTCGGTCTCCTCGTCTCGCAGCTCAACAACTACACGCTGGCGCCGATCTCGGAGGAGCGGATCAGCGAGGCGGCCGGCGTCAACTCTGCCGGAGGGTCGTTCGGGCTGTCGTTCGGCCTCGCGTTCGCCGGGGCGATCATGATGGCCACGTTGTCGTTCGCGTTCACCTCGATGGCCGAGGACAGCAGCGTGCTGGCTCCCGCCGAGCAGCAGCAGGTGGCCGACGCGCTCGACGAGGACGCCGAGCTGATGAGCAACACCCAGCTCGCGGAGCTGCTCGTCGGCCAACCGCAGGACGTGCAAGCCGAGATCATCCGCATCAACACCGATGCCCGGCCGCTCGCGCTCCAGGTCGCGCTGCTCGTGCCGCTCCTCGCCGCCCTGATCGGGTTGCTCGACGGGTTCCGCATGGTGCGCACACCGGAACCGAAGCCGGCGGCGGACATCGAGGGGATGGCGTTCGGCTGAGCCGAGCCCACGATGCGTCGACCGGTGCCACCGCTCGTCCCCGGCTGGGTGATCGTCGACGGCCTGCCCATCTTCCATCGCCTGTGCGTCGACGCCGGGCCTGCTGCGGACGCCATCGTGCACGTCCATGGATTCGGCATCTCGGGCACCTACCTCGAGCCCACCGCGGCCCGCCTGGCCCCCCGTCATCGCACGTACGTGCCGGACCTGCCAGGCATGGGACGCAGCATTCGACCACCACGCCCGCTCGATCTCCCTGGGCTCGCCCGAGCGCTGATCGCGTACTGCGACGCCGTCGGGGTCGAGCGGGCGACGCTGGTCGGCAACTCGCTCGGCTGCCCGATCATCGTCGAGGTCGCCACGGCGTTCCCTGACCGCATCGAGCGGGCGGTGCTGGTGTCGCCGGCGGGCGGACCGAACAACCAGCCGTTGGGCAGGGTGATCAAGCAGATGCTGCTCGATGGGATCCGCGAGCCGCCGTCGATGCTGCCGATCGCGGTGCGCGACTACCTGCGGTTCGGTGTCCTCCAGGGCCTCTCCTTGTTCACCGCGATGACCCGGTATCCCACACTGGAACGTCTCCCCAACCTCGTCGTTCCGACACTCGTGATCGCCGGCGAACGAGATCCGCTCGTGCGCATCGACCGCGTGCACGTGCTCGCTGTGCTGCCCCACGTCGACGCGGTCAAGGTGCCGGGCGCCCACGCGCTGAACTACAGCGCGCCGGAGCTGATCGCCGAGCTCGTCGAGGCCCACCTGGCGGGAGCGCCCCTGTCGACGCCGGCAGGCCCGAGGCGGGTCGTGGAGATCCTCGCAGTCCGTTGAGGCCATGAGGCCCACCCAGAGTCGGTGGCGAGGCAGAAGGACGAGCAGGAGTCGTCAGCGACGAAATCGGCTCGGGCCGAGGCGATCGGTCGTCACCGAGCCATGCGCAGGCGGATCGCGGTCCCAGTGGGCGTCGATCGGATGTGGACGAGGTCGCAGACCTCGTTGGTGATCCACAGCCCGCGGCCGCCGATGCTGTGCGGCGAGGGAGCGACGCGCCCGGCGAGCGGATCGGTGATGTGGCCACGATCGCGGACCTCGCCGAAGATGGTCGTGCTGTCGCACCACAGGTGCACTGACGCCGCTCCTCCCCCGTGGAGCAAGCTGTTCGCAGCGAGCTCGTTGACGGCGACCACGAAGTCGCGCTCTCGATCGCTGCTCAGCCCAGCCTGCGACGCGAGGCGGCGCGTGAACCGTCGCACGTCGGCGAGCGACCGGGTGCTGTCGATCGTGATCGCCTCCGCGTCGGGCGGCGGCGGGGGCAATGGACGGCCGGCGTGGGGCGCCGCCGGGTCCGGTGGATCGTAGGTGGCGCTGTGATGGTGAACGCCGCCGGCCACCATGTGCGGGTGGTGCCGCATCGCCTCGGCGACCACCTCGTCGTCGAGTCCGGCCGCGTCGTACGGGCACAGCAGCCAGAACGGCGGGCCGTCCTGGAACGCGATGTTGAGCAGTGACTCGTGGATCTGGCATTCGGCCAGTTCGGCAGCAGACCGGCCCGGCCAGATCGGCTCGCCGATCCCGCGCAGCGCGGATGCGTCATCGGCATGGCGGGCGACGAAGTGCTGCCACGCCGGGATGATCCGCGCCGGATTGCGCCCGATCAGCGACATGTCGGCGAACCGGACGCCGTCGGAGTGGCCGTTGAGCCGCTCGCGCAGCCGCTCGATCTTGGCGCTGCTCACCATCACCATCACTGCTTCACCGGCGTCGAGCCCATCGCGGATGAACGTCGTCGCCTGATCGACGTACTCGCTCGCCCGCGAGTACAGGAACGCTTCGTGACGGAACGCCTGCCGGTCGACGTCATCCGGCCGCAGCATCGGCGCCATCCTCACTTCGAGCCGTTCTCGCCGACCAGGTACCCGAGGTCGACGATGGCGAGCAGGCGTTGCAGCGCGCGCGATGGTGCGCGCAGGTGGAGACTGCCGGGGCCTGCGGCGCACCGTTCCTGCAGCTCCACGAACAGACCAACGCCGCGGGCGTCACAGAACTCGAGGTCGGCGACATCGATGACCACCTCGCGCACACCTGGCTTGATCCCGGCCGCCAACTGGCTCCGAGCCGAGCTCACCGTCGAAGCGTCGAGCTCACCCCGCATCTCGAGCTCGGCGAACTCACCATCCACTCGGCGTGGCCGCACCACCACTCCGGGTGCGGGCACATCGAGTCCCAGCGGATCAGGCTCGCTCGCAGCCGTCACGGGTCCTCCTGCACGGGCATCGAAAGGATCAAGCTACCGCCACGTCCGCCTGACCCTTCAGCCCGGCTGTGGCCGGTGGGTCGCCGCCGACGCCCTCAGCGCGGCACGCTGTATGCGGCGAGGAACGCGCCCAGGCCGGCGTCGGCATGGCGCTCGAGCTCGGCGGGCGACGCGTCATCGCTGCCGCGGAGCATGGCCTCGTTGATCGGGACCGAGATGGCCAGCCACAGGAAGTGCTGGGCGGCCGTCACCGCGTCGTCGACGCGTAGCAGTCCGCGATCGGCCAGCGCCTCGAGCAGCGGGGCGAGGGCGGCGACGGTCCGGCCCGGGCCGCGCTCGAAATAGGCCCGGCCGAGCTCGGGGAAGCGCACGGCCTCGGCGATGATCAGCCGCCGGAGGCGCAGCACGTCGGGCTGCATGACGGTGGTGACGAGCTGGCGGGCGAGCGTGCGGAGGTCGTGCTCGAGGTCGAGGTCGTCGGCGGCGGCGAGCCCGGCGAGCTCGGTGAACAGGGGCTGGCCGGCCTGATCGATGGTGCCGAGGATGATCTCGGTGAACAGCCGCTCCTTGTCGGCGAACTGCTTGTAGAGGGTCTGCTTGGACACGGCAGCCAGCGCCGCGATCTCCTCCATGCTCGTGCCGAGGTAGCCCTTCTGCAGGAACACCGTCGTCGCCGCCTCGATGATCGCCCGGCGCTTGCGCGCGGAACGGTGCTCGTCGTCCGATCGCTCCGGTTCGCTGACCGCGTCGCGTGCCATCTCGACCTCCTCGGAGTGCATGTTGTCGCAGAATGGACTGGACCGTCCAGTTCCCGACTGGTACTGTACCGTCCAGTACCCACGGGGAAGATGTGATGGCCGTGAGGCCTCACCACCCAACACAAGGACAGGAGACATCATGAGCAAGTTCGTCGCCGGCCTCTTCATGACGCTCGATGGCGTCGTCGAGACCCCCGAGCAGTGGAGCTTCCCCTACTTCAACGAGGAGGTCGGCCAGGAGCTGGCCTCGACCATGGCCGACACCGAGACCCTCGTGCTCGGGAGGGTCACCTACGAGACGTTCGCCGCGTCGTGGGGCCGCCAGGCTCCGAGTGAGGACCCGATGGCGCAATGGATGAACGCGATCCCCAAGCTCGTTGCCTCGACGACGCTCGACGCCGTCGAGTGGCAGAACTCGCGGCTCATCGAGGGCGACGTCATCGAGGCGCTGGCCGAGCTCAAGCAGCAGCAGAACCTGTTCGTCAACGGCAGCGTGACGCTCGTGCGCTCACTCCTCGCTGCACATCTGCTCGACGAGCTCCGACTCCTGGTGCACCCGATCGCCGTCGGCGGGGGGCGACGACTGCTGGACGCCACGGCCGCCCGCGTGCCGCTGACGCTGGTCGACGCGAGACCGTTCAAGACGGGCGTCCTGTCGCTCAGCTACACGCCCGACGGCGCGTCCTGACCCCCGTCCATCGAGGGGCCGAGGATGAACGTCGCTGGCACCACGGCTCAGCGCGAGACGATCGCCGCGCTCCCCTACCGTGCGGTGGGCGCCCCGAGCGTCCGGGCCGCCAACCCGCTCGACCGGCTGACGCGGCGAGAGGCTGACGTGCTGAGGTTGATGGCAGCGGGCCACTCGAACCACTCCATTGCCGCACACATGGCGACCACCGAGAAGGCGGTCTGCCGGCACACCGCGAACATCTTCACCAAGCTCGACCTGCCGCCCGACGTAAGTACCAACAGAAGGGTCGGCGCCGTCCTGACCTACCTGCAGTGGAGCTGAGCGTCGGAGCTTCCGCCGCACGTGACCTCGTACGCCGGACGGCGTGGTGGCGGCATCCGGTGCGATGCTGTCGGAGTGGGAATGACAACGATTCAGTCGCCGCACGGAGGCGTCGACGTGTACACCGCCGTGCCGGCGGGCTCGGGCCCGTGGCCCGGCGTGGTCGTGGTCCACGACGCGATGGGCATGAGCGAGGACCTGCGGCGCCAGGCCGACTGGCTGGCGAGCGAGGGCTATCTGGCTGCCGCGCCGGACCTCTTCCACGGACGCCGGAAGACCACCTGCATGGTCGCTGTGATGCGCGAGGCACGCGCCCGGCGCGGCAGGTCGTTCGACGACATCGAGGCCACTCGCACCTGGCTGTCCGGACGTGACGACTGCACCGGCGCGATCGGCGTGATCGGGTTCTGCATGGGCGGGGGGCTGGCGTTGCTGCTCGCTCCCGACCACGGGTTCAGCGCGGCGAGCGTCAACTACGGCACCGCGCCGAAGGATGCGTACACGTCGAGCTTCCTCGCCAACGCCTGCCCGATCGTCGGCAGCTACGGCGGCAAGGACCGGATGCTCCGCGGGGCCGCGGGCCGCCTCGCGCGCGCCCTGACCGAGGTCGCGGTCGACCATGACGTCAAGGAGTACCCCGAGGCGGGGCACGGGTTCATCAACGATCACGAAAGTGCCGGGGACAAGACACCGCTGCTGTTCGCCGTCGTCGGGATGCTCTCGCCGGGCGACGGCTATCACGAGGCCTCGGCACTCGATGCGCGCCGGCGGATCAGCGCCTTCTTCGCCGCTCATCTGCAAAGCCAGATCGGCTGACCTGCCCCGGCGCGGGGGGTTCGGCGACGAGCTTGAGCAGCGAGTTGCGCGACCACTCGACGTAGCGACGCGTCGACCAGCGGCGCTTGCGCGTGAGCGTGACGTACAGCTCGGGTGCGTTGCAGACCCAGATCGTGTCGCGAGCCTCCTCCACGCTACGGCCCGGCGGGAGCCCTCCCCGCTCGGCCACCGCCTCGGCCACGATCGTGGCGGCCCGCAGGCGCTGCCGCTCCAGGTCGGCAAGGACGGCGGCGAGATCGGGCTCGGCATCAGCGGCGCGGACCAGCACGTCGTAGATCGGCGCGGCGCGCGATGCCAACTCGCCCATCATCACGGCGTACCGGCTGAGCACCTCCCGCGGGTCGTCGGTGTCGTAGACCCATCGCGACAGCGGCCGATCGGCCACCGGGACGTCGGCATCGTCGCCGGTGAGCGCGACGTCGATGCACGACTTCAGCAACGCCGCCTTCGACCGGAACGCCGCGTACACCGTCGGTGTCGACACCTCGGCCGCCGTGGCGATGTCGGCGATCGGGGTGCCGGAGAAGCCCCGCTCGACGAACAGCCGGTGGGCGGCGCGCAGGATCCGCAGCCGGCTCTCTGCGGCACGCGCTCGTCGACCCGTCGAGTCGTAGTGACGCGTGGCCTGGATCGGATCTTGCATCTTCTCGCCAATTCTGTTTTACTCTGACTCTCACGAATAGAGTCGGCGTAAACCTAACTCACTCGGAGAGTAGCGACCGCCGCCTCGCACGGAGCGCACGATGCCATCCCCCCGACACCCACTCGCGTTCGCCTTGCTGGCCGCCCTCGCGACCACCGCCTGTACCACCGACGACGACGGAGCACCGACGATGACCACGACGCCCAGTCCTGAGGCAGTGCGCACCAACGGCACGACCCTGCAGGTCGAGCGCCGTGGCCACGGCTCACCGCTGCTGCTCGTCCACGGCGGAGGGGAGGACGCCTCGATGCTCGCTGCTCAGGCCGACAGCCTCGCCGCCGCCGGCTTCCAGGTCATCACCTACGATCGGCGCGGCACAGGCGGCTCGGGTCGTGAAGACTGGCCGTCGCGCGGCGCCGACCAGCACGCCGACGACGCAGCCGCGCTGCTCGATGCGCTCCAGCTCGGCCCGACGACCGTCGTCGGTGTCAGCTCCGGCGGCGTGATCGCGCTCGACATGGCCGTCCGCCATCCCGAGGCGGTCGAACGCGTGGTGGCCTGGGAGCCACCCGCAGCAGGGATCGTGCCCGACGGGGCGGCGATCACAGCGGCGATCATGGAGCCCGTCGAAGCTCACCTGGCGGCCAACCCCGACGACTTCGTCGGCGTCCAGGCGATCCTGCTCTCGGCGATCCTCGGGTTCACCGTCGCGCCCGACGACCCGGCCTTCGAGTCGGCGCGGGCCAATGCCGAGCCGCTCGTGCGCGACGAACCGGCGATCGCGCTGGCCGCGCTGGACCTCGACGCGCTCGCAACTCGCGACATCACAGTCGCCATCGGTTCCGCTCCCAACGACGTCGTCGCCGGAGCCGTCGAGATCCTCGCCGCCACGACCGGCCGTGCACCGATCGTCGTCGACGCCGACCACGAGGTGTACCTCACCGATCCCAGCGTTCTCACCGCCATCGTGACCGCGGCCGCTCAGGCGGCTCACGATTCCGGCGCGTGGCAGACCGCCTCGACGTTGTTGCCGTCGGGATCGCGGACGAACGCGCCGTAGTAGTTCTCGTGGTACTCGGGCCACAGGCGTGGCTCGTGGAGCACCTCGGCGCCGACGCCGACGGCGGCGTCGAAGAACTGGCGCACCGTGGCCCGGTCGGCGGCGGAGAACGCGATGTGCGACTCCCGGAACCCCTCACCGGAGTTGAACGCACCGATCCAGAAGTCGGGATGGGACGGAACGCCGTATCCGATGGCGACGCCGAAGTCCATCAGCCGGGTCGCTCCGAGCGGGGCGAGGACGGCATCGTAGAAGCGGGCGCTCGAGGCGACGTCGGCGCACTGGATGGCTACGTGGTCAAGCATCGCTCCAGCTTCGCGCCCACGTACCCGGTTTCTGTGGGAGGGAACAGACGCGATTCGCGTCTGTTCCCTCCCACAGAAGACTCGATCAGCGGGTGAGCGAGAAGGCCAGCCTGCTGAGCGTGTCCTCGTAGCCGAGGAAGCCCTCGCCGGGGTTGAGGACGTCCTCGCCGAAGTCGACGTCGGTGTCGTCGGCGGTGCCGCCGATCCCATCCGGCCCGACGGCGAACATCAGCGGGAAGTTGCCGCCCTGGTCCATCAGGTTGGCCTGGTCGTTGAACTGGTCGACGTGCCAGTCGCCGAAGAAGTGGCCGGCCTCGTGGGCCACGATGTTGCCGATCGCCCGTCCGACGAAGGCCACCCGGTCGCTGGCCGGCGTGATGTACGTGTTGAGCGACGGATCGCCGTACTCGACGCTCGGGTCGCTGAGCACGTCGAGCAGGACGAGGGCGGTCTCCTCCGTGTTGAAGTTGCCCGGGTCGATCGACTGGGCGATGCCGATCGTCGGGATGCCCGACTCGTTGATCGTGCCGCCGACGATGACGCGGCTGACGTTCCGTCGTCCGAACACGTCGGCGTTGTCCCGGCTGTTCAGGATGCGCACGTCGAAGTCGGGGTTGAGCCCGCTGGCGACCATGTCCTGCGCCAAGTTCTCGCGCGCGGTGGCCACGATGCGGTTGATCAGCGGGTTGAGATCCTGGTTCCGCAGGCCCCAACGACCGAGGAACGCCCGCAGCGGGCTCAGCGTGCGCACGCCTGGACCACCCCACATCCCGGTGTTCACGCGGGCACCGTCGAAGTCGAGGAACAGCGTCTGCACCGGGCGGTCCGTGTCGAGCCGCGGGCGGTACGCCTCGACCGTGACGTCGTAGTCGCCGCGACCGCCGGCGACACCGATGTAGTGCCAGCCGGTCTCGTCAACGACGTGCTCGGCGACGGCATTGCCGCCGCCCGGCAGCGGCGACTGGACCGGGTACATGAACGAGGCGTCCTGCCCGGAGCCCATCACCATCGTGCCGCCGGCATCGAACAACCCGATCGCGCCCGCCCCGCCGGAGACCGACGCACCGATCACGTCGCCCTTGCGCAGCCGCACGGCGTAGACGTCGTCGTCGCCCTCGACCGACGTGATCGTGACGTCGTACGGGCCCTCGCCGCCGGCACCAATCCCGCTCCCCGACTCGAACGGATCGACGAGGAAGGAGTCCCACGCGCCGACCAGCACGTAGTAGCGGCCGTCGGCGTTGAACCGGTGGATGAGCAGGCTGTCGAGCTCCTGGGCGGCGACGTTGTCGTCGTTGTAGGCGACGAAGTTCCCGTCGGCGTCGAACAGGACCACGACTGAGTCGAGGTTGCCGCCCGGTGGCGTGTCGATGTCGACCGTGAGCTGGTCGCCCTCGCGGGCGTCGAGAGCGTAGAAGTCGAAGTCACCCGGGGCGTTGGGGCCGCCCTCGGCCGTGCCGTAGGGGCCATCGCCGATGACACCCGAGGTCGTGATGCCGTCTCGATCGGCGCCGATGCCGGTCTCGCCGGCCAGCGGGATCGACCCGTCGTCCTCCTCGTTCGGCTCGACGGCCGCCGGGTCGGCGGTTGCGGGCGACAGCGTGCCGAGGATGCGCAACTGGGCGTTCTGGTTGCGACGCGTGCCGAACCCGTCGACCGGCTGGGCCGTGTCGAGCGTGTCGTTGGCCCCGCGCACGCCGGCGGGTTCGTCCTCGTCGACGAGGATCGGCGACCCGGTGGCAGGGCGCTGCTCGGCGCGCTGCTCGCTCAGTGCGCGCACCCGACGGTTCCAACCCGAGACGTCGATCGTCGTCGGGTCAGGCACCAGGGCGAGGTACGGGTTCGGCCCTCGCGGTGCCTTCACCTCCGGTGCCGGTGCCTTGGGGGCGACCTGGCCGCCGACGGCGAGGATCTGCTCTGCAACCTCTTCGTCGACATCGACTGGTTGGCGGGCCGCTGCCGACGAGACGGTGGCCGCAGCCACCAACCCCCCGACGACGATCCCGAACGTGACCTTCCGCATCCGATGCTCCCTTCTCATCGTCGCTGGCCCGCTGAGCGGCGGACCGTACAGCGGGGCCGTGCCGAACGACGCCGAATTCGACGCGGGGGAACCCGACCCGGCCGCCGCGTGTGGGCATCGGTCGAGATCGAGGGAGCTTGTGGACGAGATCCGCGTTGGGGTGCGCCGCTCAGGCCGCGCCGGCCGCCGCCCAGATGCCGTTGACGTGGTTCTCCAGGCCCGTCGGGCTCATCGCCCCCGCCGCTTTGCTCGCCAGCTCGACCACGAAGGCGTTCGAGCCAGCGATGCTCGAGTTCATGTACTGGGTCGCGTTGCCGGTGCAGTACACGGTCGGCCCGCACGGGACGGTGTAGACGGGGTAGCCGACCTTGGCCGCGTACGCGGTCAGCACTGCAGGGTTGGCCACGCCGTTCACGAGCGCGTTGTCGACCACCGGACCAACGGCGTGATACCAGACCGTCACGAGGGGCTTGATCTCGTCGACGAACGCGGCGACCGCCTTGGACTCCGGTTCGCTGAGCGGTTCGGATCCCGAGCAGTTCGTCGGGTTCGTGGGGCAGTCGATGTACTGCCAGTTCGGCGGGAAGTTGCGGTTGAGGTCGATCCCGGCGGCGTTGCTCTCGGCGTTCACGGCGTTGCCGTCGGGGTTGATCGACGGGATCACCCACACGTCGAGACCATCGGGGATGGTGGCGGTGTCGCGGACGTACTCGGCGATCTCGATGCCGGCCTGCTCGTCGCCGTGGATCGATCCGATCGCCAGCACCACCTTGCCGGTTCCCGCGCCGACCCGGTACGCCGTGATCGGGCGGCCCTGGACGCTGGTGCCGATCTGGCGCTCCGTCACCGCACGGGGCGGCGGTGGCGGCGGTGGCGGCAGCGGCTCGCAGGCCGGTTGGCACGAACCGATCACGATCGGGATGGCCAGCAATCCTGCGTACAGCGTGCGCCCCGAGCGCTGGCGCGCCGCTGCGATCAGTCCGGTCCTGCTCAACGGATCACTCCTCCTGCCAGCCCGCCGCCCGGCACCCTAGGCGACAGCGCCAGGCCCGTGCGCTCCGCGTCGCGGTCAGGCGTGATCGAGCCGGTCGCGCAGCGCGAACCGTTGGATCTTGCCGGTCGCCGTCTTCGGCAGGCTGTCGACCACGAGCAGCCGGCGGGGCCGCTTGAACGACGCCATCTGCGCCCGGCAGTGGGCGTCGACCGTGGCGGTGTCGATCTCGTGGCCGGCGCGCGGGACGACGAACGCGACCGTCTCCTCGAGTCCGTCGGCGTTGCGAGCGCCGACGACGGCGGCCTCCAGGACGTCGGGGTGGGACACCAGCGCGCTCTCCACCTCGGCCGGCGACACCCACATCCCGCCGGCCTTGATCATGTCGCTGTTGCGCCCGAGGAACGTCCAGTGGTCGTCGGCGGAGCGGGTGTAGACGTCGCCCGTCCGCAGCCACCCGTCGCGGAACGTGGCGGCCGTCGTGTCCTCCCGCCGCCAGTACCCGGCCGCGAGCGACGGTCCCTTGACGTACAGGTAGCCCGGCACGTCGGCTGCAGTCACGACACCCCCCTCGTCGTCGCGCAGCTCGGCCTCGTAGCCCGGCACGCAGTAGCCGCTGCTGCCTGCACGCTGGCTCTCGAGCGTGTTCGACAGGAAGATGTGCAGCGCCTCGGTAGATCCGATCCCGTCGAGGACGGGATGCCCGAAGCGCTCGCTGAACCGCTGCTGCAGCGGGCCGGGCAGCGCCTCACCGGCGGTGACGGTCGCCCGGACGCTGGCGAACGCGTCGTCGGGAGCGTCGGTGTCGAGCAGCGCGGCCACGAATCCTGGGCTGGCGAAGAACAACGTCGGCCGCTCGGCCTGCACGTGCTCGAGCACGAGCTGCGGCGTCGGCCGGCGCGGGTCGAGCAACGTCGTGGCGCCGGCGCCGAACGGGAACGTCAGCGAGTTGCCGAGTCCGTAGGCGAAGAACAGCTTGGCGACCGACAGGCACCGGTCGTCGGGCCCGATGCGCAGCACCTGGATGGCGTAGGTGTCGAACGTCGCCTCGGGGCTCGCCTGGCGATGGATCACGCCCTTGGGGATGCCTGTCGTCCCCGAGCTGTAGAGCCAGAACGCGGGATCGTCGGCTCCGGTCGGGGCGACGCCCGCGTCAGCGGCGGCAGGGACGTCTGCCCAGCGCAGCGCCGGGATCGACCACCGCAGCTCGGTGTCGCCGGCAACGACGACGTGGCGCAACGAGGGCGCGGCGGCGACGATCGCCTCCACGCGGTCGGCGTACTCGTCGGCGATCACGATCACGTCGGGCTCGGCGTCGGCGGCGATCGCCGCCAGCTCGTTTGCCGTCAGCATCGTGGACAGCGGCACGGCGACGACGCCGGAGCGGATCGCGCCGAGGAACCAGACGACGAACGAGGGGTCGTCGTTGAGCACGAGCAGCACCCGCTGCCCGGCCACGACGCCGAGCTCGACGAGCACGGCCTGCACCCGCCAGGCCTCGGCGAGCACGTCGGCGTAGGTGCTCGACCTCCCCTGGCAGCGGATCGCGACCGAGTCCCCACGCCCCTCTGCCAGATGCCGGTCGAGCATCCACTCAGCCGCGTTGTACCGCTCCATCCCCAACCCCCAATCGATGTGTCATTGGAGTGTTTCGCCGGGGGCCCTCCCCGAGGAAACACTCCGACGGCGGAAACACTCCAATGATTCATCAAACTCGGACGTACTCGAAGTCTGGCGGCTTGGCGTGGATGCCCGACGACGGGGCGGCCAACCACCCGGCGATCTTGCCCGGCTCGCGGACGCCGACCATCAGCGA
>JBIOUO010000357.1:0-10754 GCA_044867195.1 Ilumatobacteraceae bacterium
CGCCATGGAGTCGAATAAGTCGCAAGCGGGCTCGGCAGCTCCTTCAGGTCCGGTCGTCGCCCAAGGCGGCCCTCACGGGCGTCCACTTGTGATCGGGCAAGGCATTGCGCTCGACACGACACGACCACGTCCCGAAGCACTCACGGAGGGCGGATCGCAACGCAGGATCATCCACTGCCTCGACTCCATCGAGCCCACCAATGACCCGCGGCTGGGAGATGCGCCCACGATCGGCTAGACGCGAACGCCTCCTCCTCACCGACCGACAGCCTCTGCTCCGCGATCGCAACCAGGCTCAGAACTCCTGGGGGCTCGCTGGTGGGCGGTTCTCGCGGGTCACGGGGAGCACACGCAGGATCTGCTCGAGCACCCAGTAGACGCCGTAGCCGATGGCCGCGATCAGCGCCGGCAGGGCCAGCCATGGGCCGCTGGCGGCGGCGATCAGGCCGCCGCCGTACTGCTTGCCCCACAGCGCCGCCGCCGGGAACGGCAGCAGCGCGGCGACGAGCAGCCACGGCCACGACCACGTCGCCAGAGCCACGACCAGGCTGGCCATCCCGACCACCGCGAGCACGGTCCACACGACGATGGCGATCCGCTTGCGTCCACCGGCCGACCAGCGGGTCCCGTAGGCGACGGCGGCCCACATCAGCCAGCGCCGCAGCAGCGGCACCTCGAGGCAGTCGAGCATGTCGCGGAACAACCGATCAGCGTCGCGACGCTCGAAGCCCGGCGGGGCCTCCGCGCCCACCAGGCGGTCGTGCAGCAAGGCGGCGGGGGTGTGCAGGCCATAGGGGCTGACGAACCAGCGCAGCGGCCCCGGCACGGATGTGAGGTCGGTGGTCTGCAGGCTCGCCGGATCGACCACCCGCGGCGCCTCGACGTCCGACGGCCCGACGTAGCGCAGCGACGAGTGCAGCTCGAACAGCTTGATGCCGATCTGGCGCAGCTCGATCGTCGCCGGCTCACCGGTCTCGGCGTCCTTGAAGCAGTGCCCCCACGGGGGCGGATTGGGCTCCCGCTGGGCGTCTTCGATCATCGCATCACTCCCTCTCGTCAATCTGCGTGGCCGCAGTCTCGGATCCGAGACCGTGCCCTCGCAGAAGCCGTCCTGAGATTGTGGCCACCCAGATGTCGGCGGTCGCGACGCGCTGGCCCGGCTGTCACGCCATCTTCGTCGCCGCCGCTGCGTCGAGACCGAGCTCCTCGATCGCCTGCTCACGCATCTTGTACTTCTGCACCTTGCCCGTGACGGTCATCGGGAAGCTGTCGACGACCTTGATGTACCGCGGGATCTTGAAGTGGGCGATCCGCCCTTGGCAGAACGCGCGCAGCGCCTCGGCATCCATCGTCGCCCCCGGACGCACCCGCACCCAGGCCATCAGCTCCTCGCCATAGCGCTCGTCGGGCACGCCGACGACCTGCACGTCCTCGACGTCGGGATGGGTGTACAGGAACTCCTCGACCTCGCGCGGGTAGACGTTCTCGCCACCGCGGATCACCATGTCCTTGATCCGCCCGACGATGTTGACGTAGGCGTCCTCGGCCATCACGGCGAGGTCGCCGGTGCGCATCCAGCCGTCGGCGTCGATCGCCTCCGCCGTCCGCTCGGGGTCGTTCCAGTAGCCCTGCATGACCGAGTAGCCGCGAGTGCAGAACTCGCCGGTCGCACCACGCTCCAACGTCACGCCGGACTGCGGATCGGCGACGCGGATCTCGACGTGCGGGTGGGCCCGCCCCACCGTCGCCGTGCGGTGGTGCAGCGAGTCGTCGGGCAGCGTCTGGGTCGACACCGGCGACGTCTCCGTCATCCCGTAGCAGATCGTCACCTCGGTCATGTGCATCCGGTCGACGCACGCCTTCATCACCTCGACCGGGCACGGCGAACCGGCCATGATGCCGGTGCGCAGGCTGGACAGGTCGAAGCGGTCGAACTCCGGGTGCGCCAGCTCGGCGATGAACATCGTCGGCACCCCGTACAGCGCCGTGCACGCCTCGTCCTCAACGGTCTCCAGCACGTGCGTCGGGTCGAACGAGTCGGACGGGATGACCATCGTCGCGCCCTGCGTGGTGCACCCGAGGTTGCCGAGCACCATGCCGAAGCAGTGGTAGAAGGGCACCGGGATGCACAGCCGGTCGCCGGGCTGGAACCCCTGCAGGAGGGTGACGAAGTAGCCGTTGTTAAGGATGTTGCGGTGGCTCAGCGTGGCGCCCTTCGGGAACCCCGTCGTGCCCGACGTGTACTGGATGTTGATCGCGTCGTCCGGCCGCAGGCTTGCCCGGCGGGCGGCCAGCTGGTCGTCGGTGACATGTCCGGCGCCGGCGACGAGCTCGTCCCAGTCGTCGTCCCAGAAGAAGATCGCCCGCTCCAGCGCCGGCAGCTCGGGCCTCACCTGCTCGACCATCTCGACGTAGTCGGACGTCTTGAACGACGGCGCGGCGAACACCATCCGGCACCCCGACTGGGCCAGCGCGTACTGCAGCTCGTGGGTGCGGTAGGCCGGATTGACGTTGACGAGGATGACGCCGATCTCGGCGGTCGCGTACTGCACCAGCGTCCACTCGGCGTAGTTCGGGCTCCACAGGCCGACCCGGTCGCCCGCCTCGAGGCCGAGCCCGAGCAGCCCCTTGGCGCACGAGGCGACGCGGGCGGCGAACTCGTCGTAGGTCCAGCGCAGCCCCTGGTGCCGTGACACCAGGGCCTCGCGGTCGCCGTTGGCGGTGACGGTGCGGGCGAGGTTGGCGCCGATCGTCTCGTCGAGCAGCGGGATGTCCGCCCGCCCGGCGTCAGTGGCGAGTGTCATCGCCTCATGCTCGCGCGTTCGGGACCGTCAGCATCCCGCCCGGCGCCGCTCCTGGTCCATCAACGGTACGCTGTTGGTCGATGGTACGTATCCATTCGTACACCAATCATCTCCCGCAGTTCTCGCAGGAGCACGTGCGTGGCTGGCTGGCGGACGTCGAGGCGGCAGACGACCCGGCATTGCACGCCGCCGTCGGGCGGCTGTCGTACCTCGCGGCGGCTGTCGGGCTGATCGACGACTCCGATGCCGTGGAGCTAGGGGACTGGCGACCGTCATCGACCGTCCGCGCCGCGGCTCCTGCGTTGATCGCGCTCGGTCAGGCTGGCATTGCCGTCGAGCCGATGGCGCGACTGCTCGACGCGTCTCCGGCCGCCGGCGCCGCTTCGCAGCTGGTGAACGCCGTACGTGAGGTGATCGAGCACAACCCGCTGCCAGACTACGAGTGGCCGGCTGTGCGGGCGGTCCTCGACGACGAGACGCTGGCCCAGCTGCTGGGAATCTCCACCCAGTCGATCCGCCGATACGGCAACGGTGAGCGAGCCGTGCCCGACGAGGTGGCCGCTCGTCTCCACTTCGTCGCCCTGGTCAACGGCGACTTGATCGGCTCGTACAACGAGCGCGGGATTCGACGCTGGTGGCGGCGTCCCCGCGCTGCGTTGGACGGCCGATCGCCACTCGACGCGCTGGTGGGAGGGTGGGATCCGGATCGGACTCCTGCCGCGGCGCAGATTCGCCGGCTGGCGGCCGGCCTCGCCGGAGCCGGGGCCGCCACCTGAACGTGGCCATCCTCTTCCGGCACGTCGACCGCCGCCACGGATTCTGCTGGTCGTCCAGCGATCAGCCGCCGGCGCGGTGGCATGGTGACGATCAGGGGCCCGTCCAGTATGTGGCCGCCACTCCTGACGGGGCGTGGGCGGAGTTCCTCCGCCACGAGGAGATCGTCGACCCCGCCGAGCTCGACGGCATCGAGCGCCGGATATGGGCAATCGACGTACCCGACGACGAGCTCGCCGCGGCTGTCGGCGTGGCGCTGGACCCTTCTGTCGCGACGGGTGGGCCACACACGTATGCCGCATGTCAGGGACATGCGAGGGAGCTCCGAGCCGCCGGTGCACGAGCGTTGCGCGCCGTCTCGGCTGCCCTCGACAGCGCGCCCGGCTACCGCAGCGAGACCGGCGGACTGGTGACCGCCGAGCCCCAGCCGGCCGTCACCTACGCGATGTTCGGGCCGCGATCGCACTGGATCGGCTGGATGTGTCACGACGTCGGTCAGCCAGATCCGGCGCTTCTGGCCCGCGTCCGGTCACTCATCAAGTGACTCACGGAGCGCGCGTTGGCCCTTCGGCACACGGTGAGCGACCGGATCGCTCCGTCGCGCGGCGGACTCGCCGGAACCGGAGGTCGGCAGCCGCAAGCGGTGTACGTTCTCCCGCGACCAACGCGGACGAGCACTCGGTCGGGGGGGAAACAGTGGCTGATGGAATCACCTGGGATGGCACACCAACCGTGCTCCAGGGTCCCGGCGTCGAGATCCGGCGCGTGGACCATGCCGACCTAGCGATGTGCCTGCTTCGCCTGGCCAAGGGCGTCGATACCCGTGCTCTGTTCAAGGGCATGCCCGACGACGAGTGCCAATGCCACCACTGGGGCTACATCATCAACGGAGCGATGCTTGTCCGAGGTCGTGATGGTGAGCGCACGTACACGACTGGCGAGTCGTACTACTGGCCGCCGGGCCACAACCTCGAGGCGTTGACGGATGCCGAGTACCTCGAGATCTCACCGTCCGACCAGTACGACGAACTCATGCAGCATTGCGCCCGGGTGATGGGAACGGCCTGACCGCACGCGAGTGTAGGTGCCACATGGCCGCGGACCGGGCGCGCCTCGACCCGGCGGTCTGGTACGCGGCGAGGCGTGGTGGCGCCACGCGATTCTTGCACCGCCAGCGTCAAGGGCCGCCGAACAATCCCGGCTCCTGGTCGCCGCTTGGCTCGCCGCCGGGATTCTTCGGCTCTGCGCGCACGGCGAACCGGCATCGACCTGCTGCGGGTACGACGGCAACCACGTGCTGCGCGGCGGCGACGGCGACGACGTCATCGACGGCGGAGCGGGTCCTGCCGACCAGGCCTGCGGGGTGAAGGCACGGCACGTGCATAGCCGGGACCGTCGTCAACCGCGACCCCGGAGCGGCAGGGCTTGCCTTCCGCCGACCTACGGCGGACAACACGCCCACCGGATCTTGGGCGACCGCGTGGACGGCTGTCGCCGGGCTGAGCATCGGGTCGTGACGGCGAGACCGCACCCGGCTGCGACGAGCCGTCGGCCGGGTGCGGGTCTCTGTTGGGTTGTGAGCGTGCGGGATCGGCCGCAAACCGTGAGGGTTACGGCAGCGGCGCGCCGGGGAGCGCCGGGGCCGAGTTCATGACCTGGGCGCCGGCCTCGTTGTCACCGTCGAACGGTGTCACCGGTCCGCCGCCCGGGAAGCAAGCGTCGTCGGCGGTCGCGTCAGCGGTCCAGAAGCCGACGTGGTTGAGCTCGGCGCGGACCCGGTTGCCGGCCACGAGCGTCGACGAGAAGGCTTCCTCGACGATGAGTCGGAACTTGCCCTCGCCCCGACCGCGACGGTTGGTGGTGAAGTCGCCGATGTACTCGGCCGCGCCGAACGGATTACCGGGTTGTTCCAGCAGGAACACCGTGTAGGCCTGGTTCGGGAACAGGCCCTTGGCCTCGATCTCGAAGGTGTCGAAGCCTTTGGCGTCGGTGGTGAGCTGCACCTCGACCTTCGCCTCGGCGTTCGGGAGGCAGGCGGCGATGGCGGGGCTGGACGCGGCGAGGTCGAACTCCACCTCGTTGCTGCGCGAACTGGCGGACGCCTCGATCGACCCGGCACCGATCACAGTCGTCGCGACGACGCCGCACATGACGGCGAGTTTCTTGCGGTTCATGCGGAATTCTCCTTGGGTTGGCGGAGCGGACTCCGATGCAGGCCGGAGCTGGCCGGCACCCAGAAGTACGCCGGCGAT
Source organism: Ilumatobacteraceae bacterium (assembly GCA_044867195.1). Taxonomy (GTDB): domain Bacteria; phylum Actinomycetota; class Acidimicrobiia; order Acidimicrobiales; family Ilumatobacteraceae; genus JALZMG01. The sequence goes on from JBIOUO010000357.1 coordinate 5,831, forward strand.
GCGAACCGGTTCTCCTCGCGGATCCGTCGCTGTCGTCAACGGGGCCCGCCGGTCGAACGTCGTCGTGAGCTTCATCGCCCAATTCCTTCAGCACCCACGAGATCGGATCACTGTCCACCAACCAGACGGCGAATTCCTACGAGCGGCTGGTGCCTGGGTTCGAGCGCCCGCCTGCGTGAGTTGGCGCGCAACAGCTGCTCAGCGCTCGTCCGTGTGCCCGTAGCCGGGGAGAGCACGTCTTGGAGGGATTCCCGGGGACAACGTCTGGTGTGGCGTCGCTACAGCCTGTGAGTCACGCCGCCCGAGATCGAGCAGTACGTGCGCACGTTGTGAGCCGTTGGCTCATAGCTCGATGTGACCGCGGTAGAGGATGCTGCCGTCGCTGATGACGTCCTTGAAGTCGAACCGGCCGGTGGCGCTGGCGAACCCTCCGGTGCCGCTGCCGGACACGATGGGATGCTGGCAGCGCCCCTTGACCTCATGGCCCGTGATGACGTCGGGGTCCCACTTCGATTCGAACCTGTAGGTGGTGGTGAACATCCCGGGGGCGCCGCCATCGAAGCTGCCGACGAAGACCTCACGGCCCTGGTCAAGGTAGATGCCGCTGGGTGCGCCGTTGTTCGTGAACGCGTCGACCTTGATGTACAGGCACCCTTCGAGACTGCCGGTGAACGCGATCGGCGGGTAGCTGCTGGTGTAGTCCTCATAGCCGACCGGCGGTGAGGCTGGGCATGTCGTGCCGAACTGTCGTAGACGGGCGACTCACCGAGCCTGCAGGGAGCCGTACGCTCCGGGCCGTGCGATTCACTGCCGCCCTAACCGCAATGTCGCAACCGAGGCGAGCGATCTAGGCGCCTCGTATCACGCACGCGTGATCGCGGGTTCAACTCACTACTCACGATCGCCGGCTGACAACAGCCCTACTCGGCACGGGCGGTAATCACACCCCTTGGAGGTGGTCGAGCCGCGTGCGGGGGCCGGCAGTGACGCCGAGTGGCCGGACGACCACCGCGCCTGAGCCGTCGATCGGGCGCGATCGGAACATGGCGAAGTCGTCGCGCTCGCGACCGCGAGCGGCGCTCTCCACACCGACCACGGCACAACGTGCCGCGCGGCCGTGACCGACACCGCCCCGCGATCTCCCTCGACCTGCCCGGACACTCGAATCGTTGGGTGGGCGAGCGGTCAGCAGTTCGCAACTGCGTCGAGCGCGTCGCAGATACGCCGCCTTCCGTCAATTCCGAGTGCACCGAGTCGAATGCTGAGCACCGACTTTGGAACGGCCGCGAGATTGTCGAACGTGGCCACACTGTCGCGGTCCAGCCCCTCCTCGACCCCGACGGCGATGCAGGTTGGGATGTCACGGATCGTGCTCGTCACCGGTGCCACGACGACGTTCTTCACAACCGGGATGACCTCATTGCGGGACACGATGAGCACCGGGCGACGCTTGTTGTTTGGTGTCTCCATCAACCAGAGTTCTGCTTGGGCTACCACGGCTCGGCCTCGGTCATCGCGATGGCGCTCGCCATCGCCAGCTCGTCGTCTTCCGCGGTCTGTGGATGGTCCCGATACGACTGGGCGATTGACGCGCCGATCCGAGCACGGCGCACCGAGTCGGCAAGGTGATGAACGCCTCGGCGGATCACCGCCGACCGGCTGCCGCCAATGCCTTGGCCCACCAGCTCGTCGATAAGCGAGAGCTCCTCATCGGTGAACCGCGTCGGTATCGGCGTCGTCATACGCGCCATTATACGAGGTGTAGAACACGAGGTCGCCTCAAGGAACGCCTTTCCGACATCGCGGTGCTCATCGACGCGCTGCGGCGGATGAGCGAGGGCGAGTGCTTGATCGATCCGACGATCGTCTCTCGGCTCGTCCACAGGTCACGCAAACCTCGCCGCACTCGACGTACTGACGGAACGAGAACGAGACGTGCTCGCATTGATGGCCGAGGGACGCTCGAACCAAGCCATCTCTGGCGGCATCGGAGTGCGGGAGGGTCGCATTTCGACCTCCTGACACTCGGGTGGCGGTTGGCTCTTGACCGCAGGTCACGCCTCAGCCGATGAGGGTGTCGCTGGCGCCGGCGGCGACGGTGAACGTGCGCCATGTCGACACGGCCGATGCCGGGTCGTCGACGTTGTCGACGATGCGGTACTCGGCGGTCCACGTCGCCGGCGTCACGGTGTGGCGGGTGTAGCCCCGATGGGCAAGCTCGGCGTCGACGATCGACTCGATCGTCTCGACGAACGGCTGCAACTCGGCCGGGATGCGCGCGTCGGAGGAGATCGACGTGGTGACGAACTCGGTCCCGATGCCCGGCAGCGTGCCGACGCCGGCGAGGTGGATGTCGCCGGTCAGCACCAGCAATCGCCCGGCAACCGGTGCGGCTTGGGCGAGCAGGCGATCGCGGGCGGGCGCGTAGCCGTCCCACTGGTCGGGGTTGAGGATCGCCCCGTTGGGCAACCGCAGGTCGCTGAGCACCGTCTGCTGGCCGAGCAGGGTCCACGTCGCCGTCGAGTTGGCGAGCGTCTCGCCGAGCCAGGCCTCCTGCGTCGCGCCGAGCATCGTGCGCGCCGGTTCCGCTGCCTCGGGGCACGGCGGGTCGACCGACAGCTTGGCGTTGCCGCACGCCTGGTCGCTGCGGTACTGGCGCCCGTCGAGGAGGACCAGGTCGAGCAGGCCGCCGAACGCCGCGGTTCGGTAGATCGGATCGTCGGCGCCGTCGACCGGCGGAGGCAGCCGGACCGGCATGTGCTCCCACCACGCCCGGTAGGCCGCGGCGCGGCGGGCAGGGAACCCGGCCGCGTCCGCCGGGACCTCGGGCGTGAGACTGGCGTAGTCGTTCTCGACCTCGTGGTCGTCCCACACGACGTACCACGGGCACGCCGCGCGGGCCGCCTGGAGGTCGGCGTCGGACAGGTACTGGGCGTAGCGGGCGCGGTAGCCGGCGAGGTCGGTCGGCTCAGGTCCGTCGTGGGAGCGGACCCGTCCGTCGCCGACCGGCAGGCCGGCGCCCTCGTAGATGAAGTCGCCGAGGAACACGACCGCGTCGGGCTGCCACGCCGCGAGGTCGCGGTGGGCGGCGTAGAAGCCGGTCTCGAAGTGCTGGCACGACGCGCTGGCGAGGCGCAGCGAGTCGCCGCCGATCGCCGGCGCGGCGCGACCGGCGGGGCTGGTGAACCCGCCGGCCCGGAAGCGGTAGGCGACCGGTCCGTCGATCGGCACGACGACGTGCACGCTGTGACCATCGGCGCCCGACGCCGTCACGATCCCCGACGCAGTGACCGCCGCCGGGTCGCCGACCGGGCCGATCTCCCACGTCACGTCGACGCTGTCGGGCAGGCCGTCGCCGACCAGGCGCGTCCAGAGCACGACCGACGTGGCGTCGGCATCGCCGGCCGTGACACCCAGGAGGAACGGATCGGCGGCCAGGGAGATCGTGGTCGGCGGCGGCTCGGTGGTTGCTGGGGCGGTGCTGGCCGGAGCGCTCGTGACCGGGGCAGCGGTGGCCGTCGACTCCGCGGGAGGCGACGTCGACCCGGCGGGTGACGTCGAAGCGCGATCGCTGTCGTCGCCGGATCTGCACGACGTCAGCGGGCCGACGACGACCGCCGCGCCGAGGGCAAGGAACGTGCGGCGCGAGACACGCCCGATGCGCGGCGACACCTCACTCACGGGCCGGGTCGCCCGCTGCGAGCACGTCCTGCGCCCATGGCGCCCGCTTCCAGTCCGGGACCGGCGCCGAGCCGTCGGCGGCCGGTACGAACGGTGACGGCTCCCGGACGTCCATGCGGTGGATGTAGCGAGGGCAGTTCGGGAACACCTCGTCGACCGCGACGTGGACCGCGAACTGGGCGCCGGGGAAGCGTCCGACGAGCGCCGGGTCGTCGCTGATCGTCGCCCGCCCGGAGACGCGCACCCGCTGTGGGTTGGCGAAGTCGATGAACAGCATCCCGATCGCCGGGTGCTCGGCGATGTTGCCCATCGACAGGTACATGCCGTTGCCGTCGTAGTTCGGGAAGCACAGCTCCAGCGGACCGAGCACGCACACGAACCCCGGCGCGCCGCCCTTGTACGAGCACTGCGGGCGACCGTCGCCGTCGGTGGTGGCGAGGAAGAACATCGTCGCCGACTCGAGGAACGGGCGTACGTCCTCGAGCGTCCACCGGCTGCGGAACTTGTCGTGCAGGCGATCGGCGAGGCGGCGGGTGTCGAAGCGATCCTGCAACGCCCGTGCGCCCGGCCCGTACGTGTCGTGATCGACCATGTCCCTATCATCGCCCGCCGGTACCATCCGCGGCGATGACAGGCATCGAGCGGGTGGGCGTCGTGGGCGGCGGGTTGATGGGCTCGGGCATCGCCGAGGTGTGCGCCCGCGCCGGGCTCGACGTCGTCGTGCGGGAGGTCGACGCGGCGGCTGCCGAGGCCGCGCTGCAGCGGTTGACCGCCTCGCTCGACCGCGGCGTCCGATCCGGAAAGCTCACCGAGGAGACGCGTGACGACGCGCTCGCCAAGATCCGGCTGACGACCGACGTCGCCGAGCTCGCCGACCGCCAGCTCGTCGTCGAGGCGGTCGTCGAGGACGAGGCGATGAAGATCGGCGTGTTCAAGGAGCTCGACCAGGTCGTCACCGACGAGGGGGCGATCCTCGCCACCAACACCAGCTCGATCCCGATCATGAAGCTCGGCATCGCTACCGGCCGGCCCGAGCAGGTCATCGGTATCCACTTCTTCAACCCGGTCCCCGTGCTCCACCTCGTCGAGCTGGTGACCAGCCTGATGACCTCACCGGAGACCGCGACGGCAGCTGGCCGGTTCGTCACCGACGTGCTCGGCAAGAAGGTCATCCGCAGCCAGGATCGGGCCGGGTTCGTCGTCAACGCGCTGCTGATCCCGTACATCCTCTCGGCGATCCGGA
>JBIOUO010000358.1:0-9513 GCA_044867195.1 Ilumatobacteraceae bacterium
TGCCCCAGGACGCCCTGATCGAGCTCGCCGGCCGCCAAGCCGAAGCTTGGTCGACCGCCAACCCGCCGTAGCAGCCACCTCAGCCCGGACCCTGGCGGCTGCGATGCCCTCGACCGCATCGAGTCTCCCCCCCAAAATGCCCAACTGACTGGTCGAAAGAGTTCTCATTGCCACCCGCGGGCCGGGAGACATCGAGCGGAGGTCCCGCCCGGCACCGCCGGTTATCGCGCACGAGAGCTGCCCACTCAGGCTGGCATTATCGCGCGGGTCGCGAGCGCCGCAGCCGGCGGTACACGACACGCAGGCTCGTGAATCGGATACCCCGGTGGCTGTGCTCACCCGCGAGCGGACTCTCCCCGTTTCCGCAGCGTGGACGGTGCCAGGGCGTCCCGGATCATGAGCGGTGGATGCGATGGATTTCGAGACCGGGGAGATGCTCGAAGATGCCGTCACCGGCGACGAGTTCGAGACCGAGCACGACGGCGGTGGCGGCGACCCAGCGGTCGGCCTCGTGGATCTTCTGGGAGATTGGGTGGCCGGCACGGCTTGCCACGTTGCGTAGCTCGGCGCCGCCGGTGATCAGCCGATCGCTGGTCTGGATCACTTCGAGGTCGGCGATGGATCGTTCGAGTTGTCGTCGTCGCGGCTCACCCCAGCCTGCCCGCAGAGCTCCGTAGCGCAGTTCGGCCACGGTGACGAACGAGACGACTCGGGCGCGCCGGGCGATCACCTGGCGGGTCATCTCGGTGTGAGGGAAGGGTCGGGGATCGAGAAGCCAGCTCGCGACGTCGGTGTCGATGACGACGTGAGTGGCCCGTCTCGGATCGATCACGCTTCAGCGAGCACGGCGTAGAAGCTGTCCCACTCGCCGTCGGTCACGTCGTCGAGGGTGAACTCGTCGGGAGCGAGGAGCGCCCTGGATGCCCACAACTCTTCGTCGTCGACGGTGAACACGCGGAGGTGTGGTTCATCGGGCTGCTCGACCACGGACACGGGACGAAGTCTACGATCCCGCGACGTGAGTGAGGGAGTGGCGAGCGGTCAGTCGTCGTGACTAGTCCAGGGCGGCCATGAGGAACGCGGCGCGCAGCGTGTGCGGATGGATCCGATCACGCCCGGCCCGCCTGCCGACGGCGCGGACCCAGCGGTACGCGGTTCGGGTGTCGAGGCGGTCGCCGTCGTGGCGCAGCAGGATCGGACCCTCAGATGACCGCCGTTTCGACGGAGATCGCGGACCAAAGCGATCGACAACGAACTGATCGATCGGTGCGCGCGTGAGCTGGCTGCCGGGTGACATCGCCCCCGCCATAACGCCACGCATAATCACGCTCGAGATGTCGTCCGGGGACCGAGCACCTCGGCCCGAGCCGCTCGGCTGGTAATCGCGGGGCGCGACGGGCGCGGTTCTGGCGAGCCTTGGTTCCCGGCCCGGGAGGGTCGGGTCCAAGGAGGACTGTCATGACCTCAACCACTGCAGAGTTGGTGTCGTATGAGGATCCAGTCGAGCTCACTGAGCGGGTGGCGGTCGCCGAGTTCCTCGCCGGCTACACCGGCAACACCCGCACCGGCTACACGACCCTGGCGTGGTCGAGGAGTGTCGTTCGGGCGCTGTCAGGCTGCCGGGGCGGCAGTTGTCGACAAACGGTCGACGGGCGTCGACTCGAGTGGACCGATTGGCCTTGTGGGCGAGGTCCAGGATCGAACTGGTATTGAACCGCGCGTTGATGTCTCGGGAAGGTTGATCGAGCGTTTCGGCACCGCTGCCGGTGGTTGGCTGTTGGTGATGCACGATGGTGGAAGTGGTCGCGTTTGTTGTTCGTCGGCTGACGACGGTGGCGTTGTCGTGGGATGACGTGTGTTTCCGTGGGTGGTGGCGCGGCGATGACGGTGGAACGATGGATTGATGCGGTCGTTCGACGGCGACGCGGGCAGCGTGCCAGTTTCCCTGACGACCTTCGTGGGCCGCGAGAAGGAACAGCTCACGGTGCGTTCGTTGGTGGCCGAGCATCGGCTGGTGTCGTTGAGTGGTTCGGGTGGGGCGGGCAAGACTCGCTTGGCACAACAGGTCGCTACGGATCTCGTCCGGGACCACCCTGGTGGGACGTGGTGGGTTGAACTGGCGGCGGTGAGCGACGGTTCGCACGTCGCTGAGCACGTTGCCCGTGCGCTCGGGGTGACGACTGCGCATGGCATCGATGTCGTGGACCAGATCGTGCGCCGTCTGGGTCGGCGCGGTGCGGTGCTGGTGGTGCTCGACAATGCCGAGCACGTGCTTGACGATACTGCTCAGCTCGTTGCGCTGATCCTTGCGCGGTGTGTCAACGCGAGGGTCCTGGTGACCACCCGCGAGCCGCTCGATGTGCCGGGTGAAGTCGTCTGGCGGGTCCCGTCGCTGGCGACGCCCGGGAGCCGAGGACCGTTCGATGCGGAGCACCTGGAGATGTTCGACGCCAGCCGCTTGTTCCTCGACAGGGCGCGGCGTTGCCGTCCGAACCTGGTGCTCGACGGCGCGGCGTGCGCCGCGATCGCATCGATCTGCGTCAGGTTGGATGGGATCCCGCTGGCTTTGGAGTTGGCCGCGGCGCGTGTTCGTTCGTTGCCGTTGGACCGGGTGGCTGACGGCCTGGATCAGATCTTTCGGTCGTTGATTGGTGCCGCCCGCACGGTCGTGCCCCGTCAGCAGACGATGCTCGCGTCGATCTCATGGAGTGTCGACTTGCTCGACGACGTGGAACGTTCCGTGCTGCGGCGTCTGGCGGTGTTTCGCGCGGCGTTCCCTGCCCGGGCGGCCGAGGCGGTGTGTGCCGGCGATGAACGGGGCGGGGAGGACGTGCTCGATGTTCTGGCTCGGCTCGTCGACAAGAGTCTGGTTCAACTGGACGACAACACCGGCCGATACCGGCTGTTGGAGACCGTCCGTCAGTTCGGGATGGATCGTCTCATCGAGACCGGCGAGGTCGCGGCGATGCGTGATCGCCATGCCCGCTGGTGGGCGGACTGGTGCTTGGAGGTTGGCGACGGGCTCCATGGTGTCGTCGCCGGTGACCTCGCCTGGGCGATGCCTGACGTCATCGCCGCCGAGGAGTGGGCGCGCACGAGCAACCCGGCCGACGTGTACCGCATCCACCGCGGACTGGGTTGGCAACGGATCGCGCTGGGGCATTGGGCCCAACTCGAGCGTTCGTACGAGTTCGTGGTGAACGCCGCGGTGGGCAGTCGCGACGCGGTGTGGGCGGCGGGCGCGGCGGGGCTGTGCCCGAGTGCGATGGCGATCAACCGCACCGAGGTGTTTGACCTGCTCCCGTCGATCACCCCGCGGCTCGACGGCGACCCAGGAGCCCAGCGGATGGCGCGGATGGCCCCGGCGCTGTTGCATGCGTGGGGTACCGCCGATCTCGACATGCTGCGCAGCCTCGTCGAGGACACGATCATCGCCGCCGACGCGCTCGCCTACCCGCACACCCTCGGTGCGCTGATCACCCTCACGGCGCGTCTCGGGTATGTGCGCGAAGCGCGGCTCATCTCGGATCGTCTGGCTGCTCAGCTGGCCAGCCTCGGCCTGACCTACACCTGTGACACCGCGAAGTCGGGGCATTACGCGAGGATCGAGCTGGAGATCATCGAGGGCCGTCTCGGCGAGGCCCGGGCACTGATCGACGAACGGGAACCAACCGACGCCATCATGGTGTTTCCCACCGCCGCCGCGGCGATCACACTCGCCTGGGCTACCGACGATGATCGGCTCGCCGAGCTCGCCGAGCAGTGGATCGACCGGAAAGCGCCGCCGTTCATGGGCCCGATGGAGTCGTACGCCAGAGGGCAGCTGGCGGCAATGCGAGGCGACCATCAGGAAGCGGCACGACTGCTGCGTCAGAGGTGGGACGGCGCTGCCTTCGCGCGGGCGATCCTGCCGTGGACGTTCCCCCCGATCGCCTGCGCGCTGCTCGCCTGCGGACAGCTCGACGAGGCCCGGCGGCGCACCGATGTCGCCATCAACGAAGCCGAACAGCTCGGAGCGCACCCACTGCCGATGGCGAGCATGCACTACGCCAGGGCGCTGATCCACCTCGCGCACGAACACGACGACGACGCACTCGACGACGTCCACGCCGCCCTGGCCCTCGCCCACAGCCATCACTTCGCACTGCTGCAACTCGACGCACTCGAGCTGATCGCGGGCGTCACTGCTCGCCGGAACGCGCCGGCGGCGGCGCGAGTGATCGGTGCGACCACGACCGAACGACAGGCCATCGGGTACCGGCAGCACGTAGTCCCGTCGCCACATGCGGTCCACGCCGTCGTCGAGCGGCTCGCGGCCGAGCAACCCGCCGCGTTCGCCGAGGGTCGTTCGCTGTCGATCGACGCCGTCGTCGAGTACGCCCGCCGCGCCCGAGGCGCGCGCGGCAGACCGACCATCGGGTGGGGGAGCCTCACGCCGACTGAGCACCAGGTCGCCAGACTCGTCGCCGACGGGCTCGGCAACGCTGCCATCGCACAGCGTCTGTTCGTGAGCCCGGCGACCGTCAAGAGCCACCTCACCCACATCTACGCCAAACTGGCGATCGCCAATCGAACCGAGCTCGCGATACATGCCGCCGGCCACGCGTCCGAGTCGAACGGAGGGGGTCGTAGGCGCACCTGATCGTGATGTCGGAGATCCACCGATCGGGCGATGTTCGCCGAAGCCACGCGGCGCAGACTCGAGACGTCGACACCTCACCGGTGTGGAGATCTCGAACTTCCTGCCGACAACCATGGGAGGAGCGTCATGCACGATCAAGTGGTGTTCACCGACAGCCCGATCCTCGGACCGCCGGAGCTGTTTCAACCTGTGCTCGCACAGACGGCCCGGAGTGCTCGAACCGCGCTCGACCCGCTCACCGGGGCACTGTGCGTGCTCCACCGGCGTGACATCGAGCCACTTCTCCACGACCCGCGCATGGGGGGTGTCGGATTGACCGTGTTCGACTCGATGGGCATCGTCGATGGCCCGTTGCGGGAGTGGTATGGGGCGCTGATGTTCACCACCGAAGGTGAGACACACCACCGGCTGCGATCCCTGGTGCAGCGCGCGTTCACCCCCACATCGGTCGAGGCGCTGCGCCCGTTCGCAGCCAACCAGGCCGACCGACTGCTCCAACCGTTGGCCGAACGTGGAGACGGTGACTTGATCCCAATGGCCATACACCTGCCGATCCGAGTGATGGCCCGCCACCTCGGCGTCCCGCTCGCCGACGTGGACTCTCTCACTGGCTGGTCGATGGCACTCGCCCCAGTCTTCGGGTTCATGACCCCCGAGCAAATCCAACACGCCACCGACGCCCTCACCCAACTGTCGGCATACGTCGATGGCCTGCTCGCCACTCGTGCGTCCTGCCCGGCCGACGACCTCATCAGCCGGCTGCTCGCCGTCGAGACCGACGACGGGCGACTCACCGACATCGAGGTCCGCACCATGGTGATCAACCTCATCGTCGGCGGGCACGACACCTCGACCAGCCAGATCGCCTGCAGCCTGCTCGCCCTGCTCGCCCACCCCGAGCAGATCGCCAACCTGCGCCGACAGCCTCATCTGCTGGCGAGCGCAGCCGAGGAGACGATGCGCTACCAATCATCGCTCGGTGGCACGCTCCGCGTAACCACACAGCCGATCGACCACGACGGGCTGACGATCGACGCCGGCCAACTGGTGGTTCTCGCCACCGGTGTTGCCGGTCTCGAGGCCGATGCGTACGGCCACGCCGCGCGCCTTGACGTCGAACGGTTCTCCGACGCCCACCACGCCCCGCGGATGCTCAATTTCGGCGCCGGTCCTCACCACTGCCTCGGCGCCTCGTTGGCGCGAGTGCTCGTCCAAGAAGCGATCGCGGCAACCCTCCGCCTGCCACAGCCGGTTGCGCTTGCCTGCCCGCCCAAGGACCTGTCCTGGACGCGAATCCTCGGCGCCTACCCGTCGACCCTGCCGGTCACGACCGGGGCGCCTCGTCCGGTGAACACGGCTGTCTCGAAGCGAGACCCCGACAGCTGACCTCGTTCCTGACTGCCACGCGAGCCCTCGTCGCAGTACGGCGGCCAGCAACACAGCGGGTCGGGTCCGCAAGACAGTCAGCTGGTCCTGCAAGCACGTCTACGACCCGGCGATCCCGACGCGGATCGTCGAGATCGGCGGATGCGCGGACGTCGACCGGCGAGCGGGCCGACATTCGCAGCAGCGGCCGACCGGGCCGCAGACGTCCGCGCTCGCGATGGCCGTCGCCGAAGGCCGCTCCGACAGGCTTGTCGGCGTCGTGCATACCATCCCATGCCGGGCGTGCCATAACGATGCTCGTCAAGCGTCCTCCGCTGACATCGGTCGGCGAGTGGTCAGATCACGAAGCGACAGGGCCGCGCCCGACTCGGCTGTTGGACGTGCTTCCTTCAGCGATGGGGTCGACGACGGCCTCGGCGATACATATCGCGCGGCCATAATGACGACCTCGACGACCATCGACCCAGGCGGGAAACGGCCCGACTCGACGCAGACGATAGTCACACGGCCTGCGCTCTCCGCGCTAGGAAGCCGCAGGAACAGCGCGGCGTTCCAGCCCCCCAAGCGAACGGCGCACTCCGTCGACGAACACCTCGAGGTCTGGGCACAGATCACGGTCGCCGACGACCGCGAGGTTGAACTGTCCAGCGTATGAGAGCGCACCGACGCCGATCGAGACGTTCGCGGTGAGGGGCACGATCGGAAAGATCTCGACAACGGGAGCGCCAGCGAAGTACAGCGCGATCGGCGGACCGGGGACGTTGGCCACGTACGCGTTCATGAACCGCTGACGGGGCATGAGCCTCAGAAAGGCACGCTGCAGAAGCACGCTCGGGAACATGCTGGCGGCAGATGGTCGGCTCTTCCTCCTACGCGCCGCCGTCTCGGCGGCGATCATCACGAGCCTTCGGATGTCGTCGCGTTGCCCGACGGGAAGCGGCACCAGCATCCCCGCGTCGACGTTGCCCTGCGCCTGTCCTGGCTGTTCCCGGTGGAGCGAGACCGGAACGAAGGCGCGGAGCACGACACCGTCGATTGGCTCGCCGCGGCTTGGGAGCAGGTCTGCGTAACCTGCGGCGACGACCGTCATCAGGACGTCGTTCACTGTGGCGCCGTGGGTGTGGGCGATGTTCTTCGCCACGTCGAGCGAGCCGCGAATGATCGCCAGCCGGCGGTCGGATCCGATTCTGCGGTTGACGCTGGTCCGAGGCGCCCTTCCCTCGGCGAAGATCTCTCGCACTGCCGGCCATGAGCGCCGAAGCCGCCGAGCCGTGGTGACGGGGTGGGCCATGGCCGAGACGGCACGGCCGAATCCCCGGCGTCGTCGGCGCAGGTTGTCAACAAGGAGTTCGCGCGTCGAGGGCATCGGGGACGGCGACCACGCCGGCGCGCTCGAATCCGGTGGGTCGGGTACGGGATCGAAGAACGCGGCGAGCGTGGCCACACCGGCGACGCCGTCGGCGATGGCGTGGTGCATCTTGATGAACAACCCAACACGCTCGTCGGGCAGACCGGTCAAGAGCCACCATTCCCACAGCGGCCGAGCCCTGTGCAACGGGCGGCGACGGAGCGTCTCGCAGGCGAGGAGCAGTTGTCGTTCGTCGCCCGGAGGCGGCACCGAATGCACCCGAACGTGCTCACCGATGTCGAACGATTGGGCATCCACCCACACCGGCCACCCCAGCCCAGTGCGGGGCCAGTACAGGACCTGACGAAAGCGTGGGGCCAGGTGCAGGCGTCGATCGATACGCTCGCGCACGAACTCGATCCGAGATCGGCCATCGGCGTCGAACAGCGATCTGCCGTCGAGGACGACAAGCGCCCCGATGTACTGGGGCCAGCCCTCCTCCTCCGGCCAGATCAGCATGAGATCCGCAGCGGTGACGCGATCGAGCCAGAGCGGGTCAGGTTCGGCGTTCACTGCATCGCTCCCTGCCTGCATGTCGCTGGTCGTCACCTCCTCTGCAGCTGCAAGCAGACCACGATTGTCGCGCGAGGCTGGGGCACGACCGGTTGCGGACGGGTCGGCGGTCCGGCGCAGTGGGTGATGAGTACTGCGGTTCGGAAGCGGCAAGACGGACTTGCGGACGAGGCTGCGCTCGCATCAATATGAGTGGGGTCTACGGGGACCACTTGGCGCGTCTCGCACGTCTCGCACGTTGGCGTCGCCGCCGTGTCTGGCCCGACATGGTCGGCACGCATAGTCCCAGCCACCCGGCGCTGGCCAGCCGAGCACTTCGGTCCTCCTGAAGCGCACCAAGGTAACGGCATGGAGGAACGCGGGCAGCGAAGCGATGCCGGCGACACGTTGAGCCGCATCACGGTATGACGGCTCGAGGATGCCAGCGATCGCGTACCGTAGCCGCTCGAGCCCGGCGGGGGCACTGATTGCGACGACGATGTCGTTGCCGAGGATGTTGGTCGGTGGGTCGAGCGGCACCGCCTTGAACCCGCGAGCGTCCATCCTGTCCGCGTGGAAGCGGTCGATGGCGAAGGCAACCGTCGTGCCCGGCTGCCACCAGTCCGCGGGCGAGCGGAAGCATGGGCAGATAGTGGCCGTCGGCACCGAGCAGGTGGACGAGGACTCGCACCAGTCCTACCCATCCAAGGTCTCCCGATACCCGCAACGCTCCGACATCACCGTCCTGTCCACGCCGCGGCAGTCACTGCGTTGCAGCGGGGCAGGCAGATGTCCGAGAGGCTCGACAGCCCAACCGAGGCTCGCTCATGCAGCCAGTGTCGCCTCAGCGGTCCGTCGTACTGCCACTCGTGCATACAGGAGTATGTGTTACCATCGTATGCATGGCTCAGGTGGACCGCCTCTCCGTCACCATGCCGCCCGAAGTCGGTGCAGCCGTGCGAGACGCTGCAGCACGACAAGGCACGAGCGTCTCGAACTGGCTCACGGCTGCCGCGAGACAGCGCTTGCGGAACGAGCTGCTCGGCGCGGCAATGGATCACTGGGAGGCTGAGCAGGGACCCTTCACTGACGAGGAGCTCAACGCCGCTGCCGCCGCACTCCGCACACCGCGGCGGCGTGGCGCGGCGTGACCACCGTCCTTGACGCCGGCGCGTTGATCGCCATCGACAAGCGTGACCGGAAAGTCGGCGTGATGCTTCGAGTCCTCCAGCGTGAGGGGATGTCAGTCCATACGAGCGCGACCGCGGTCGCCCAGGTGTGGCGCGACGGACCCCGTCAGGCCAACCTCGCCCGAGTCCTGCCTGGAATCGACATCGCCGCCATGGACGACGCCACCGCCAGGCGAGTCGGTGAGCTGCTCCGAGCCAGCAACTCCAACGACCTCGTCGATGCCCACGTCGCATTGTTGGTGCAGCCGGAGGGCAGCGTCCTCACCAGCGACGAGGCGGACATCCGGGCACTCCTTCGGATCCGCCGGGTACGAGCGCACCTGGTGCACGTGTAACCGTCACCCGCTGGTGACGGGCGCAAGGCGCCACAACAGCACTCAACAATCCCGAGATCG
>JBIOUO010000359.1:0-20804 GCA_044867195.1 Ilumatobacteraceae bacterium
GCGCGCGCTCTAGTGTGCGGGGCGCCCAGTCCGTCCGAAGGGGGTGATCGTGGCGGGCGAACCTGAGAAGAGTCCCAGCCTGTTGTACCTGCTGGCCGAGGGGCGAGCGCCGATCGAAGCGGCGTCGCTGATCCCGGCGATGCCGATGCTGATGCGCGCCCCGCGCGGCGACGGTCATCACGTCGTCGCCATCCCGCCGTTCGGCGCCGGCGACGCGTTCACGACCGTCGTGCGGTGGTACCTCGGCCGGCTCGGCTACACCGTGCACAAGTGGGGGCGGGCGGAGATCCTCGCCCTCCACCGCCTCTCGACCGTGGCCGTCTACCGGCTCCAGGAGCTGGCCGAGCAGGCCAACGGCAGGGTCAGCCTGATCGGCCACAGCCTCGGCGGGATCTACGCCCGCGAGGTCGCCCGTTCGTCGCCGGAGTACGTTCGCCGGGTGATCACGGTCGGCAGCCCGTTCGCCGGCGACCTGAAGTCGAACGTCGTGTGGCCGATGTACGAGCAGGCCACCGGCACGCGGATCAACAGCATCCCGCCCGAGATCATGGCCCGGCTCAACGAGCCGCTCCCGGTCCCCTCGACGGCGATCTACAGCCGCAGCGACGGCGTCGTGTCGTGGAAGGCGTGCATGGACGTCGAGGCCGAGGATGCCGAGAACATCAGGGTCCAGGGCAGCCACATCGGGCTGCTGCACAACCCGGCGGTGTTCTACGTGCTGGCCGACCGGCTGGCCCAGCCGGAGGGCACCCACCAGCCGTTCGACCCGGTCGGCTGGGAACGGGCGATGGCCCAGCCCGGGCCGTGGCGCGAGGCGGGTTCCTGAATGCCCCGCATGAGCCGGATGGATGCCGCCTTCCTGGCGATGGAGCGGCCGGCGCAACCGGCGCACATCGGCGCGGTGATGTTCTTCGACCCCGGCCCCGACGGGCCGCTCACCTACGACGCGGTGAAGGAAACGGTCGAAGCGCGGCTACACCTCGTCAGGTCGGCCAAGCGAGTCGTCGCCGCCGCTCCGCTCGGCCTCGCCCGGCCGTCATGGGCCACCGACAAGGCCTTCGACCTCGAGTTCCACGTCCGGTCCGCCGGTCTCGGGCCCGGCGGCGACGAGGCCGACGTGGCGGCATTCGTCGGCGAGACCCACGCCCGCCCGCTCGACCGCTCACGGCCGCTGTGGGAGCTGTGGGTGATCGAAGGGCTGCCCGGCGGACGCGTCGCGCTGTACCACAAGGTGCACGTGGCGGCGCTCGACGACAACACCGGCGCCGAGCTGATGACGGCATTGCTCGACACGCCGGAGGGTCAACCGGCGAACGCGGCGCTGCAGCCCGTTCGGGACTCGTCGTCGGACGGTTCGGAGAGCCCGCTCGAACTGCTCGCCCGCATCGCCGGTCCGTTGCCCGACCAGCTCCGCTGGGCGGCCGGGTTCCCGGGACGCCTCAGCGAGCGGGCGATGCGCTCGGCGGGCGAGCAGTGGCCGGGGATGCGCGAGACGATGGTCGAGCTCGTCCAGCGCACGCCGGGGATGTCGATGCTGGCCAGCATGATGCCGATGAGCCGAGCCGGCGATGTGATCGACGAGTACCCCACGGGCCGGGCACCGCGGCTGACGTTCAATGCGCCCGTCACGGCGCACCGCGTGTTCGGGTTCTCCCGCCTGCCGATCGAGGACGTGCTGGCCGTCAAGCACGCCCTCGGCACGACGTTCAACGATGTCGTCGTCGCGGTGTGCGCCGGTGCCCTCAGGCGCTGGCTGCTCGCCCACGACGAGCTGCCGACCTCGCCGGTCGTGGCGATGGTCCCCGTCCTCGTCGCCGGTGCTGGCGGGGGGCACGAGGACGCTCACGTCGCCGGGCTCGTCGTCCCGCTCCCGACGCACGTCGCCGACCCCTCCCAGCGCCTCGTGCGCACCCATGAGACGCTCCGGCAGGCGAAGGAGCGCCATGCCGCGGTGCCCGCGTCGGTGCTCCAGGACATGTCGATGTTCGCCCCGCCGGCGGTCGCCGGGATGGCCGGCCGGCTGATCGATGCCCTGCCGCACCGGGCGTTCGTCAGCCCGACCGTCAATCTGGCGATCACCAACGTGCCCGGTCCCCGCGAGACGGTGCATTTTGCCGGCCGGCCGCTGGTGTCCAGCCACCCGACCCTGTCGGTCACCAACCTCACCCCGCTGCACATCGGGCTGCAATCCGGTGCCGACTCGGTGGGCATCGGTGCGGTGGCGTGCCGGGACACGTTCGACGACTTGGATGCCCTCGTGGCCGCGGTCACAGTCGAGCTGGGTGAGCTGCGGGCGGCGGTCCGGCCGGGTCGCAAGACCCGCGCTCGCCGCGCCGCCGGCTGACCGCCCAAACGGATCCGTTTGCGCCGCGGTCGTAGCGGGGAAGTGCCACTCCGTGGCGCAGAGCGAACGCCAATCCAGCGAACCTCCCGACGCCGACCGTGGTCAGCAGGCGGCAACGCCGACCGAGGTACCGGCCCGCGGTTGGAAGGACGTGGCCAAGCGGGTGAAGGAGGAGGCCAAGCGCGACCAGGTCCCGCTGCTCGCCGCCGGTGTGGCGTTCTTCGGGCTGCTGGCCCTGATCCCGGCGCTCGTCGCCCTGATCTCGCTGTACGGCGTGTTCGCCAACCCCAAGGACATCGCCCGCCAGGTCGATGACGCACTCGCTGCGACCCCGACCCAGGTGCGCGACCTGATCAGCCAGCAGCTGGAAGCGATCGAGCGCTCCCAGGGCAAGGCATTGCTGGCGGCCATCGTCGGTGTGGTGATCGCCCTGTGGTCGGCCTCGAGCGGCATCGGCCACCTCGTCGACGCCATCAACCTGGCGTACGACGAGGACGAGACTCGCGGCTTCGTGCGCCGCAAGGGTCTCTCGCTGCTGTTCACGATCGGCTCGATCCTCTTCCTCGTCGTTGCCTTCGCCGGCATCGCCGTGGCGCCGGTCGTCGCCCAGTCCGTCCACCTCGGCGCCGCCGGGGCGTTGCTCGTGCAGATCCTGCGCTGGGTGATCCTGGTCGGCGGGCTGCTCATCGGTCTGGCGATGCTCTACCGGTGGGCCCCGGACCGCGACAACCCGCGCTGGGCCTGGGCCTCGCCGGGCGCCATCTTCGCCACCGCCGGCTGGCTGCTGGCGTCGGTTCTGTTCTCGATCTACGTCGCCAACTTCGGCACCTACAACGAGACCTACGGCTCGCTCGGCGCGGTCGTCGTCGTGATGCTGTGGCTCTACCTGAGCGCCCTGGTCATCATCCTCGGTGCCGAGCTGAACTGCGAGCTGGAGCGCCAGACGTTGCGCGACACCACCGAGGGCCCGCCGCAACCGCTCGGTCGACGCGGTGCATACGCCGCCGACACGAAGGCCTCGTAGCCTCGGGTCTTCCGCCGTTGGAGTGTTTCCGGCGGGTCCCCCTTCCGGGAAACCCTCCGACGGCGGAAACACTCCAATCGGTCAAGCGGAGCGGCGGGGTCAGGCCGTGCGGCGGCGGCGGCGGGGAGCGGCTGTCACGGCCGCCAGCTCGTCGAACGACTCCTCGAGCAGCTCGGCGTAGCGCTGGGGGTCGGGCATCATCTCGCGGCACGCGGTGAAGCAGAGGATGAACTGCTCGTCGTAGCTGGAGACGATGTTGATCAGGCCCATCCCGTCCATGACTGGGCCGGCGCCGAACGTCATCACGCTGCGCGCGCCGGCGAAGTAGAGCGGGTGGCGCGGCCCGGGCACGTTGGTGACGACGGTGTTGATAACCGTCGACCGCTCGCGGCGGGCGAAGCGGGCGGAGAGTCGCGAGCCCACGCCGATCAGCAGACCCGGCGCCAATTGGGACAGCTCGGTCAGGTTGCGGGCACCGATCGCCTGGGTGACCTCCTTGGAGCTGCTGGTCGAGCGGTGCACGGCGGCCAGGCGCTCGACGGGGTCGGCGACGTCGGTGGCCAGGCTGACGATCATCGCCGAGACCTGGTTGCCGAGATCGGACCGCTCGGCCTCGGTACGCACCGAGACGGGCGTCATGGCCCGCAACGTGGCGTCGGGCAGCTCACCGTGCAGGTCGAGATACGACCGCAGCGCGCCGCCGATCACGGCGAGCGCGACATCGTTGACCGTGGCCCCGTCGACGAGGTTGCGGATCGGCTTCAGGGCGGCGAACGGGAAGGTCCTCGCGTCGACGACACGGTGGGGGGTGATCGGCCCGTTGAAGCGGGTGCCGGGTGCCAGCTCGGCGGGCGACGCGCCGTCGCTGCGGCGCATCGCCTCCATCGCTCGCCCGAGTCCCGGCACCAGCCGGCCGGCGAGGCGCACGGCCCGTACCGGGGTCCGCCAGGCATTGATCGTTGCGCGGGTCAGCAACTCGTTGACCGACGGGTCGGCCTCGGGCTGCCACGGCGTGGCCGGGGGAGGCGGATCGGACGGCTCGGGGGACTGGGTGTGGATCGCCGTGATCATCTCCACGCCCGACTTGCCGTCGACCGCGGCGTGGTGGACCTTGAGCACCATCCCAAACGCGCCCTTCGGGATCCCCTCCACGTTGTCGAGGCCCTCGACGACGTACAGCTCCCACAGCGGCTTGGACAGGTCGAGCGGGCGGGCGTGCAGGCGGGCCACCTGGATGCAGAACTGGCGCCAGTCGCCGGGCTTGGGCAGGGCGATGTGGCGGACGTGGTACTCGAGGTCGAAGTCGCCGTCCTCGACCCAGTACGGGTGGTCGAGGTCGAGCGGCACGCGGACGATCTTCTGGCGGAACGCCCGCGCCAGGTGGAGGCGGGCTTCGAGGTGGGCGAGGATGCCCTTGAACGTGACCGCGCCGCCGGGTGCGGTGGATGGGTCGTAGATGGCGATCGACGTGATGTGCGTCGGCGCGTGCGGCCGCTCGCTGTAGATGAACGAGGCGTCTTGACCACTCAACTGCTGCATCCGTCACTCCCAGGTCGGCACGAGGGACCCATCATGGCAGCACGGCGAGCCGGCCGCCCGCAGCCGCCCGTCGCGCCGCGTGCATCTGGGTGGCCGTGGTCTCATTCGGCGTTCTGGGCGCTCACGGTCTCGAATCTGGGACTGTGCCCACCCAGAAGGCGATCGACGAATTCTCGCGGTGCTGCCGAAGCCGCACCGCGGGCTCCCGATCACGGCCGGCGATCACCGCCGCCCTAGTGTCGATGTTGATGGCAGAGCACGTGGAACAGAGCCCAACCACGAATGACAGGCGGCCAGTGCGGGCTCCCGCCCTGGCACTGCGGGCGCTCGAGGCGGCGTGGCTGCCGCTCGAAGCATCGGGCTTCTGGGCGATCCGCCCGCTGCTGCGGGTGCTCGGCGCCGGCGATCAGCACCCGGTGCTCGTCCTGCCGGGCTTCACGGCCGACGACAACTCGACGGTCCCACTGCGCTGGGTACTGCGCGCCCAGGGCTACTGGGTCCACGCCTGGCGGCTCGGCCCGAACATCGGACCGACGGCCAGAGCGGTGCGCGGCATGCGCCGGCGGATCGAGGATCTCCACGACGAGCACGGGGCCACGGTGACGCTCATCGGCCAGAGCCTCGGTGGGATCTATGCCCGCCTGCTCGCCCGCGAGCAACCGGAGTCGGTGCGTCAGGTGATCACGCTCGGCAGCCCGTACCGGATGGTCGAGGGCGATCGCAGCAGCGTGCCGCCGCAGGTCTGGAAGCAGCTGTCGTACCTCCACGACGGCGATCTACCGTTGCAGGACCGCCGGGAGGAGGATCGCCCGCCGCTGGTGGTGCCGGCGACCTCGATCTACTCGCGCACCGACGGTGTCGCCCCGTGGCAGACCTGCATCGACACCGTGCGGGAGAACGCCGAGAACATCGAGGTGCGCGGCTCGCACAGCGGGATGGCGATCAACCCGGCGGTGATCGTCGCCCTCCTCGACCGCCTCGCCCAACCCGAAGGCGATTGGCGCCCCTTCGCCCCTCCACCCAGCATGCGAGCCTGGTATCCGCGCCCGGCGAGCTGGCGCGACCGCAGTGGCAGCAGCCGCAGCCGCCGGGGGATCCGAGTCCCCGCCCGGCTCACCGGCTGATCGATGCCAGCGCGGCGGGGTCGACCACGACGAGCCGGCGGCGCCCGGTCTCGACGATGCCCCGCCGCCGCAGCTCGCCGAGGGCGCGCACGACCGATTCCCTCGAGGCGCCGAGCAGGCCGGCGAGCTCGTGCTGGGTGAGCGGTGGATCGATCGCCACCGGCCCAACCACCGGCCCGCTGGCTTGGGCCAGCTCGTGGAGCAGCCGGGCCAGGCGCCCGAGCGTGTCGTAGGCGCCGAACTCCAGTCGCCGCCGATCGGCGTCGTGCAGCCGATCGACGACCGCGCGCGTCAGTGCCAGCAACGCCCTCGGGTGGTTCTCGAGGAAGCGGACGAACTGTCCGTTGGGGATCGCGTTGGCGACGACTGGCGTCATCGCCACGCCGGTAGCCGAGCGGGGGAGCGGGCGCTCGCCGAGGCTCGACAGCTCGCCGACGAGCTCGTTCGGACCCCGCAGGCCGAGCACGACCTCGTGGCCGTCGAAGGTCGTCGTCGTCACCTTGACCCGCCCGCTGCGTATCACGAGCACCGCCGTGCCCTCTTCCCCTTCGAGGAACAGCACCGCACCCGGGGAGTACGAGCGCTGGTGGCCGAGCGCCATCAGCGCACGCCGCCCGTCGGCATCGAGCGCAGCGACGAACGGACCGGACGTCTCGGGCACCGGGCGGAACCGTACTGGGCCGCCCGACGAACTTGTCATGTGGCAAACTCGCAGGCCCCCGTGTGGCGACGACGGACGCCGCACGAGGGCGCACGATCGACGGCGATGCCCTCCCGGACCGCTTTCCCCCCGATCATCGATCCTTCCACCGCGGCGGCGCTGCTCGTCGCCGTCCAGCGCGGGCGTGACGGAGCGCTCGACGACCTGATCCGCGCGTGCACACCGGTCGTCCGGGCCCACGCCCAGCGCTGGGCGTGGCGGGGCGACGACGTCGAGGACATCATGCAGGAGGTCTGGATGCGGGTGATGCTGAAGGCCGACCAGATCCGCAACCCGCTGGCGCTGCTGGCCTGGTTGCGGGTCGTCACCCAGCGGGTGGCCAACGAGCTGGGCCACAACGGCAACCGGCTCGTCCCCACGTCGACCCTGGAGGACGAGCCGGCTCCGTTCCTCGTCGAGGAGGATGTCGTCGAGCTGCATCACCGCGACGACGGTGTCCGCAGGGTGCGCGAGGCGGTCGCCAGCCTGCGCCAGCAGGACCAGCGGCTGCTGTTGCTGCTGCACCGCGACGATCGACCGGGGTACGCCGACATCAGCCGCGAGGTCGGTCGGCCCGTCGGCAGTCTCGGGCCCAGCCGGCGCCGGCTGCTCGCCCGGCTGCGCCAGGATCGCCACCTCGCCGAGCTGGCGGAGCTGCCGGCCGCCTGATTCACGTTTTGGTCCGGATCCTGGTTGCACTGTCGACCACGATCCGGACCAAAACGAAGGTCGGCTACCGTCGCCGCGATGAAGGCAGCGGTCTACTACGAGCTGGGCGGACCGGAGGTCCTGCGCTACGAGGACGTCCCCGAGCCCGAGGTGCGCAAGGGCGGGCTGGTGATCGACGTCAAGGCCATCGGCCTGCAGGGTGGCGACCTGATCAACCGGCGTGAGGGGCAGATGACGAGCCGGCCCCACGTCGTGGGCTACCAGGCCAGCGGTGTCGTGCGCCAGGTCGGCGACGGCGTCACCGGCTTCGACGCGGGTCAGCGGGTCGTGGCGATGATGATGCAGGGCTCGCACGCCGAGCTGGCCAGCGTCCCCGCGCGCAAGACGTGGACGTTGCCCGACAGCATCTCGTTCGAGGACGCGTCGGCGATCCCTGTCGAGTTCGGCACGGCGAGCGACTGCCTGTTCGAGTTCGGGCGGCTGCAGGCCGGGGAGACGGCGCTGATCCAGGCGGGCACCGGCGGTGTCGGGCTGTCGGCCATCCAGCTGGCCAAGGCGGCGGGGGCGACGGTGCTGTCGACGGCGGAAGGCGACGGTCGCCTCGACCGGCTCTACGACTACGGCCTCGATCACGGCATCGACTTCACGACCCAGGACGTACCGGCCGAGGTGATGCGGCTGACCGACGGTCGGGGCGCCGACCTGGTGGTCGACCCGATCGGCGGGCGCACGCTGGAAGGCAGCGTCGCGTCGCTCGCCTACCGCGGGCGCATCAGCTGGCTCGGCAACGCCGGGCGAGATCCGCAGCCGCCGAACATCTGGCCGTTGATGGAGAAGAACGGCTCGGTGACGACGATCTTCTTCGCCATGGAGCAGTCGCGCCAGCCGCAGCGCACGTACGACGTCGTCGCCGGACTGATCGACCGCATCGGCCGCGGCGAGCTGCGCGCTGTCGTCGACCGCACGTTCCCGCTGGCCGACGCCGCCGAGGCGCACCGCTACATGGAGACCGGCAAGGCGTTCGGCCGCGTGGTCCTGGTCCCGTAGCGCCTCATAAGGCTTCAGCGGAAAGGCGGAGCCTTTGCGCTGAGTGCAACGAGCCGGCCTTCGGTCGGCACCGAGAGTTGCTGCCGATCGACCAGCCAAGCTGGATCGATCGGCGATCGGGGGGCTCCGGCAGGAGCCTCTGCCCCCCGAACCCCCCGCCGATGCGCGTGCCTATCCGCGCAGGGTAAGGACCAGCGGCCGTCAGGCCAAGCGCTGGAACCAGGTGGTCTCACCGCCCGGCTGGAACAGCGACCCGTGCTGGTCGACCAGCTCGACCCACGACGGATCGCCGTAGAGCGCGTTCTCGGTGGTCTCGAGTTCGGCCAGGCTCTCGGTGCCGGCGAACCAGATGACATTGCCGTACAGGCCGGTGCGCAGCGCTCCGAACAGCGTGGGGATGCCGGTGATCTTGGCGGCCGTCTCGGCTAGCTCAACCCCGGCGGCCATGGCGGCACCAAGCGAGCCGTACGCGCACACCGCCTGAGTGGCCATCACCACGTTGACCGTGCGGGCTGGGTCCGGAGTGCCGTGGACGACCTGGACCAGCCCGTCCTCGGTGCGTCCGTCGAAGAACTTGTCGTGAGCATCGAGCCAGTCGCCGAACTCCGTGGACTCCCCGAGCGTCCGGTTGGCTGCGTCGAGGTCGGCGAGGTGGTCGATCATCGCCGACCAGCAGATCAGGTTGCTATCCGGTGAGGCGACCGTCGTCCAGGCCGAGACCTGCAGGCCGGTGATCGTGCTCGCCATGCCAGCGGCTTCGACCGCAGCGGCCACCCCCTCGCGCATGGACGCGCTGTTGACATGCCGGAACCGGCTGGCAAGGTACATCGCAACTCCCTCCGTCGTGCCCCGTCCGCAGGGGCCGTCATGCGACTATCGCGCCAGCGGCATGCGAGGTCAATCTGGCCGCGGTGGCGGACCGACCTCGATGGCGACCTCCACCGAGCCGTAGTGGGCTCGCTCGCTGATCGGAAGCCCGGCACCGCGGAACACCGCCAGCATGCCGAAGTTGTCGGACATCGTCTCGGCGACGAGGCGCGTGATCCCGAGCTCGCGGGCGCGCGTCACCAGCCAAGCCAGCAGCGCCGACCCGAGCCCGCGGCGCTGCCACCCGTCGGCGACGACGAACGCCATCTCGGCATCCGTCCCGGCGCCGATGCGGTCGAACCGTGCCACGGCGACGATGTCGCCCTCGCTGCTGACGACGATCGCCTCGCGGTCGACATGGTCGACGTGGGTGAAGCGATGGATCTCCTCGGGGGTGAGCTCAGGATGGATGGAGAAGAACCGGCGGCGCGTCGTGTCTGCGGACAGCCCGTTGTGGAAGCGCACCAGCCGCTCGTCGTCACTCGGATGCATCTGCGCCAGCGTCACGGCGGTGCCGTCCTCGAGCACGATCGTGGCCTCTGGGATCGCCACCGGACGCTCGGCGCGGTCGCCGCCGGTCTTGTCGGCTCTCACAGGTGACCGAGCCGCTTGGCGTCGTGGCGCAGCGCGTCGCGGTGGTCGGGGTGGGCGATGGAGATCAAGGCCCGCGCCCGCTCACGGATGGAGTGGCCGCGCAGCTCGGCCACGCCGAATTCGGTGACGACCTTGTCGACGGTGTTCTTCAGCGTCGTGACGACCTCTCCGGCGGGCAGCTGGGACACGATCTTGGAGATCGTGCCGGCCTTGGCCGTGGAGCGCAGGACCACGAAGCCCTGACCGCTGTCGGAGTACATCGCGCCCCGAGCGAAGTCCGCCTGGCCACCGCTCGACGAGTAGTAGCTGCCGCCGACCGTCTCCGACGCGCACTGGCCGAGCAGGTCCACCGAGATCGTCGCGTTGATCGACACGAACCCCGCCTCCTGGGCGATCACGCGCGGGTCGTTGACGTAGCGAACCGGCCACAGCTCGAACGCCGCGTTCTCGTCGAGGAACTCGTACAGGCTCTCGGTCCCGAGGGCGAACGTGCCGACCGCCTTGGTGCGGTTGAGCTGCTTGGCGACGCCCGTGACGACACCGCGCTCGACGAGGTCCATCACCCCGTCGGACAGCAGCTCGGTGTGCACCCCCAGGTCGCGATGGCCGCGCAGGGCGGACAGGATGGCGTTGGGGATGGCACCGATGCCGGTCTGGATCGTCGCCCGGTCCGGGATCCGCTCGGCGATCAAGGCGGCGATGCGGTCGTCGGCCTCCTCGGTCGGCGGTGGGATCGCCTCGACGAGCGGGTAGTCCGCCTCGCTCCAGCCGACGACCTGGCTGATGTGCACCTGATTGCGCCCGAACGTGCGCGGCATCCGCGGGTTCGCCTCGAGGAAGAACCGCGCCCGGCCCACGAACGACGAGACGTAGTCGGCGTTCAACCCGAGGCTGAAGTACCCATGCCGGTCCGGCGGCGACGCTGCGGCGAGGACCAACGGATCGCGGGTGCGCGTGCGCAGGATGTCGCGCATCTCGCTGAAGTTGTTCGGGACCAGGTCCAGCGTCCCCGCGGCGAAGCACTGCCTGGTGACGTGGGACAGGAAGTACGAGACGTGGCGCAGCCGATCACCGAACTCGCCGTGCAGGTAGCGACGGTCGTGCAGGGCGTGCATCTGGTGGACGCGCACGCGATCCAAGTCCGGTGCCGCCGATTCCAGCATGTCGAGCAGCGTGACCGGCTCGCCGTTGGCCAGCGGGAGGATGATGTCGGTGCCGCTGTCGACGTGGTCGAGCACCGCGGTCGCGGGCGAAGGAGCCGGGCGTTCGGACACGGCGCAGAACCGTACCGGTCCGCACGGCGGGGCGACCGGAACTGTCAGCCGGAACGTGCCGGATCGGGCCGAGAACGGCTGACAACTCGGGCGGGCCCGGCGAGCGGGAACGTGGTGATCGCCGTCAGGCCGCCGCCCGGGGTGTCGTGCAGGCTGAACGACCCGGCCGATGCGGTTGCCAGCGTGTCGACGATGGCCAGGCCGAGCCCCGTTCCGGGATGCGACGGGTCGCCGCGCCAGAAGCGGCGTGCGGCTTCCGCCTTGTGGGCGTCGTCCAGCCCGGGCCCGCGGTCGATGATCCGGAGTTGGGCGCGATCGTCACGGGTCGAGACGGACGCGGTGATCCGGGAGCCGGCAGGAGCCGCGTTGAGCGCGTTGTCGAGGAGGTTGTCGAGGATCTGCTCGATCGCCCCGGGCACGGCGGTGACGATGGTGGGCTGATCGACCCCCTCGCAGTCGAGGCGGACGTCGCGGGCGTCGGCGACCGCTGACCACGTGTCGACGCGGTCGGCGGTCAGGCGAGCGAGGTCGAACGTCGCCGGAGCCGGGCGGGCGTCCGCTCGCGCCAGTTGGAGCAGGCTGTCGACGAGGACGCGGAGCCGGTCGGTCTCCTCGATCACCGCCTCGAGCTCGGCGGACGGACCGTTGGACACGTGGCTCTGCAGGTTCTCCAGGCGCAGTCGTAGCGCGGTCAGCGGGGTGCGCAGCTCGTGCGACGCGTCGGCGACGAACGACCGCTGCGCGGCCAGCAGCTCGTCGAGCCGCTGGGCCATCGTCGACATCGCTTCGCTCAGCGAGCGCAGCTCGGGTGGTCCGCGAGGTGGGTGGTCGTCGATCGTCAGGTCACCTGCGGCGAACCGCTGGGCCACTGCCTGGAGCCGGCGCACCGGTCTGGTGACCGATCGAGCGAGCATCCATCCGACGAGCGCGACGAGGGCGAGGATGACGGCGGCGATGACGGCCAGCGCGGTCCAGAAGCGATGGATCCGGTCGACCACGTCGCCGGTGTCGAGCGTGACGCGTACGGCCCCGTGCACGACGCCGCCGGATGCGGCAGGGACGGCGACGTAGAGGATGTCGGTTGCGAGCGTGTCCGAGGTCCGGGTACCGGTCACCTGCTCGCCATGCAGGGCGCGGGCGAACTCCGGTCGGGTGGAGAAGTCTCGATCGGTGGGGCCGGCTGTGTCCACGAGCGACACCCCGGCCCGGTTGACGACGACGGTGCGCGCGCCGGTCCGCGCTTCGTACCGCTCGGCGGGGAGGGGATCGAGGGGCTGGTCGTTCTCCAGCGCGTCCTCGTAGATCGTGGCGATCACCGTGGCGTCGTGCTCGAGGTCGGCAGCGACCCGCTCGCGCTCGCGGTCGGCGTAGAACACCGCCAGCGGGACCTCGAGCAGCAGCAGCACGAACACGGTGACGGCGAGGTAGCTGAGCACCAGCCGTCGGGTCACGGGGTCTCCGCGGCGGGCAGCTCGACGAGCCGGTAGCCGACGGCTCGGATGGTCTCCACCAGCTCGGGGGCGAGCTTCTTGCGCAGCGACGCGACGTGCACGTCGAGCGTCTTGGTCGAGCCCCACCAGTTCTCGTCCCAGACGTCGTGCATCAACTGCTCGCGGCTCTTGACCGCTCCCGGGTCTGAGGCCAGGTAGACGAGGAGGTCGTACTCCTTCGGGGTCAGCGCGATCGGCGTGCCGCGGTACTCGACGGTGCGCGCTCGGCGTTCGATCGTGAGCGCCCCGACGCGCAGCGTCGCGTCGAGCGCCGGCGCGGGAGCCGACGACCGCCTGGCCACGGCGCGGATTCGAGCGACGAGCTCGCGGAAGCCGAACGGCTTGACGACGTAGTCGTCGGCGCCGAGCTCGAGCAGCATGACCCGGTCGAGCTCGTCGCCGCGGGCGGTGACGACGATGATCGGCACGGCCTGGCGCGCTCGGAGCTGCTGGCATACGACCCGTCCTTCTAGATCCGGCAGACCGAGGTCGAGCAGGACGAGGTCGACCGGCTCGGCTGCCAGCGCGGCGGCGCCGGTCGCGACCACGACCACGTCGTAGCCCTCGCGTGCCAGGCCCTCGGCCAACGGCTCGGAGATCCCCGGGTCGTCCTCCACCACCAGTAGCCGCACGGCGCGAGGTTCGCACGGCTGGACGTCGACTTCGGACCACGCTTGCCGAACCTTTGCAATCGCTTGGCCATCCCTTGGTCCGCCCAGCCCTACCGTCCCAGCCATGACCAGGACCCGTCTCGATCGGCGTGCCACGCTGATCACGGTCGGCTGCGTCGCTGCCGTGGCTGTCGCCGGTGCGTTCGCCGTCGGCGCCAACCTCGGCATCCTCGACGCCTCGGCCGACTCGAAGATCGGCACCCTGTCGGCCGCCGGCGACCTCCTGTCTGCGACATCGGCGCCAAGCGGCACAGCATCGGCCCCCGTGGCCACGGCAGCCGACCCGGCGGCATCCGGCGCAGGAGCGCCGGCGTCGCAGACGTACACGGTCGACGTCGCCGGGACGGTCTCGATCGCGATGGATGGTGAGCGGGCTGTCATCACCGGCGTGGCGGCCAACCCTGGGTGGACATGGGTGCAGCGCGACGCAGGAGACGACGGCGCGCACGTGCTGTTCTCCGATGGCAGCCGCGTGCTCGCGTTCGACGCCAGGCCGACGGGCGGCGGCTCGTTCGACGCCACCGTCGGCGAGTCCGCCGCCCCGGCCACGGCCACGACGACCGCGGGCCTCACTCCGGTCGTTCCGGTGGACGACCACGAGGAGCACGAGCACGAGGGGTGGGACGAGGATGACTGAGCGGCCGAACGAGGGCATCGACCCGGAGGCTGCAGCCCAGCGCGCCCGGATCGAGGCGCTGCGGCAGCGCCGCACGGCGTCACGGGGCGCGGACGTCGAGCGCGGCGCGCCGGCCGCTCGCCGTCACGTGCGCCGGCGCCACCCGGCGCACGGCGCGCGCGTCGGGGCAGCCACGGCCGGACTCTGCGGAATGCTCGGCCTCGTCGGGTTCATGAGCCTCGACGCAGCCGCCGCGTCGACGGCCCCACCGGTCCCACCGAGCTCGGCGACCGTCGTCACGGCGCCGGCACCGAGCGCTTCGACCCCGCCGCCGCCCCGCCCCGTGCCGCCACATCAGCAGGTGAGCGGCGCGGCGCCGGCGGCGCCGGCACCGCCGGTGCCGCTGACGGTGCCGCCGACCGTTCGGCCGGTTCCGCCGACCACCGCGGCCCCGGTGGCGAGGACCCATGGGAGCCACTGAGCGCCGCTTCCGGGTGATGGCCAGCGACGCCCACGTGATCGCAGTCGGCGCACCGGCCGGCGCGCTCGACCGTGCCCAGCTGATGCTCGAGCATCTCGAACGATGCTGGAGCCGCTTCCTGCCAGACAGCGACGTGTCGCGCATCAACGTCGGGTCCGGGCGACCGGTCGTCGTCGAGCCCGTGACCCTCACGCTGATCTCGACGATGGTGGCGGCGTGGCAGGCGACGGGCGGTCGCTACGACCCGACCGTGCTGCCGGTGCTCGTCGCCGCCGGCTACGGGCACAGCGTCGAGGATCCCGCACGGGTGACCGCGCTCCCGCCGATGGATCTCCGCCTCGGCGGGATGGGCGACGTGGCGATCGACCCCGCACAGCGCACGGTGACCGTGCCGGTCGGGGTCGTGCTCGACCCGGGCGGGATCGGCAAAGGCCTGGCGGCCGACCTCGTGGTGGCCGAGCTGCTGGCCGCCGGGGCGCGCGGCGCGCTCGTCGGCATCGGCGGTGACCTCTCGTGTGCCGGCGAGCCTCCGCTCCCGGATGGCTGGCACGTGACCATCGAGCGACCGGACAAGCCCGCCACGGACCTCGGCACGTTCGCCATCACCGGTGGTGGCGTCGCCACGTCCAGCACGCGCTCGCGCCGCTGGACGCACGAGGGCCGGCCTCACCAGCACGTCGTCGATCCCGCCACCGGCACCGAGTCGCGCACCGACCTGGCTGCCGTCACCGTCGTCGCCCGGACCGGGTGGCTCGCCGAGGCCCACGCCACCGCGGCGATCCTCAGCGGCCGCGCGGGCATCCTCGACCACCTCCGGGCCCACGCCTTGTCCGGCGTCACCTTCACGGCGGCCGGCGAGGTGATTGCCACGGACGACCTCCGATCGCTCGCCGTCGCCGTCGGGACACTGCCGTGAACCCACAGCTCTGGTGGTATGTCGCCCGCGCCGCCGGGATCACAGCGTGGCTGATGCTCACTGCGTCAGTGCTGTGGGGTGTCGTGCTGTCGAGCGACGCGTTCCGCGGGCGGCGCCGGCCGGCGTGGCTGCTCGACATCCATCGTTGGCTCGGCGCGCTGACGGTGTCGTTCGTCGCCATCCACATCGGCGCGCTCGTCGCCGACAGCTACACCCACTTCGCGATCGCCGACCTGACGATCCCGTTCGCCTCGCAGTGGCGAACCGGCGCCGTCGCACTCGGTGTCGTCGCGATGTGGCTCCTGGCGACGGTCCACGTCACGTCACTCGCCGTGCGCCGACTCCCTCGCCGAGTCTGGCGGGGGATTCACCTCACGAGCTACGCCGCGTTCTGGTTGACCAGCCTGCACGCCGCCTACGCCGGCACCGATCGGGCCAACCGCCTCTACCAGGTCACCGCGGTCGCCAGCGTCGGAGCCGTCGCCTGGGCGGCGATCTACCGCCTGGCGCATCGCCATCCCGCCCAACCGCCGGCCCGGGCGAGGCCGCCACGTCGCACCCTGACCAGCCCCTCACCCTGAGCCTGAAGGGACCCCCCCCAATGAGCATCGACAACCTGTTCGGACTTCCCGCGCACCCGCTCGTCGTGCACGCCGCCGTCGTCCTGCTTCCCCTCGCCGCCATCGCCACCGTCGCCGTCGCCGCGGTGCCGCGCTGGCGGCGACCGTACGCCCCGATCGCGCTCGCTCTCTCGCTGGCGTCGATCGGCGCGGTCTGGTTGGCCGAGCAATCCGGGGAGTCGCTCCAGCAGCGCGTCCGTCGCAGTGAGCTGATCCACCGCCACACCGAGCTCGCCGAGCAGGTGATGCCATGGGCGGTCGCCCTGGCGATCGTCGCCGGCGCGATCGTCGTCATCGACCGGTTCAAGGACCGGTTCAAGGATCGGCGCCCGACGATCTCGGGACGCGCCGTGACGATCGTCCTCCTCGTCGCCGCCGCTGTCACCGCCACGGGAGCGACGTGGACCATCGCCGAGGTCGGCCACTCCGGTGCCGAAGCGACCTGGCACGACGTCCCCTCCTCCGAGGGTGGCTGAAGACCGACCGACCCCCAAGCCGTGCAACTGGTTGGCCGTGGTCTCATTCCGGTTTCTGGGTGCTCACGGTCTCGGTTCCGAGACTGTGGCCACGCAGATGACGCGCGACGCAGGCTCGGGCGTCAGACGGCAGAGGACCCGGCCGCGACGGTGAGGTCGCGGAACGGGCTGTGCTCGTCGATCGCCGCCTCGGCCGTCGGGATCGGCGCCGGCCGCGCCGGCACGACGAGGACCGGGCACGTGGCGTGCTGCACCAGTCGTTGCGTGGTGCTGTACCAGTGCAACCGGCCGTCGGTGTAGCGGGCGCTCGTGGCGACGTACACGGCTCCTTCGAACGGTGCGCTCACCGCTTCCAGGGCGGTGATCGGATCGTCGTCGAACACAACATGCGCCGTGCCGTGGATGTGCTGCGCTGCCAAGCGCGCGGCGATGTGGTCTACCACCCGGCGGGCGGCGGTGCCGTCGACGCCTGGCGCGACGACCTCGACGATCTGCGGTGCTTCGCAGGTGAACGTCGTCTGCCAGTCGATGATGGCGGGGATGGCGCGGTCGGCGGCGTCGAGCGAGTCGAGGAACGGCACGAGCGTCGTCGAGGGCGGCGCGTAGTCGGGAGCCACGTTGGGGCCGACCATCAGCACGGGCCGGTCGGTGCGGCGCAGCACATCGTGGCCGACGCTGCCGAGGAGCGACGATGTCAATGGCCGTCTCGCCGAGGTGGCCATCACCAGCAGCGCCTGCTCGCGGCGGGCGGCGTGGGTGACCAGCCCGCCGGCGGCGTCGACGTCGTGGACGACCGTCCATGCGTCGCTGCCCCAGCCGTTCGCCGTCGCGCGCCGTTCGAGCTCGTAGGCGTCGACCGCGCTCGACATGCCGGGCTCGGACACCGTGACGAGGTCGACCCGAGCCGACCCGGAGCGTGCCAGGGCGTGGACGTACGGCAACACCCGGTCGCCGTCGGCATCGAGGTCGAGGGCGACGACCACGGTCTTGAACATCACCCCTCCATTCGGTGTGTGCACACGCCAGCGTGCGCTCGGCCGGCCGCTGCCGCCAGGGTCGAAGGTCCCCATCCGCCTCGCGCGCGGGACCTTCGGCCCTACGAGCCGCCGTGGCGTCCGGTCAGGATCGCGGCATGGACGTCATCTGCCCCCCAGAGATCGCGCCTCTCGACGCTGACGCCAGCTGCTGGTTGGACGCCGAGGAGCGGCGGCTCCGGCGCTCGATCGACGAGCTACGGGCGGCCGGCTCCGATGGCTGGGCCGAGCAGGTCGAAGTCGGAGAGTTCGCCGACGCGTTGCGGGAGATCGACGCGGCCCGTGACCGCCTCGCCGCCGGGCGCTACGGCATCTGCGAACGCTGTGGCGGGGCGATCGGCGTAGCCCGCATGGAGGCCGTGCCTGCCACCCGCTGGTGCCGTGACTGCGCCGGCACGCTCGAGCGGGGGGCTCCGCTGGGCAGAGCGTCGGGCCGCCCGGCGGTCGCGTGGACGGGCGTCGACTGATCCGCAGGCGCGGCGAGGAGGGGGTGGTCCGGTCCCGAAGGCGGCCGCATCGGGACCTTCGACTCTCATCTCGATCCCCGCCCTGGTGCACGATGGGCGCATGACCACCGACCACGTCGGTACGACGGTGCTGTCCACGTCCGAGTGCCTCGAGCGGCTGCGCTCGTCCGACGTGGGCCGGCTCGCCGTGTGCCGCGACGAGCATCCCGAGATCTTCCCTGTCAACTACGTCGTCGAGCACGGCACGGTCGTGTTCCGCACCGCGGAAGGAACCAAGCTCGACGCCCTCGCCGCCAATCGCAACGTGGCGTTCGAGGCGGACGGCTACGACGAGCCGACGGGCGACGCGTGGTCCGTCCTCATCAAGGGCCGGGCCACCGAGGTGGGCGGGCTGCAGGAGCGCTTCGAGGCCGCCGAGCTGCCGCTGTTCCCCTGGCACGTCTCACCGAAGCACCGCTTCGTGCGTGTCGAGCCAGTCGAGATCTCCGGCCGGCGCTTCCACGCCGTGCGCCCGAGCAGCGAGCAGCGCAACGCCCCACCTGCGTCGCGGACCGCGGCCGAGTAGTCGCCGGCACCCCAATCTGGGCGGGAATCGTCTCACCCGGTGATCTGGGCGGCAATCGTCCCGGAAACCGAGACGGATCCCGCCCAGATCGACAGACTGTCGAGGGCACGCGCGGGTCAGCTGACGAAGCGGCGCATGCCCTCGAGGTCGAGGATCACGACCGAGCGGCGGGCGGTCGTGACGAGTCCTTGCGAGCGCAGCCGGGCGAGCGCCCGGGCGACCGACGTCGGCGACGCCGACACGAGCCCGGCCAGCTCCTGCTGCGTCAGGCCGGGTCCGGCTTTCACGCCACCGATGACCTGTTCGCCGTAGTGCTCGGCCTGCTCGAGCAGCACCCGCGCGACGCGGCGCAGCGAGTCGTAGCCGGCGGCGTCGGCCTGGCGCGAGGTCGCCTCGTGCAAGCGCATCGCCAGCTGGCGGATCATGGCGCGGCTCACCGCCGGCCGGCTGCTGACGAACGCCAGCAGCTCGTTGGCCGGGATCGCCCGCACGGTGACGTCGCAGAGGGCGACGATCGAGGCGTTGCGTGCGGCGCCGGCGAGCGCGGTCAGCTCGCCGACCACCTCGCCGGCTCCACGCACCGCGACCACGGACTCCCGCCCCTCCTCTGACGTCCGCACGATCTTGACCCGACCGGTGCAGATGAGCAGGGCATGGTCGCTGCGGTCGCCCTCGAGCATGAGGTACGTCCCCCGCTGGTGGCGCCGGCCGACGCCGAGCTGACGCAACGCGCGCGCGTCATCAGGCGTCAGCTCGTCGAACACCCCGGTTGCCACCGGCGCACGATATCGCTGGCTCGCCGTGCGAGGCCGGGGTAATCAGGCCAGCGGCCGGTCCCACGACGGGCGTGGCTCGAGGCCCGCGGCGCGGTAGCAGGCATCGATCACGGCCATGTTGCGGACCCCGTCGTCGGCGGTGGTCGGGAACGCCGTGCCGTGCAGCACGGCGTCGCGGAACGCGAGCAGCTGGTGGTGGTAGGTCGACGTGCGCTCGACCTCCTGCTCGTCGCGCCCGGCGGCCGTCTCGACCACGAGACGAGACCCGAACGGCGGCGCCAGCGGGTTGACAGCGGTCATCACGCCGCGCTCACCGCGAGCGACGAGGTCGGCGCGGACGGCACCCGCCGGCTCGAGCATCGAGCAGTGGATCGAGCCCGTGACGCCGGAGTCCCACTGCAGGTCGGCGGCGAGGCGACCGTCGACGCCGGGCCGCGGGCACTCGGCCGTGGCCGCGGTGACCTCCGGCTCGGCGCCGACGGCGAAGCGCACCCACTGGATCGGGTAGCACCCGAGGTCCATCAGGGCGCCGCCGCCGAGGGCGAGGTCCCACCGGATGTCCTCCGGCGGGAACTGATCCGCGGGGAGGTCGAAGTGGGCTTCGACGTGCTCGAGCCGCCCGAGCGCGCCGCTGCCCAGGATCGCCGCGATCTGCGTCGCGAATGGGTGGTAGCGCCAGTGGAACCCCTCCATCACGACGCGGTCGGAGCCGTTCGCCGCGTCGGCGATGCGGCGGGCGTCGTCGGCGTTGGCGGCCAGCGGCTTTTCGCACAGCACATGCTTGCCGGCTTCGATGGCGGCGATCGTCCACGGCCGGTGCAGCGCGGCCGGTGCGCCGATGTACACCGCGTCGACGTCATCCGACGCCAGCAACCCGGCGTACGAGCCGAACGCCAGCGGCACGTCCCACTCGGTGGCGGCCTCCTGTGCCCGGGACAGGTCGCGTGCCGCGACCCCGACCACCTCGATGCCGGCGACGCCGGCTGCCGGCTCGACGATGGCCGAGGCGGCGATGCGCGACGCTGCGAGCAGCCCGATCCGGACCGAGGTGTCTCCGCTCAGAGCTGGAGGCTCTTCGTCTCGAGGAACTCCTCCAGCCCGTAGCTGCCGTACTCGCGCCCGATGCCGGACTGCTTGTAGCCGCCGAACGGGGCGTTGGGGTTGAACGCCCCACCGTTGACCTCGACCTGCCCGGTGCGCAGGCGGCGGGCGACGGCGATGGCGTGGTCCTTGTCGCCCGACCACACGCCGCCGGCGAGCCCGTAGACGACGCCGTTGGCGATGTCCACGGCATCGTCCTCGTCGGCGTACGGCAGGATCGACAGCACCGGGCCGAAGATCTCCTCCTGGGCGATGGTCATGTCGCGCTGCACGTTGGAGAAGACGGTCGGGCGGACGTAGAACCCGCTCTCCAGGCCCTCGGGCGCACCCGGGCCGCCGGCGACGAGCTCGGCGCCTTCGTCGACGCCCTTCTGGATGTAGCCCTCGACGCGGTCGCGCTGCGCCGCCG
>JBIOUO010000360.1:0-3407 GCA_044867195.1 Ilumatobacteraceae bacterium
CCTGCTTGAACCAGTGGTCGGGGCGCAGGATCGCGATGTGCCCCTTCAGCGTCGGGCGGCTCGACAGGGCGGCCACCGCCCGCCGCCGCGACAGCGTGATCTCCGGCGTGGTGGTGCTCATTGGTGCGCCCCGTCATGGTGCGACGTCCTCCCACCGTTGGAACGCACAGGGCACCAATGAGCAACAAGACCGCGCCCAATCGCTCGCTCGCTGCGCACGCTCACACGGTCCACCCCGTCATGGTGCGACGTCCTCCCACCGTTGGAACGCACCGGGCACCAATGAGCAATAAGACCGCGCCCAATCGGTCGCTCGCTGCGCTCGCTCATATCGCCTCCCTCACATCTGGCGTGCCGTGGCCGGCCGGCGCCGACCGGTCGCCCGTCACCGTCCGGCGCGCCTGGCCGACGAGCACGCAGCGCACACTTGCCGCCGCCGCCGCGGCGGCGTCGACTTCGGGCCGGTCGCCGACGTAGAGCGCGTCGCGCGGGTCGACGCCGAGCTCGGCGAGGGCGACGAGGATCCCCTTCGGGCTCGGCTTGAACGCGTGCACTCTCGGGTCCTGGGCGGTCACGACGACGTCGAAGCGCCCGTCGAGACCGAGCGCGGCCAGCTTGCGCTCGGCCGGGTAGTCGGACACGACACCGAGGGCGATGCTGCGCCGCGCGAGCTCGTCGAGGACGTCGATCAGGCCGGGCCGGGCATGGGTCGCGACGGCGTCGAGCGGCGCCGTCTCCATCCACCGCTCGACGAGCGCGCGCACGTCGGCGACTTGGGCGCCGACCTGCGCCGCCGCCAGCGCCAGCTGCTCGGTGCCGACGTCGCCCTCGAACGCCGCCTCGCGCAGCGCTTCCTGCGCCCGCCGGTACGCGGCCAGTGTGCGCACCGTCCGCGCCCCGGTCCGAGGTCGTGCGACGTGGGCGCGTGCGAGGCGCACCATCATCGCCCGGCGGACCGGGCCCTGGTTGTACAGCGTGCCGTCGACGTCGAACACGACCGCCTGAGCCGACCCGACGGCGGCGAGCACCTCACGCATCACGCGACCGCCAGCGGTCGAGCAGCGTGTCGACGCCATAGGCCGACACGACCAGCAGCGCGGGGAGGATCGGCGCCGAGTAGCGGCCGAGCGCGAGGAGGAAGGCCAGGAGCACGTTGAGATACAGGACCGGCAGGATGAACGGCCACACCGCCAGGTGCTCGCGGCGGGCCCGCCGCCAGCCGATGATCGCCAGCACCCACGCGCCGATCGCGCACACCAGCACGAGCAGCGAGTTCTTGGCGCTCGTCAGCTGGTACCAGAACGCGAACAGCCCGGCGACCGTCTTGCGGGCGACCTGACCCGGCTCGTGGATCAGGCGGCGCTTGGCCTCCTTGTTGAGGATCTGGTCGGTCTCGTAGTCGTCACGCTCCCAGACCGTGCCCGCTTCGCGGGCCAGCCGCTGGAAGTAGGCGTTGCTCTCCTGCTCGGCGAGCGTGTACGGCGGGTCCTGCAGCGTGATGAACTCCCAGCGGCTGAAGATGAAGCCGCGCAGGAACGCGTCGCTGGTGCCAGACGACACGAGGACGACGTGACCAGTCGTGCCGTAGTTGCGGATCGTCCACGGCGCGATGGTGGCGGCCAGCACGAGGAACATCGCGGCGATCGCCTTCCACGGCGTGCGTTCCGGCTCGCCGCGGCGGCGGGCGGCGCGGATGGTGAGCAGCAGGGCGACGACGAAGACCAGCGGGTAGATCAGCATGACGGCCTTGGTCAGCGTCGCCAGCCCGGCCGCGAGCCCGACGAAGACCCCGTTGAGCACCGTCGGCGAGCGCCAGAAGCGGTACGTGCACCACACGAGGAGGGTGACGAGGAACGTCATCAACGTCTCTAGGTGGAGCGTCGGGACGTAGCGCAGGAGCAACGGATGGACGGCGACGAGCACGCCAGCGATCACCCCGCTGCGCTGGTTGAAGTGGCGCCGGGCGAGGTCGTAGGCGAGCACCGCGGTAGCGGCGAACAGGAGGCATTGGACGAACAGGACGACCCGGGCGTGGTCGCCGAGCACGAAGTAGATCCCACCGATGAAGATCGGGTAGAGCGGTGCCCGGCGGGTGATCAGGTTGCCGAAGCCCTCGAAGGCATGGCCGTGGGCGATGCTCTTGCCCATCTCGCCGAAGAAGTAGGGGTCGAAGTTGGCGTCCGTGACGCTGCCGCCCGAGGACACGACGAACGTCATGACGAGCGACGTCGCCAGCGACACGAAGGCGACGACGAGGACCGGCGGCACGCGCCAGTCCAGCGTCGCGCGATCCCGCGCCTGTTCGGCCGGCGGGGCGCTGGCGACCGACGCCCCGACGCCCACGGGCTCACCACTGGGCACGTTGAACTCCACCTCTGACATGTCCCGCCCGACACCTTCCCTCGACGCCCCGACTCCATCCGGGGCGACCGGCGAGGCTACCACGGGACCGGCTGAGAGCGCCGCTGGAGTTCCGGCGACTGTTCGGGACCTGGTTCGGACCACCGCATCGTGAGCAGCTGACGGTGCCGCTGATACACCCGGCGGCTCGTCTCGCCGATCTGTGCGTCACGGTTGCGGAGATCCGTACGGCGGAGACCCGTACCGGCAGCTCATGGGTCCGGCGGTCTCAGGGTGACAGCACGACCATCCGCAGCTCGGTCATCTCGCGCACGGAGTACGCCGGTCCCTCGCGGGTGTTGCCGCTGTCGCGCACGCCGCCGTAGGGCTGATGGTCGGCCCGCCACGTCGGCACCTCGTTGACCAGCACCCCACCGAAGTCGAGCCGCTGGAACGCCTTCAGCGCATGTCCCATGTCATGGGTGAAGATCGCGGCCTGCAGCCCGTAGCGGGTGTCGTTGGCGAGGCGCAGCGCCTCGTCGAGGTCGTCGAAGGTCGAGATCGCCACGACCGGGCCGAACACCTCCTGCGAGCACA
Source organism: Ilumatobacteraceae bacterium (assembly GCA_044867195.1). Taxonomy (GTDB): domain Bacteria; phylum Actinomycetota; class Acidimicrobiia; order Acidimicrobiales; family Ilumatobacteraceae; genus JALZMG01. Next base: position 2,938 of record JBIOUO010000360.1, read on the forward strand.
CCTTCATCGTCGGGGTGGCTCCCGTGAGCACCGTCGGGACGAGCAGGCCGTGCTCGTCGAGCTCGCCGCCGTGGGCGACCGCGGCTCCCTGATCGACCGCCTCGTCGACCCATGCCTTGACCCGGTCCCGCTCGCTCCGGGCGATCAGCGCCGACACGTCGGTGGCCTCGTCCAGCGGGTCGCCGACTACCAGCGAAGAGACCTCCTTGACGAGCGCCTCGGTGAACGCGCCGGCGACCTCGGCCTCGACCAGTATCCGCTGCGTCGAGATACAGCTCTGGCCGGCGTGGGAGAAGCCGGCAACTTTGACCTTCGATGCCGCGGCGTGCCAGTCGCTGTTGGTCTCGATGATCAGCGGTGCGTTGTTGCCGAGCTCGAGGCCGACCTTCTTGCGCGGTGCCCGGGCGCGGATCGACCACCCGACGTCGGGCGAGCCGGTGAACGTGATCAGCGCGACGTCGTCGTGATCG
>JBIOUO010000361.1:0-5551 GCA_044867195.1 Ilumatobacteraceae bacterium
AGCAGGCGCAGCTGGGGGACGGTGGCCACTTCGGCGTGCTCGGCGAACGTCGCGTCGAGATAGGCCGGGGCGCGGGCCGCGGCGGCGGCCTGATCGAGCGACACCAACCCGTCGGCCAACCGGCCCAGGATCGCCGGATGCGACCGCGTCGCCTCAGCCAACCGGACGATGTCGCGGGCGGTGGACGGTGACAGCCCGGCCTGCCAGATCAGCCAGTGGGCGACCGAGCGGACACCGGGCTGGTCCCACTCGCCGGTGGTGATCGCCTCAGCCGTCAAGGCGACCAGTTCGGCGTGCAGCACGTTGAGATGGCCGCACACGACTTGCAGCCGCGCCTCGATCGACTCGACGTCCGCCATGTCGGCCGGCGTCTGGCCGGGCGGGTCGTCGAGCAGCACACTCATGAGCCTGAGGGTACACGTGTTCACCCCCGTATGTCAACGCGGAATCGAGAAGATGTTCGGGAGAGGAGCAGGCGCCCTGCGTCACGTTGCTCGGCGTTCGCCGTTCCGGGTGGCGACAGTCTCGAATCCGAGACCACGGCCACCCAGTTGGTCCCGTGAGACTGTGGCCACCCAGATGTGGGGGGCGCGACGCGTCCGCGTTGAGACATCGTCGCCTCCGTCGGTACTGTCCTCGCTGATCGCGCTCCGCGACGCCGCCCCCCGGCGTCCCGGTGCCGGAGGAGGCAACGTGCAACGACTCACGACCGAGCAGGTCGACCACTACTGGGAGCAGGGCTACGTCGTGGCTCGCCGGTTGCTTCCGGCCGAGCCGCTCGCCACGTGGACCAGTCGCCTCGAGGACATCGTCGAGGGCCGCGTGCCGCCGGCCAAGCGGATGCTCGTCATGCGCGACGTGATGGTGGCTCGCGGCGCGGTCGCACCCGAGTCGACCATCCAGGCGATCGCCAAGATCCAGGACTTCGAGGGTGATCCCGTGCTCGACACGTACTGCACGCACCCCTCGGTGCTGGACTGCGTCGAGCAGCTGATCGGCCCCGACTTGCAGAGCATCCACTGCATGCTGATCAACAAGCCGCCGGGGGTCGACGGCCGCCACCCTCTCCACCAGGACCTCGTCTACTTCCCGTTCCGTCCGGCCGACGCGATCGTGGCCAGCTGGACCGCCCTCGAGCCGGTGACCCGCGCCAACGGCTGCCTCGTGGTCGTGCCCGGCACCCACCGCGGACCGCTGCTCGATCATCAGGACGTCGACTGGGAGTACGTCAACGCCGGGTACTGGGGCGCCAAGGGCGTCGACGGCACGATCGAGCGCGTGCACGTCGAGTGCGAGCCGGGGGACACGATCTACTTCCATCCGCTTCTGCTCCACGGCTCGGGGCACAACGCGACGACCGGATTCCGGCGGGCGATCAGCTGCCACTACGCCAGCACGCGCTGCGAGAAGCTGTGGGACGAGCGCGAGCTCGACGACACACGCTTCTTTCGAACCGTCCGCGGGCGCCCACCCGAGCCGACAGCCGTGCCGAGCCAGGCGCCGCGCCCGGGCCAGCCGGAGTTGAAGACGCTGCGCAGCACCCGACGGGGCTGATCACTCGGGCTCGGCTCGCAGCCAAGCTGCTCACCTCGCCTCCGAGCTCGCCGATGCGGTGGCCGCGATCACGTCTTCCAGGCGTGCTCCTGAGCCTTGCGCGTGGCGTTCGGGGCGATGAGGACGTTGACGACGGACGTCGTCCCCGACGACAGCGCCTTGTCGAGCACGGCGCGAAGGTCGCCGGGGTGCTCGACCTGGAAACCGCGGCCGCCGAACGCCTCGGCGACCTTGTCGTAGCGGGCGGCGCGTGACAGGACGTACGGGGCGACGGGTTCGCCGGGTGCCGGAGGCCGCTCGGGGCCGAAGGCGATGCCCCCGTTGTTGAGCACGACGATCGTGATCGCCAGGCCGTAGCGGCATGCCGTCTCGACCTCCATGCCGGAGAACCCGAAGGCCGAGTCACCCTCCAGAGCGAGGACCGGCCGGCCGGGTTGGGTGACCGCGGCGGCGATCGCGAAGCCCAAGCCGACGCCCATCGTCCCGTACGTGCCGGCGTCGAGTCGTGACCGCGCCTCGTAGTTGGGCAGCTGGGTACGGCCGATGTCCATCGTGTTGGCCCCTTCGGACACGACGATCGCGTCACGCGGCAGCGCCTCACGCACGTCCCGCAGCGCCCGGTAGTAGTTCATCGGCTCGCTGTCATCGTCGGCCATCGCGGCAACCATCTCGGCGTTGGCGCGGATCTTGGCGGCGATCGCGTCCCGCCACTCCGTGGACGGCGGGTACGACCAACCCGAGGCGTCGACCTCGCCCACGAGCTGAGCCATCACCGCCCGGCCGTCGCCGACCATCGCGACGTCAGCCGCGACGTTGTGCGAGATCTGCTCGGCGGCCACGTCCACCTGGGCGATGCGGACGTCGGGGGCGAACCTCGGCGGGCGGCCGAAGTGCAGGATCCAGTTGAGGCGGGCACCGAGCAGGAGCACCACGTCGGCGTGCTGCAGGGCGTGGGATCGGGCACCGCCGACCGACAGCGGATGGTCGTCCGCCACGACGCCCTTGGCCATCGGGGTCGACAGGAACGGCAGCTGCGTGCGCTCGATGAAGTCACGCACCTCCACCTCCGCCCGCGCCCAGGCCATGCCCTTGCCGACGATCACGAGCGGCCGTGCCGCACCCTGCAGCAGGCGCAGGGCGGCGCTCACGGCGTCAGGGTCGGCCTGGGCGCGGGGTGCGTCAGCGACGGGTCGCGGCCACTGCAGCTCGCCGTCGTCGGCCCGGCCGATGATGACGTCCTCGGGGAAGTCGAGGTGGACCGGGCCTGGGCGCCCGTAGAGCGAGGTCCGCACGGCCTGCTCCACGTAGTAGGGGATGCGTTCCACCGTGTCGACGTCGCGGCTGTACTTCGTGTACGGCGTCGTGAGGTGGACCTGGCGCTCCTCCTGGAAGGCGCCCATCCCGTTCTGGTGGCTGCCCGACGCGCCGCCGAGGAGGATCATCGGCCAGCAGTTCTCCTTGGCGTTGGCGAGTCCCGCCAACGCGTGCACGACGCCCGGGCCGGAGACGACGAGGCAGGCCTGGGTCCGCCCGGTGAGGTAGGACGCTGCCTGGGCGGCATACGACGCCGCCTGCTCGTTGCGCACCCCGACGAAGCTGATCCCCTCCCGCTGGGCGGCCTCGGCTAGCGGGAACACCGGGAACCCGACGATGCCGAACATGTACCGCACCCCGTGCTGGTGCAGCGCTCGGGCGAGCACCGTCGCGCCGTCAACTGTGGCCATCGCTCCTCCAATCACGGTTCTGCGTGAGCGATCATGCACGATTCGCGCCTCATCGCTCACGCAGAACGCTGGGTGCGGTCAGCCGAGCGCCTTGGCCTTGGCCTGCTGGAACTCCGCCTCGCTCAGGACACCCTGGTCGCGCAGCTGCGCGAGGCGGGCGATCTCGTCGGCGGAGCTGCCGCCGCTCGTGGCGACGTTCTGCACGTAGGTCCGGAACTGCGCTTCCTGATCGGCGGCAACCTTCATCGATCGCTCCTGCATCTTGTGGCCGCGGGCGATCAGGTACACGAAGACCCCGAGGTACGGCACGATGATGATGAAGATCGTCCACAGCGCCTTGCCCCAGCCGGAGAGATCGTGGCTGCGGAAGATGTCGCCGAAGACGACGATCAGGATCCAGATCCAGATGAAGAACAGGAAGAACCAGAGCATCGACCAGAACACCTGTCCTGATCCGAACTCCGCGGCGAGCTGCATGGTGTGATGACCTCCTGGGGGATGTGTTGATGTGGTGACGGGATCGGTCCCGTCAGTCCGGCTCGGCCTCCAGCCGAGCGCGGGCTGTGGCGCTGGCGTCGCGTTCCTTCTCGGAGACGGTCGGCCAGCGGAGATCGCGAGCGTCCAGTGGCGAGGTCATCGCGCACCTTCGGGTTGGACGTGGCGGAGGATCAGCTTGCCCAGCTCGGCGAGGACGAAGTAGCCGATCACGGCGATGAGGCAGACCCGCCACTGGTCGCCGTCGAGCTGGGTCGTGTCGAGGAGACGGTTCAGACCGTCGATCGTGGTGGCCAGGAAGGCCAACGCCAGCGCGGTGAGCATGAGCAGGTTGAAACGCCGGTTGGCGAACGTGTCGAGATGGAAGACGCTGCGGAACGGGTCGCGCCACTCGAGGGCGGCCACGATGTGCAGCAGGGAGATCGTGGTCAGCCCCATCGTCGTGGCAGTGATCAGGTCGTAGCGGTCCTCGGCCCACGCCACGACGACCAGCGTGCCGACGGCGATGAGCAGCCCGGCGAAGCCCAACCGCACACCGAGTGCCGGGGCGATCACCGGCTCGTCGGGAGACCTCGGTCGGCGCCGCATCAGGCCGGGTGTCGGGGCGTCGAAGCCGAGCCCGAACGCCAGCAGCACGTCGATCGCGAAGTTGATCCACAGCACCTGCAGCGGCAGCAGCGGAGTGCCGCCGGCGACGTCGAAGATCCCAGCCCCGAGGAACAGCAGGATGAACCCGGCCAGCATGATCATCTGGACCCGGATGTACTTCATCAGGTTGTCGTAGAGCCCCCGCCCGCCCTCGACGGCGGCGACGATGGTGGCGAAGTTGTCGTCGGTGAGGATCATCTCCGCGGCGTCCTTGGTGACCTCCGTCCCGGTGATCCCCATCGCCACGCCGATGTCCGCTCTCGTCAGCGCCGGCGCGTCGTTCACGCCGTCGCCGGTCATGGCGACGATGTTCCCCTGCCGCTTGAGGATGCTGACGAGGCGTACCTTGTCCTCCGGCGCGACCCGCGCCACGACGCCGATCTCGCCCACCTGGGCCAGCAGCTCCTCGTCGGGGAGGGCGGCGAACTCGGCGCCGGTGAGGGCCCGTCCCTCGATGCCCAGCTGCCCGGCGATGGCTGCCGCCGTCGTGGCGTGGTCGCCGGTGATCATGCGGACGCGGATCCCGGCGTCATGGCACAGGGCGATCGCGTCCCTTGCCTCTTTGCGTGGTGGATCGACGATGCCGACGAGGGCCAGCAGCTGGAGGTCGGTGACGAGGGCCAGCAGATCGCCTGATCGGTCGAACGACGCCGGGTCGAAGTCGCGCCGGGCGACGGCCAATACCCGCAAACCGGCCCCGGCGAGGCGGTCGTTCTCGGCGAGGACCCTGGAGGCGGCGTCGCCCATCGACTGCGACGACCCGTCGGCGGCCAGGTAGCTCGACGCGCGGGCGAGCAGCACGTCGGGTGCGCCCTTGACGAAGCAGCGCACGACGGTACGCCCGCCGTCCTCCATCTCGTGGAACGTCGCCATCAGCTTGTACTCGGCGTCGAACGGCACCTCGGCGATGCGCGGATAGGTGCGCCTCGTCTCGGAGACGTCGAGACCGCCCTTGGCGGCGAGGACGACGAGCGCGCCCTCGGTCGGGTCACCGATGCATACGCCGTCACGGATCACGGCGTCGTTGGCGAGCGCCATCGGCAGCGTGAACGGCTCGAGCGGATCGTCGCCGCTGCCGGCGACGCGCAGGATGCGGCCGGTCGTCGAGTAGCCCTCGCCGTCGACGTTGA
>JBIOUO010000362.1:0-4008 GCA_044867195.1 Ilumatobacteraceae bacterium
GGTGAGGACGCGCGGCTTGCCCACCGTGAGCTCGAACCCCTCCCGCCGCATCATCTCGACCAGCACGGCCAGCTGCAGCTCACCGCGACCCTGGACCTCCCAGGTGTCGGGGCGTTCGGTCGGCAGCACGCGGATGCTGACGTTGCCGACCAGCTCGGCGTCGAGGCGGTTCTTCACCAGACGTGCCGTCAGCGCCGTGCCCTCCAGGCCGGCCAGCGGCGAGGTGTTGATGCCGACGGTCATCGCCAGGCTCGGCTCGTCGATCATGATCACTGGCAGTGGTCGGGGATCGTCGGGGTCGGCGAGCGTCTCGCCGATCGTGATGTCCGGGATGCCCGCCACGGCGACGATCTCACCCGGCCCGGCCGACTCGGCGGGCACCCGGTCGAGCGCCTCGGTGACGTACAGCTCGGCGATCCGCGCCCGCTCGATCGTCCCGTCGGCGCGGCACCATGCCACGGCGCGCCCCTTGCGCAGCGTGCCCGCGCGCACCCGGCACAGCGCCAGGCGCCCGACGTACGGCGAGGCGTCGAGGTTGGTCACCAGCGCCTGCAGCGGCGCCGCCGGATCGAACATCGGGGCCGGGATGCGCTCGACCAGCAGGTCGAGCAGCGGCTCCAGGGACGCGCCGTCTGGCAGCCCGGCGCCGTCGGCGGGACGCTCCACCGCCGCCCGCCCCTGGCGCGACACGCAGTAGACGATCGGGAAGTCGAGCTGGTCGACATTGGCGTCGAGGTCGAGGAACAGCTCCTCGACGTCGTGGACGACCTCGGCGATGCGGGCATCCGGGCGATCGACCTTGTTGATCACCAGGATCACAGGAAGCGCGGCCTCCAGCGTCTTGCGCAACACGAAGCGGGTCTGGGGCAGCGGTCCCTCCGAGGCGTCGACGAGCAGCAGCACGCCGTCGACCATCGACAGCGCCCGCTCGACCTCCCCGCCGAAGTCGGCGTGGCCCGGTGTGTCGACGATGTTGATCGTCACATCACCCGCCGGGCCGTGGTAACGGACAGCCGTGTTCTTGGCGAGGATCGTGATGCCCTTCTCCCGCTCGAGGTCCATCGAGTCCATCACCCGCTCGGCGACGTCCTGGTTGGCCCGGAACGCGCCGGTCTGCCACAGCATCTGGTCGACCAGCGTCGTCTTGCCGTGGTCGACGTGGGCCACGATGGCCACGTTGCGGAGGTCTGCGCGCGCCTGCACTGGGCAGGAAGTCAAGCCCGTCGGCGCACGTCCTGCTCCAAGAACTCGATGACGGCCGCGTTGAACCGGTCGTTGCGGTCGCCGGCGACCATGTGCCCGGCGCCCGCGACGTCGACGTGCTTGGCATGCGGCACGAGCGCCAGCATCGCCGCGACGCCTTCCTCGCTCAGCAGGTCGCTCGATCCGCCGCGCACGAGCAGCGTCGGCAACCGCAGCCGGCGGGCGGCCGCTTCGAGGCGCTCGGACTGCACCATGCGGCGCGATGGGAGGCCGTCGAGGCCGGGCTCGTCCGGCTCCTGCAGGGCCATGAATGCCGGATCCCAGTGCCAGTACCACCGGCCGTCGTCGTGCAGCCGGAGGTTCTTCTTCAAACCGGACAGGTCGTTGGGCCGCGGGCGGTGCGGGTTGTAGGAGGCGATCGCGTCGGCCGCCGACTCGAGGTCGGCGAAGCCGTCGAGCCCTTGGCGCATGAACGCCCGGATCCGGGCGACGCCGGCGAGCTCGACACGCGGGGCGATGTCGACGAGGACGAGCCCGCTGGCGATGTCGTCGTCCGACTCGCCGACGGCGAGCAGGCTGGCCATGCCGCCGAGCGAGGCGCCGACGAGCGCGGGCTTCGACGGCAGGGCGGCGGCGATCGACCGCACGTCCTCGGCGAAGCGCTCGAACTGGTAGTCCCCATCGGGTGACCAGTCGCTGTCGCCGTGGCCGCGCAGATCGACGGTCAGCGCATACCAGCCGGCGCTGCCGAGGCGGCGTGCGGTGTGGTCCCACGAGTGGCGCGTCTGACCCCCGCCGTGGAGCAGCACGACCGGCGGGTCGGTCTCCGTGCCGTACGCGTCGGCGGCGAGCGTGACGGACGGGGCGACCGAGATCCGCATGGCCCGGACTCTGTCACCTGGGCCGCGCGGTCCGTAAGTCGGCTGCCGGCGTGCCCGCCGTCTACGCCGGGACGGCGGTGACGATCACGTTGCTGCGGTAGTGATGCGTTGCCCGGTCGAACTCGCCGCCGCACGTCACCAGCCGCAGCACCGGCTCGCCGTCACGCGCAAACGTGCCGTCGACGGCGACGGCTGGCTTGTCGACGAGCTGGACCGACGTGACGACGAACGCCTGCTCGTGGCCGTCGTCGTAGGCGACGCTGATCCGCTCGCCGATCGGCGTGTCGGCGAGCCGGTTGAAGATGCCCGCCACGCCCTTCCAGTCGAGGTGTCCGGCGATCACGGCCGAGCCGGAGGCACCCGGGGTCGGGCCGAACTTCCACCAGACCAGCGTCCGGGCGTCGCCTGGAATCTGGAGCGCCCCGGCCGCGTCGACACCACCGGGCACGACCGGCCCGTCGGCGCCGAGCGACGGGATCACGACGCGCACCGGCGCCGCCACCACCACCGGGACCAGCACACCCACGCCGACGCGGGCGTCATGGGTGACGATCGGCGCGACGCTCGTCGTAGTCGTCGTCGTCGTGGCCGTCGGCGCCGTCGTGGCGATTGCCGGCGCGGATGTCGTGGTCGGCGCCACCGGGATTGGCGGCACGCTCGACGCGGCACCGATCGCAGGCACCGTCCGAGTCACGACCGACGGAGATGCGACGGACCCCGATTGCCCAGCTGAGACGAGCGCGACGGCGGCGACGCTCGGGACGGCGAGCGTCAGGCTCGCCGCGGCGACGAGCCGCCGGCGGCGCACAGGCTCAGGTGCGCCGGTGGCCAGGGCGCGTGAGGCGAAGGGGACGGAGGCGGGATCTGCCCTGGACCGCCAGCAGCGCCGTCGCCACCGCGCCGACGGCGGCGAGCGCGACCACGGAGACGGTGAGCGGGTTGGCACCGCCACCGCCGGCCAGCGTGCTGCCATCGCCGGTCTGGATCATCGCCGGAGCGGTCTGCAGGTCCTTCACCTGCACGGCAGCCCAGCCGAGCGTGCCGTCGGCCTGCGACCCGATCAGGTACATGAAGTTGGCGGTGCCCTCGGCCAACTGCACGTTCTGTGGAGCCGGGGCCGAACCCGAGCCGCCCGCTGGCGTCACGGTGACCGTGTAGTCCCCGGCGGCGACGACCTGCGCCGCCTCCGCTTCCGGAGCGAGCGACGCGAACGTCGGCTCGTTGTTGAGCAGCACGACCACGGCTGGAGCGGCCGCGTCATGGCGGACGACGATGCGCGCCTGACCTGCCGGCACGGGTGTGAGGTCGTCGGCGTAAGCGGTGAGCGTCGGGTTGCCGTCGGGCCCGAGGTGGGCGACGAGCGAGCCGCTGAAGCCGGCCGGCACGGTGACCGTCTGGCTGAGCAGCGGCGTCTCGGTGGCCGCCGCGCCGGCGGTGCGGATCTCGACCAAGTGGTCGCCGGCCGGGATGGGCAGCGGGTCGGTTGCCCGCTCGGGCTGGAACGTCGGCAACGCCAGGTTGCCGTCGAGGTAGATGTCGGCAACCAGCCCGCGCAGCCCGTGGACCACGCGGACCGAACCGACTTGATCGTTGGGCGCCTGTGCCCCAGCCGTCGCGCTGAACGCCGTGATCGCCAAGGCGACCGCGCCGACGCCGAACCACCGTGCCATGCGCGCCACGCCGATGCCCATCGCCGCCTCCGCCTTGTGTGTCGCTTCGCCCGCGCCCGCTGCGCTGGCAGGCGGGGAAGTATAGTCCGGTTGACACGAGCGTGAACAAGACCTAGACACCTATTGCAGTGGGCGGGCCACTCGAACTCGGCGGAGCTTGAAATGTTGAGGGGTGTGCTGCTGGTGATCCCAGCGTTGCTGCTCTCCCCTCCGGGCGAGCCGCTTGACGTCGATGTCTTCGACGCGTCCGGCCT
>JBIOUO010000363.1:0-2420 GCA_044867195.1 Ilumatobacteraceae bacterium
TCTTGACGTCGAAGTTGGCGCGGTCGTCGTCCGTCCACCAGTCGACGAGGTTGCCGTCGCCGTCGAACCGGCTGCCCTGGTCGTCGAAGCCGTGGCCGATCTCGTGGCCGATCACCGCGCCGATGCCGCCGTAGTTCTCGGCCGGCTCCGCGTCGGGGGCGAAGAACGGCTTCTGCAGGATCCCGGCCGGGAAGCAGATCTCGTTGGTGCCCGGGTTGTAGTAGGCGTTGACGGTCTGCGGGAGCATGAACCACTCGTCGCGGTCCACCGGCGACCCGATCTTGCCGAGCTGGCGGTCGGTCTCGAACGCCGCCGCCGCCGCCACGTTGCCGAGCAGGTCGTCGGGGCGGATCCGGAGCGCGGAGTAGTCGCGGAACTTCTCCGGGTAGCCGATCTTGGGCCGGAACGTGTCGAGCTTCTCGTACGCGCGGGCCTTGGTCTCGTCGGTCATCCAGTCGAGCTGGGAGATCGACTCGCGGTAGGCCGCCAGCAGGTTTGCGACCAGCTCGTCCATCTGCTGCTTGGACGACGGCGGGAAGTGCCGGGCGACGTACTCCTCGCCGACCGCCTCGCCGATCGCGCCCTCGACCAGGCTGACCCCACGCTTCCAGCGGGCCCGCAGCTCGGGCGTGCCGTTGAGGGTGCGGCCGTAGAAGTCGAAGTTGGCCTCGACGAAGTCGTCGGTGAGGTACGGCGCCGCCGAGCGCAGCACCCGCGTGAGCAGCCAGGTCCGCCAGTCCTCGATCGGCACCTCGCCCAGCACGGTCGAGAGGTGCTCGAAGTACGACGGCTGCCGGACGCAGGTCTCGGAGAGCAGCTCGTCGGCGTCGTGCGCGGACGCGCTGAGGTTGGTGACGTAGACGTCCCAGTCGAAGCCGGGGCAGAGCTCGCGCAGCTCGGCAACGGTGCGCAGGTTGTAGGTCTTCTGGACGTCGCGGGTGTCGGCCCGCGCCCAGTGACCCTCCGCCAGCCGGGTGTCGATCCGGAGCACGGTCTGGGCACCGGCCTCGGCGTCGAGTGTTTCGACGAGCTGGAGCACGGTGGTCAGGTAGCCGGCGTACGCGTCGCGGATGGCCGCGAACTTCTCCTCGCGGTAGTACGACTCGTCCGGCAGCCCGAGCCCGCCCTGGACGAGGTGGAAGAGGTACCGGTCGGAGTTGCGGTCGTCGGTGTTGACGTAGGAGCCGAACAGCCCGTGCCCGCCGATCCGCTCGAACTCACCGAGGAACGCCGCCATGTCGCGCACGTCGCGCAGGCCGGCCACGGCGTCCATGAGCGGCCGGATCGGACGGGTGCCGACCCGGTCGATCCGTTCGGTGTCCATGAACGACGCGAACAGGTCGCCGATCTTCTGGGCGTCGGCGTTCAGGTCTCCGGTGGTGTCGTCGGTGGCCTTGGCCGCGAGGTCCTCGATGATCCGGTGGACCTGCTCCTCCGCCACGTCGGCCAGCTGGACGAACGGCCCCCAGCTCGACCGGTCCGCCGGGATCTCGCTGTGCTCCAGCCACCGGCCGTTGACGTGGCCGAACAGGTCGTCCTGCGGCCGGACGTCGAGGTCCATGCCCTCGCGGGCGTCGTCCAGGATGCTCACGCGCTCGAATCTATACGGGCCGTCCCCGGAGACGAGATTCACCGGGTACCCGGTGAAACCCATGGTTGTCGCACGACGCTTTGTCAGGAAAGCGTGAGTTTCGTCGGGTCAGTTCCCGTCGACGGCATTCAGGGCGAACTCGCCATCGACCAGCATCGGTACGACGTCGGCCACGTCCAGCTCAGCGGCCAGGTCGACGTCCCCACCGAATCCGGCCGAGTCGAGCTCGCGGCCGCTGGCGCACTCGTGCAGCGCTGAAGCGAGAGAGGACTCCACCGACAGGAACGCCTCGACCGCCAGCCGTGCCTCGGGCGAGAGGCAGTCGGGCGGTAGCAGGGCGAGCACAGCGCCGGCGCCCCAGAGGTCCTCCGCGCACGGCCGCAGCGAGTCGTCCGGCCAGCGTTCACCAGCGGCGACGACGGCGACCGGGCCGCCGTGCCCGAGCAACCAGCGGGCCACGGCGTGCCGGTTCCGGAGGCAGGCACCGACCACCGTGCAGCCGTGGTCGGCGAGCCCGAACGCGATCGAGGAGCCGTTCGGAGACGGCACGACGACCCGGTCGACGCCGGTCATCCTCGCCATCGCGGCCGGCGACAGGCCCCGGCGCCGGTCGGTCGCGAGGACGGCGGCCCGGTCCTCGGCGTACGCCGCTGCGCGCTCGTCCTTCCAGCGGTAGGGGAGCACCGTGATCCCGCGCTCGAGGCCGACGCAGACCGTGGTGGTGAAGGAGAGCACGTCGACCACGACTGCGACGTCGGCTCCGTCCGCGATCGCGCTCGCTCCGGTCGGACCCCAGTCGAAGCGCACGCGGTGCGACCGCTGGCGGTGC
>JBIOUO010000364.1:0-4600 GCA_044867195.1 Ilumatobacteraceae bacterium
CGCTTCGTCCGTCGAGCGCGCCCTCGGCTCATCGGTGAGAGACGCCGAGCGGGTTCACGGTGGTGACGTGGCGATCTCGTACCGCGTCGATCTCGCCGACGGGCGCCGCGTGTTCGTCAAGACGCACCGCAGCCCGCCGCCGGGGTTCTTCACCACGGAGGCTGCCGGGTTGCGCTGGCTCGGCGACGCGCGGGCCGTCGACGTCCCCGTCGTGCTCGCCGTGTCGGACGGCTTCCCGCCGTTCCTGGCGCTGCAGTGGATCGACGTCGCCGCACGTCGGGCTCCGCCCGCGGACGCCGAGCTGGGTCGCCGGCTGGCGGCCCTGCACCGCGCCGGCGCGCCGTGCTTCGGGCGCGAGGATCGGCGCCCGACCGGCAGCCGGAGCCTGCCCAACGACCCGGCCGCCACCTGGGTCGAGTTCTACGCCGAACGCCGGCTGCTGCCGCTGGCCAGGCTCGCCCGTGACGGCTCGGCACTGCCGCCCGCCGCGATCGCCGACCTCGAGCGCCTCGCCGACCGGCTGCAGGAGTGGGCGGGGCCCGTCGAGCCGCCGGCCCGGTTGCACGGCGACCTGTGGGCCGGCAACCGCGTCGTCGACATCGGCGGGCGCAACTGGTTGATCGACCCCGCTGCCCACGGTGGCCATCGTGAGTACGACCTGGCCATGATGCGCCTGTTCGGCGGCTTCGGGGCGAGTTGCTTCGACGCCTACCACGAGGCGTTCCCGCTCGCTGACGGATGGCAGGAGCGGGTCACGCTGCACCAGGTCGTGCCGCTGGTCGTCCACGCCATCAAGTTCGACGGCAGCTACGTCCCGGCAGCCGTCGAGGCCATTCGCCGCTACGTCGGCAGTGTCCTGGAAGGTTGAAGCGCGGCGAAATCGGTGGCGTCGTATCTGGGCGGGAATCGTCCCGGAATCCGAGACGATTCCCGCCCAGAAGCCCACTTGGAACGATTCCCGCCCAGTTCGCGGGGCATGCGAGATCGTCTGGGCCGAGGTCGCCGCGGCGACGGGCAGGCGGGCCGACGTCGCCGGCACGATGGACCGGCTCGGCGTGGGCTGGGACGTGCTCGACCGGGATGCAGCGATCGATGCCGGGGCTCGCTGGCGCCGATATCGAGAGGCCGATGGATCGCGGGTCCGGATGATCGCCGACTTTCTCGTCGCCGCTCACGCCAAGGCGAGCGCCCCGTCTGCTCAGCCGCGACCGGGGTTTCTTTCGCGACTGGTTCAGCGACGTGCTGGTCGTCGATCCCGCGCAGCGTGAGCCCTGATGGCAACGGCCATCGTCGTGCTGGTCCCCGAAGCCGAGCCGGTGGTGGCATCAGCCGTACGCCGGCGCGATTGCGGAGCCGATCCCTCACTTGACCGTCGCCGACGGCGTCGAGCGATCCGTCGCCGACGACATCGAGCGAGCGGTGGCGCCCCGACTTCCGGTGTCCAGCTTCGTCGACCGCCTGACGCTGCTCGTCGAGGACGGCGACGGGCGATGGCAGGATCGACAGGACCTGGCCGCTCGACACGGCACCGGGCTGACCGACCCCGGGGTCACACAGGAGCAGCGCTGCGAGTCCCCGGCGTGAACGTCACCGGGAGCCGCTCGATGCCGAGGACGAAGTTCCCCCGGCGGCGCGGCGGCTCCGCGTCGCTCGCCAGCTGGAGGTCGGTCAGCCGGTGGAGCAGCTCCTCGAACAGCACCCGCAGCTCGAGCCGGGCGAGCGGCGCGCCGAGGCAGTGGTGGCGGCCGAACGCCCCGAACGCGACGTGGTCGTTCGGTGTGCGGATGATGTCGAACCGATAGGGGTCCGGGAACATGCTCTCGTCGCGGTTCGCCGACGGGTACAGCAGCAGGATCCGGTCGCCCTCCTTCACCTGCTGGCCGTGGACCTCGACGTCGACGGTGGCGGTGCGGTTCATGTTGCGGATCGGGCTGACCCAGCGCAGCATCTCCTCGATCGCGCTCTCCAGCAGCGCCGGCTCGGCCCGCAGCCGGGCCAGCTGGTCGGGGTGCCGCAGCAGCGCCTCGACACCGCCGGAGATCACATGTCGTGTCGTCTCGTCGCCGCCGACGAGGACGAGCATCGTCTCGAAGATCAGATCGATGTCGCTGAGCGGACCCTGCGCGTCGTCGGCGTTGACGACCAGGCTGATCAGGTCCTCAGCACTGCCGCCGCGCCGCCGGGCCACGTGGTCGAGGATGTACGCCGAGTAGGCGCGCACGGCCTCGATGACCTCCTCGCGGATCTCCTCCCCGCCGGTGGCGAAGAGGTCGGACCAGTGCAGCAACCGGGCGTGATCCTCCTCGGGCAGGCCCATCAGCTCGCCAATCATGTACATCGGCAGGGGCATGGCGATGTCTGTGACGATGTCGCACTCGCCGCGCTCGATGACCGAATCGAGCAGGCGCGTGACGCGCTGGCGCAGGTACGGCTCGTGGTCCTGCACCCGCCGCAGCGAGAACCCGGCGCTGACCAGCCGCCGGCGGCGGGTGTGCTCGGGCGGGTCCATGTTGATCATCGACGGCACCGAGCTGTCCGGGCGTGAGCCCTGTCCGGAGCAGAACGTCTTCCAGTCCCGGCTCAGCCGCCTCACGTCGTCGTAGGCGGCTGCGCCCCAGATCCCCACCGAGTCGTCCCAGTACATCGGCGCCTCGGCGCGCATCCAGGCCGTCAACTCGTCGAAGCACGGGCCGTAGAAGTCCGGCGACAGCAGCTCGATCTCCGGGCGCGTCGGGTGCGCGGGCGTGCGCGTCCCGGCCCGGTCGAACGTGACGACGAAGCGGTCAGGATCGTCGAACAAGGGGTCGGTCATCGGCTCAACGTACATTCGTCGCATGTCGACTTCCGGGGCTGGACCGCTCGCCGGCAAGCACGCGCTCGTGACCGGCGGCGGCACCGGCATCGGCCTCGGCTGCGCCAGCCGGCTCGCCGCGGATGGGGCCACGGTGACGATCTGCGGCCGGCGCCGGGACGTCCTCGACGCCGCCGTAGCCGGGATCGGCGAGTCCGCTCGGGCCGTCGTCGCCGATGTGACCTCCGATGACGATGTCGCGGCCGCCGTCGATGCGGCTTGCGGCGGGGACGGCGCGCTCGACGTCGTCGTCGCCAACGCCGGTGGCAGCGCGACCGCCGGCCCACTCGTGCTGATCGACCGCGCCGGCTGGGAGCAGACGCTCACCCTCAATGTGACTGGTACGTGGTCGGTCATCCGTCACGCCGCACCGGCCATGGCGCGCAGCGGCGGCGGCTCGATCGTCGCCGTGTCGTCGATCGCCGGTCACCTCACCCATCGCCAGCTCGGCGCCTACACCACCGCCAAGGCGGCGGTCGAGATGCTCGTGCGCAACGCAGCCGACGAGCTCGGGGCGTACGGGATCCGGGTCAACGCGGTCCGCCCCGGTCTCGTGCCTACCGATGCGTCGGCGCCGCTCGCCGACCACGAGCCGACCCGCCGCGACTACCTCGCCCAGATGCCGCTCGGCCGCGTGGGCACGGTCGAGGACGTCGCCGCGCTAGTGGCGTTCCTCGCCGGACCCGAGTCGACCTGGATCACCGGCCAGCTGATCGGCGTCGACGGCGGTCACTCGCTGCGGCGCGGCCCGGACCTCGACGCGCTGTTCGACCCGCTGTTCGCCGGCAGCCTCGCGGCGCTGCTCGGCCCGCCTCTCGCGCCCCGCTGAGCACTCCCTCGGCCCGCGTGGTCATTGGTGCACCCTGTCACCATCCGACGCCGCCTCATGCTCGGACCTTTGGGAGCACCAATGACCGAAGGACCGTGCCGAATTGTTCGCTCGCTCGAAGACTCTCTCGCTCACCCGGCTCGCCTGACCGCGCTGGCCCGTTGCGCCGGCGCCGGGAGTGCGGACAGCACGTGGACCTCGTCGGCCATCGCCGCGCTGAGCTCGAGCAGGAGCGCGCCGATCTCGGTGTCCGTCCAGCGGTGTCCGGCGATCACGTCGACGACGTCGAACAGCGCGGTGGACAGAGCGTCGCGTTGGGTCTCATAGCCGCCGAGGGCATCGCTGTCGGCGACACCGTCGAGCGCGGCAACGAGGGCGTTGGCGAGCAGCTCGGCATCGCGCAGCGCGTCCGTCAGGCCATGGGCGCCGATCGGGTCCTTGAAATATCCGGCGTCGCCGGCGAGCGCCCAGCCGGGTCCCCACGCCCGGCGGATGTGACCGAGCTGGCCGACGAACGTGCGCACTGCACTGGGTTCGCAGGCCCGGTCGAGCCGGTCGGCGAGCTGGGGTGAGGAGCGCTCGACGATCCGCCGCATCGTCCTCAGCCCGCCCCGACCGACCCGGTGCGGCGAGGCGCTGGCGAACACGCATGCCTCGCCGTCGTTCGTCGGGATCACGCCCGACGCGGCGTCGGGGCGGAAGTTCCACTCGTAGCCGTCGGTCTCCAGACCTCTCCAGTAGCCGTAGATCGTGGAGGTGGCACCGCTCCCGGCCCGCACGAGCTGCGCCCCGACCCGAGCGGCGATGGTCGAGCGGAGCCCGTCGGCACCGACGACGAACCGGCCGCGTTGCTCGAAGCGCGCCCCGTCCGCGGAGCGGCCGACGACTCCCTCCACTCGACCGGTTCGATCGCGGATCAC
>JBIOUO010000365.1:0-7101 GCA_044867195.1 Ilumatobacteraceae bacterium
CTTCGCCGCCGAGACGGCCGACCTCGTCGCCAACGCCCGGTCCAAGCTGCTGGCCAAGCGCCTCGACCTCATCGTCGGCAACGACGTGAGCGCGCCGGGTGTCGGCTTCGGCCACGACACGAACGCCGTCGTCCTGCTGCGACCCGACCACGAGCCCGTGAACGTCGGCTTGCGCGACAAGCGGGCCATCGCCCGGGCCGTCCTCGACGTCATCGTCGAGCTGCGCGCCGCTGACCCGACCTCCACCACCGACCACGCCGAGAACTAGGAGCATCCCGTGTCCCGTTGGACCTTCACCTCAGAGAGCGTCACTGAGGGCCATCCCGACAAGATGGCCGATCAGATCAGCGATTCCGTGCTCGACGCGATCCTCGCCGAGGACCCGAACGGCCGAGTGGCCTGCGAGACGCTGCTCACGACGGGTCTGTGCGTCGTGGCGGGTGAGATCACCACGGAGGCCTACGTGGACATCCCCAAGCTGGCCCGCGAGACGATCCGCCAGATCGGGTACGACAACGCGCTCTACGGCTTCGACGGCTCGACCTGTGGCGTCATCGTCTCGATCGACGAGCAGAGCCCGAACATCGCCCAGGGCGTCGACGCCTCCGAGGAGGTGCGCGCCGGGCTGAGCGGCGAGGACCTGCTCAACATGCAGGGCGCCGGCGACCAGGGGATGATGTTCGGCTTCGCCTGCGACGAGACGCCCGACCTGATGCCGCTGCCGATCTGGACCGCGCACCGCCTCGCCGAGCGCCTGGCCGAGGTCCGCAAGTCCGGCCTGGTGCCGTATCTGCGGCCGGACGGCAAGACCCAGGTGACCTACGCGTACGAGGATGGCCGGCCGACCGCCCTGAAGACGGTGCTCATCTCGACCCAGCACCAAGACGGCGTCGACCGGGACACGGTGATCCGGCCCGACCTCATCGAGCAGGTGATCCGCCCGACGATCCCCGAGCAGTTCGCCGACGACGACTACGACGTGTGGATCAACCCGACGGGCACGTTCGTGCTCGGCGGTCCGCATGCCGACTGCGGCCTGACCGGGCGCAAGATCATCGTCGACACCTACGGCGGGATGGGCCGCCACGGGGGCGGGGCGTTCAGCGGCAAGGACCCGAGCAAGGTCGACCGCTCTGGTGCGTACGCTGCCCGCTGGGTCGCCAAGCACGTCGTCGCCAGCGGCGCCGCGACGCGGTGCGAGGTGCAGGTCGCCTACGCCATCGGCGTCGCCCACCCGATGAGCATCCTCGTCGACACGTTCGGCACCAACACCGTCGCCGAGGACGTGATCAGCAAGGCCGTGCGCGACGTGTTCGACCTGCGGCCGGCGGCGATCCTGCGCGACCTCGACCTCAAGCGCCCGATCTACCGCGACACCGCCGCTTACGGGCACTTCGGTCGCCAGGAGCCCGGCTTCTCGTGGGAGTACACCACCAAGCTCGACGACTTCCGCGCCGCCGTCGGCACCTGAGCTCGGGTTGATCGCGCGGGTCGTCCCTGACGTCACCGGGCTCGACAAGGAGTTCGACTACGCCGTCCCTGACGGCTTCGACGTGGCCGTCGGGGTCAGGGTCCGGGTGCCGTTGCACGGGCGCCGCGTGACCGGCTGGGTCGTCGCTGTGGACCCGTCCGATGCGCCGGTCGCGGCCACTCAGTTGCGCGAGGTGCTGGCGGTCACGTCGCTCGGCCCGGCGCTTGAGTTGGTCGACCTCGCCCGCTGGGCGTCGGTGCGTTGGGCCGCCGGCCGGCTGCGACCGTTCCTCGTGACGGCGAGCCCGCCAACCAACATCGCCGTGCTGCCGGCCCGCCGGCGGACCGGATCGGTGCCGGCACCGGTGCACGACGGCGCGGCACGCCTGCTGGCGCGAGGGGGCGGGATGCTGCGCCTGCCACCCGCCGCCGACGTGGTGCCGGTGCTCCTGGCGGCCGCCGCGCGGGGCCCGCTGCTGGTGGTGATGCCCTCGGTCGACCGCGCCCGGCTCGAGGCCACACGGCTGCGCCGCAGCGGGTTGACCGTTGCGCTGGTGCCCCAGGAGTGGGCCGCTGCGGCGGCAGGCGTCGACGTGGTCATCGGTTCACGGGCTGCCGCTTGGGCGCCGTGCCCGGACGTCGCCGCGGTCGTCGTGGTCGACGAGCACGACGAGGCGCTGCAGGAGGAGCGCAGCCCGACCTGGCACGGGCGCGACGTCGCGGTCGAGCGGGCCCGGCGCGCCGGCGTGCCGGTGCTGCTGGTGTCGCCGTGCCCGAGTGTCGACGGCCTGGCCGCAGTCGGGGGCCGGCTCGCGCGCCCGGCGATCGACGACGAGCGGGCCGGGTGGCCGATCGTCGAGCTCGTCGATCGCCGCCGCGACGAGCCGTGGAAGACGTCGCTGGTGACGTCGCCACTGATCGCCCACCTGCGCGCCGCCGATCGCACCGTCGTGTGCGTCCACAACACGCCGGGACGGGCGCGGATCCTGGCCTGCCGCAGCTGCCGCGCACTCACCCGCTGCGAGCGGTGCGCCGCCGCAGTCGGGCTGGCCGACGACGGCACGCTGGTCTGCCGGCGCTGCGCCACGGTCCGCCCACCGGTGTGCCTGGAGTGCGGCGCTTCGGCCTTCGCCAACCTGCGCCCGGGCGTGACCCGTGTGCGCGAGGAACTCGAGGCGGCGGCCGGGCGGCCGGTCGTCGCGGTGACGGGTCGTGACGTCGATCCGCCGCCGCCGGCTGGCATCTACGTCGGCACGGAGGCGGTGCTGCACCGGGTGCCGCGGGCCGACGTCGTCGCGTTCCTCGACCTCGACGCCGAGTTGCTGGCGCCCCGCTTCCGGGCGGCGGAGCAGGCGATGGAGCTGCTCGCGCGCGGTGCCCGCCTGTCAGGCGGGCGCGCCACGGGCGGGCGGTTGGTGATCCAGACGTTCCTCCCGCGCCACGACGTCGTGCAGGCCGCCCTGCTGGCCGACCCGGGGCGGCTCGTCGAGCCGGAGCGGGCCCGCCGACGGCTGCTGCGCCTGCCGCCGTTCGCCGCCCTCGCCGCGATCACCGGCGCGGGGAGCGACGAAGTCGCCGCCGCGCTGGCCGAGGTCGACGGCATCGAGGTCGGCGGCAGCACCGGCAACTGGATCGCCCGTGCCGCGACGTGGGACGAGCTCGGCCGGACGATCATCGCCACCCCCCGCCCGAAGGGCTCCAGGGTCCGCGTGGCGGTCGACCCGCCCCGGCTCTGACCCGTTGGAGTGTTTCCGCCGTTGGAGTGTTACCCGAGGGGGGGACCCCGGCGAAACCCTCCAACGGGTCAAACACTCCAACGGATCTGTAGCACGCGGTAGCCCTTGGCGGACGCGACGCGGGTCGTAGGGTGGCCGTGGTCGGCCAGCCAGCGGTGGAGGGAGTCGGCGCCGAGGTGCTTCTGGACGACGAGCACGGCGCTGCCCTCGCGCCTCAGGCGAGCGAGCCACGTCAGGAGGAGGTCGTGGAGGGCCTCCTTGCCGATGCGGATCGGCGGGTTCGACCAGATGACGTCGAAGCGCACGTCGCCGGGGACCTCGTCCGGCGCGGCGACCGTCACGTTCGCCAGCCCGTTGCCCGCCGCGTTGGCGGCGCACAGCTCACGGGCGCGCTCGTTGACGTCGACAGCCCACACCCGCAGCCCCGGCGCGCGCAGGGCGAGCGTGAGGGCGATCGGCCCGGCCCCGCACCCGAGGTCGAGCCCGACGCCCGTCGCCGGGGGATCGGGCGCCGACCGCAGCAGCACCGCGGTGCCGGGATCCAGCCGGCCGTGGCTGAACACCCCGCGGTCGGTGCGCATCGTGAACGTCGCCCCAGGTACCGACACCTCCACCGGCGCCGGGCCAGACCTCACCCTCGGGCGCTCCTCCCAGTACTGCGCCATTGCATCGGTAGCCTGGCATGCATGCCCGAACCGATCCGCACCTTCGGCGACCCCGTGCTGAAGACCAAGGCGGCGCCGGTGGTCGACGTCGACGGCAAGGCGTTGCGGCTGATCGAGCGGATGTTCGGATCGCTCTACGCCACCGACAACGGGCTCGCCCTCGCCGCCCCCCAGATCGGCGTGCAGAAGCAGGTCGTGGTGTGGGACTTCGGCGACGACCCGCAGACGATCTTCAACCCCGAGATCGTCGAGTCCGACGGCGAGTGGGTGTACGAGGAGGGGTGCCTGTCGATCCCCGGCCTGTACGTCGAGATCGTGCGCCCGAAGACCGTGCTCGTGCGCGGCGTCGATCGCGAGGGCAATCAGCGCGAGTGGGAGGCCGACGAGCTCGAGGCGCGCATGTTCCAGCACGAGCTCGACCACCTCAACGGGGTGCTGATGTTCGACCGGATGACGCCCGAGCAGCGCCGAGACGCGCTCGCCGAGTACGACCGGTTGCAGGCGGCGGCATCCCAGCCGGCGTCCCGCCGGCGGCTGCGCCTCCACTGACGGGACGGGCGTGCGCCTCGCCTACCTCGGCACGCCGGAGATGGCCGTGCCGCCACTGCGGGCGATCGTCGAGGCCGGCCACGAGGTCGAGCTCGTCGTGACCCGCGACGACCGGCGGCGCGGCCGGGGGACCGCGCTGTCGCCGAGCCCGGTGAAGGCAGCCGCGACCGAGCTCGGCCTGGCGGTGACCACCGACATCGACGACATCCTCGCCCTCGACGGCGAGCGGAGTCCCGAGCTGGGCGTCGTCGTCGCCTACGGGCGGCTGATCAAGTCGCACATCCTGGCCGCGCTGCCGATGGTCAACGTCCACTTCTCGCTGCTCCCGCGCTGGCGCGGCGCGGCGCCCGTCGAGCGGGCGCTCCTCGCCGGCGACGCGGTCACCGGGGTGTGCGTGATGGCCGTCGAGCAGGGGCTCGACACCGGCGGCGTGTACGCCTCGCGGGAGCTGCCGATCGGGCCGCGCGCCACCGCCGCCGAGCTGCGCGACGAGCTCGTCGACATCGGCACGCAGCTCCTGCTCGACGTCCTTGCCGAGCCGCTGCCGGAGCCGGAACCGCAGCGCGGCGACAGCACGTACGCCGACAAGATCGACGCCGGCGAGCTGGAGATCGACTGGTCCAGGCCGGCTGCCGAGATCGACCTCTGGGTTCGCGTCGGCGGCGCGTGGACCACGTTCCGGGGCCGGCGGCTCAAGGTCCACGAGGTCGAGCCGGTGGCGGGATCGTCCCCACCCGGCCAGCTCGGCGCGGACCGCGCCACCGTGGGCACCGGCTCCGGATCAGTGCGCCTGGTGACGGTCCAGCCCGAAGGCCGCCCGCCGATGCCGTGGACGGCGTTCGCCAACGGCGCCCATCCGCAGCCGGGCGAGCGGTTCGGACGGACGGGTTGAACGCGCCGGCCTGATTCGCGTCAGACCCGGCCGCGGCTGCCCGAGCGATAGGTTCGCTCGGTGAGCGAGCGAGTCTTCGAGCGAGCGAACTATTCGGCCCGGTCTTTGGCTCATTGGTGCCCCGAGGGGTCGGACGATGCTGCGCGGTCGCACGATGCAAGGGTGCACCAATGAGCGACCAGCCGCTGCTGGCCAAGGTGCTGACGGTGAGTGACGGCGTGGCCGACGGGACACGCGATGACGCCAGCGGGCGGGCCCTCGTCGACCAGCTCACCGGCGCCGGGTTCGCGGTCGTCGGCCACGAGGTCAGCGCCGACGGCCGGGCCGCCGTGGCGGCGGCGCTGGCGACGATGACGGCCGGGTTCGCCGGGCTTGTCGTGACGACTGGGGGCACCGGGTTCGCGCCGCGCGACCAGACGCCAGAGGGCACACGCGACGTGATCGAGCGTGACGCGCCAGGGCTGGCCGAGGCGATGCGCCTGGTCAGCCCGTTCGGGCGCTTGTCACGCGGCGTCGCCGGCGTCGCCGGCAGGGCGATCGTCTGCAACACGCCGGGGTCGCCGAAGGGGTGCGTCGAGCAGCTCGGCGCGATCCTCGACGTGCTGCCCCATGCCTTGCGCCTGCTCCACGAGGCGCCGACGAGCCACTGACCCGGAATCGGCCACGTAGCGTGCGAGCCATCGCCGCTGCCGACGCGTTCGAGTTGATCCTCGAGATCGAGCCGCCAACGCGGCCATCGCTTGTGCATGCCCGCCACCAGATCGGCGTGCTCAGCCCAGTCGCCGATGGCTTCCTCGTCCCCGACAACCACCTCGGGCGGGCCACCGTGTCGAGCATCGGCGTGGCCCGCGAGGTGGCGGCAATGGGCGGGCGGGCGATCGCCTGCATCAACGCCCGCGACCGCAACGTCCTCGGCTTCCGCCGCGACCTCCTCACGGCGGCGGCGTACGGCGTCAAGGAGTTCCTCCTGGTGTATGGCGACCGTCCCGACGTCGGACGACGATCCGACGACGTCTCGGTGCGCCGCATGCTGGAGGAGATCCGCACGTTCGGTGGGTCGGAAACGTTCGCCGGCTGTCCCCGGTTCCGGGTCGGCGTCACCACTCGCCTCACCCGCCTCTCGCCGTTCAAGGCGGAGGCCGACTTCGTCGTCACCCAGGTGGCGCACTCGATCGACGACCTGGCCAGATGGCGCGACGGTGCCGGCGTCGACGTGCCCGTCTACGCCGGCGTGATGGTCGTGGCCAGCGCGACGATGGCTCGCAAGCTGGCCGCCGAGAGCCCGCAGCTGGCTGTGCCGGCATCGCTGGTCGAGGCCGTCGACGCCGATCCGGACGCCGGTCTCGACGCCGCGTGCGGCCTCGTCGAGGGGGTCCGTGGGCACGGCGGGTTCGCCGGCGTGCATCTGATCGGCGTCGGTCGGTACCGGGAGTTGGCGGCCCGCCTGGAGGCGAGCGGATGGGCCACAACGGGCCGGCGCCCGGCGCCGCCGTCCCGATAGCGTCCGGCGCCGTGCTGCGGATCGTGCTGCCGAAGGGCTCGCTCGAGCGGGCCACGCTGGAGCTGTTCGACGCGGCCGACCTGGCGGTGGTGCGCTCGTCGGGTGTCGACTACAGGGCGACGATCGACGATCCACGGGTCGCCGAGGTGCGCATCCTGCGCCCCCAGGAGATCCCGCTCTACGTCGCCGAGGGCCTGTTCGACGTCGGGATCACGGGGCGGGACTGGATCGAGGAGACCGGCAGCGAGGTGGTCAGCCTCGGCGAGCTGCGCTACTCCAAGGCGACCA
>JBIOUO010000366.1:0-8658 GCA_044867195.1 Ilumatobacteraceae bacterium
GCCGTCCACATCTCGGCATCCGACAACGGATCCAAGGCGATGTGGGTGATGCACATCCCCGTCTCGGCGTCCACCCAGCGGGTCACGCAGCGCTGGCGGCGCAGCCGCTCCTGACGGTCGACCCCGGCATCGGCGGCGGCGCGGCGGGCGGCGCGACCGCAGCGGCGGGCGAACTCGTCGACCCGCAACCCCTTTGCCTCCTCCACCAGCCCATCGACGGCGGTGTCGAAGATCGCCTCGGCGGCCCGGTCCAACCCGTGGCGGGCACGGACCACGGCGTCGACGTGACCGCCGGAGATCTCCCCCTCACCCAACGCGTCGGCCAAACCGTGATGGCGGGCACACACCTCACCGCGACGCACCGCGGCACGCGACTCGCCCGCCGAGCGGTGACCGACCCGGTCGAACAGCGCGGCGGCCGGCTCCGACTCACCAGACTCGGCGAGCTCGGCGGCACGACGGGCGATGCGGGCATCCACGGCGTCACAGGCGGCACGCACCTGCGAGACGGTGCGGGTGAGCTCGCCCAGCGCCACCCGGTCACACGTCTCGGGCGCAGCACAGGCCAACTGAGTGGCCAATGCGACGATCCGGGACGCGTTCATGGTCAAATGTTATCGCACACCAGTTCGTCGGTCAAGAGAGATTTTAGTCGGGCCTCTTCGCGATGGAGTGAGGAGTGACGTAGCAGAGCATCCACGACGCGAGTCAGGGGCCTCGCCACCATTGCGGTCCGAAGGCTGCACCGTGGAGAGACCCGTGACCATGAACCCCTGACCATGAACGACGGTATCGGCGTGGCCGAGGGCGCAGGATCGGATGCCGGTCGATGTCCGCGACCTGGCGTGCTTCGGGAGGCCGACGCGGCTGCGCTGGATGAAACGGCGCTGGCGCTGCCGGGAGCCACTGTGTGCGGCGCCGAGATGGACCGAGACGTCTGAGCACGTCGACGCACAGGTCGTGCTGACTCGCCGCGCCGGCCTCGAGGCGTGCCGCCAAGTCGGCGAGAACGCCCGCCCGGTGTCGCAGGTGGCAGACGAGCTCGGGGTGTGCTGGTGGACGGTGATGAACGCCGTCACCGACGACCCCGACCGCGTCGGTGTCGTGGGTCAGCAGGGCGTCGACGAGACGTCGTTTCGCGCCGCCACACCGTCGCATCCAACGGTGTACACGACCGGCCTGATCGATCTCGAGCGTCAGGTCCTGATCGCCATGGTCGAACGCAACTCGGCTGCGCGTGCTCCTCCCCGCCGGCGGCATCACCTGGCCCGCACGGCCGCGACCGCCCCGCATCCGAACCAGCTCTCCCCACTCAGACGCGTACAGTCTCCAAGAGTCTGCGGCGACCGAGCTGGTGTCGAACGGCCGTCAGCGATCGACCTCCACGCGTTCGACGCGCGGCCACGACTGCCGCGCCGACACGATGCCGGGATCTGCTCCGGTGTCGAGCGCGTCGTGCGAGGCTGCGGTGGGCGTTGAACAATTGGGAGAGATGTCTGCCGATCGAATCCGCGTCGAGGTGCTCGGCCCGCTGCGCGTCACGCGCGCCGACGGCCCGGAGGTGACCCTCTCCGGTGTCCTGCAGCGGCGGTTGCTGTCGCTGCTGGTGTTGCGGCGCGGCACTGTGGTCTCGTCGGATGCCGCGGTAGAGGCGTTGTGGCCGCACGAGTTGCCGCACGACCCGGCGGCGGCCCTGCAGAACCACGTGCTGCGGTTGCGCCGTGCCCTGCCGGCGGGCCTGGTCTCGTCGAGCGACGGCGGGTATCGACTCGATCCGAGCCGGGTCGAGGTCGACGCCGATCGCCTGGTGGCGCTGCTGGCCGACCGATCGGACGGCGCAGCCGTCGAGCTTCGGCGGATGCTCGCCGGCTGGCACGGTGCGGCGTATCCGGAGCTCGCCGAGCTGGACGAGGCGCGGGTCGAGGCGGCGCGGCTGGAGGAGCTGCGTCAGCGAGCGCATGAGTCGATCGCCGAGTCCCGGCTCGCGGCCGGTGACCTGGATGATCTGGTGACCGAGCTGGCGGTGCTGGTCGAGGCCGATCCGCTGAGGGAGCGTCCCCGCTCACTGCTGATGTCGGCGTTGGCGGCGTCGGGCCGCACCGTCGAGGCGCTGCGGGTCTTCGACGACTTCCGCCGGCTGCTGGGCGACCAGCTCGGCATCGCGCCGTCGCCGGCGCTCGTCGCCCAGCACGCCGCGCTCCTCGCCGGCCAGGAGTCGTCGCCGCGGCGGACGGTCCGCAGCCGTGTGCCGTTGGCACCGACGCCGCTGGTCGGCCGCGACGCGCTGGTCGACTCGCTGACTGCGCTCGCCGCCTCCCATCGGCTGGTGACGTTGGTCGGCCCCGGAGGTGTGGGCAAGACCCGCCTGCTGCTCGAGCTCGGTCATCGACTCCGGGCGGCGGGCCCGGGGTTGCCGGTCATCTGGTGCGAGCTGGCTCGGGCAGACCTCGATTCGGCGCTCGACGTGGCTGCGGCGTCGTTGGGGATCGACGCCCGCCACGGCATCGAGCCGATCGAGCGCCTCGTCGATCTGATCGGCGAGCGCGAGCTGATCGTGCTGCTCGACAACTGCGAGCACGTGCTCGAGCCGATCGCCGCGCTCGTCGATGGGCTCCTCGCCGGCTGCCCGAACGTCACGGTGGTGGCCACGAGCCGCGAGCGGCTGCGGGTGGCCGGCGAGCAGCTCTGTGCGGTGCCGACGCTGCCCGCCGGCGACGAGGGTGGACCGGCGGTCGAGCTCTTCCTGCAGCGGGCCGCTGCCGTCGCGCCGGGCTTCGCACCGGATTCTCGGCAGCTCGCCGACATCGTCGAGATCGTGAGGCGTCTCGACGGATTGCCATTGGCCATCGAGCTGGCGGCGGCTCGCCTGCACAGCCTCGAGGTGAGCGAGCTGGCGGCGGGACTGGATCAGCGATTCGCCCTGCTGTCGGCGGGATCCCGGACGTCGTCTCGGCATGCCTCGCTGGCAGCGGCGGTGTCGTCGTCGTTCGACTCGCTCGAGGATTCACTGCAGCGAGCGTTTGCCGCGCTGTCGGTGTTCGGCCGCCCGTTCACGGCCGCCGACGCGGCCGCGGTGTGCGAGACGGACGACACCGAGGCTGGCGAGCTGCTGTCGGAGTTGGTGGAGCGGTCGCTGCTGCATCGGGCGCCCCGCCACCGGTACCTGATGCTGGAGACGCTGAAGGCGTTCGGGGCCGAGCAGCTGACGCGCTCCGGGCAGGCTGATCGCGTGGCGGACTGCCACGCTCGTTGGATGGTGGACTGGGTCGAGGAAGCCAACCGGGCGCTGGCCAAGCCCGGACGGCCGGTGCTGGCCGAGATCGACGAGGCGATCCCCGAGCTTCGGGTGGCGTTGGCCTGGTTGGTCGACCACGGGATGCTGGAGCACGCCGCACGCCTGGTCGCCGCGTTGATGAA
The DNA here is from genome assembly GCA_044867195.1 of Ilumatobacteraceae bacterium. Taxonomy (GTDB): domain Bacteria; phylum Actinomycetota; class Acidimicrobiia; order Acidimicrobiales; family Ilumatobacteraceae; genus JALZMG01. Next base: position 3,418 of record JBIOUO010000366.1, read on the forward strand.
CTACGGGTTCCTGCGACTGCGGCCCGACGTGTTGAGTTGGTCCGAGACAGTCCTGGCCGCCGATCCCGGCAACCGGGTGCCGATCGCATCGGCGATGTGGGTGTCGTCGGCCTACGCCACGTGGATGGCCGGTGACGTGGCCAGGTCACGGGAGCTCGTGGATCGTGCGCTGGACGTCGAAGCGCTGGCGGGACGGAGCGCGATCCCGAAGGTGCAGGTCATGCGCGGCAACATCGGATTGTTCGAGGGTCGCCTGGCGGAGGCCGCCGACGGCTACCAGCGGGCGATCGACGCCGCGACGGACGAGGTGGAGCTGCAGTTCGACCGGGCCACGCTGCTGCTGGCGTTGGGGTACGCCGCCGACGATCGGCTCGAGGAGCTGGCCACCGCTCTGCTGCGTGAGGTGGGCGACGTGCAGACCCCGATCGCCGCGTACGCGTGGTACTGCGCCGGCGAGGCCGAGCTGTCCGTCGACCTCGAGCTGGCTCGGGCCCGGCTGATTCGTGCGATCGAGCTCGCCGAGGCCACGAACGCGTCGTTCGTCCGCGGGCTCGCCGGGGCCTCGAAAGCGTCGATCGAGGCTCGGTTCGGTGACCCGCAGATCGCCGTGGCCGACTACCGCTGGCTGATCGAGCATTGGCGGCGTGCCGGAGCGTGGTCGACGCAGTGGACGATGCTGCGCTCCGTCGCCGTGCTGCTGGATCGAGTGGGTCGCCACCGCGATGCCGCAGTGCTGGAAGGCGCGGTCCGCAGCACACACGCCGGCCATCGCATCTTCGGTGCCGATGCGGTCACGCTCGACGAGCTCGGCGCGCGGCTGCGGGCGGCGCTCGGCGACGAGGCCTACATCGCGGCGCGACAGCAGGGCGCTGTGCTCGACGGGGCGGCGGCCGTCGAGCACGCCCTGCGAGCGCTGTGACACCGGGGCGCCGCGGCGGCAGGCCGGATGGTGCTCACCACCTCGGCTGCTCGGCGAGGATGCCGAGCACCGCCTTGCCGACCAGCTCGTGGGTGAGCGCGTCGTTGCCGGGATGGAACCCGCCGCACCGCACGTCGCGGTAGAGACGCTCGAGCTCGTTGCCGGCGAACATGCCGGCGCCCCCGACCGCGTCGAGCGCGACGTCGACGACCTTCTTGGCGGCCTCCACCGCCTGCCACTTCATCGAGTACACCTTCGGCACCCACGCCTCGCCGTGGTCGACGCCGGCCACCCAGTCGTCGACGAACCGCTCGAGGGTGGCGCCGGCGGCGTCGAGCGCGAGGTACATCTCGGCGATCTGGTGCTGCACGAACGGGTTGTAGGCGCAGGCGCCGCGCGGGATCGCCATCGACTGCTTGCGGCTGACGTTGGCGACCGCCAGCTCGAGCGCCCGGTCGGCGATCCCGAGGTACACGGCGGCGATCAGCGACAGTGGCCACATCGCCATCGCGACCAGGAACAGGTCGCTACCGTCGCCAGCCGGCACGACCCGCCCGATGCGGGCGTCCGGCACGAACACATCGTCGAGGATCGTGTCGTGGCTCTGCGTCGGGCGCATGCCCAACGTGTCCCATGTCTCCACGACGGTCACGCCGGGGCTGTTGCGCTCGACGAACGCGTGGACGGTCTGTGGCCCGCCCGGCGCGTCGGCGTCGATGGCGTGGGCACCGAGCCACCGCCACGCCGGCCCGTTGGAGCCGAACTGCTTGCGGCCGGTCAGCCGGTACCCGCCGGCGACCCGCTGTGCCTTGCAGGTCGACAGCAGCACGGGGATGTCATTGCCCGCTTCGGCGTGGCCGGCGGCGAACACCTCGCCCGCCACCGCGGCGTCGAAGATCCAGCGCAACGACGGGTCTCCGGCCCGCTCCAGCTCGACGGCGATGCCGATCCAGTACGAGTGCATGCTCATCGCCAGCGCCGTCGCCGGTGCCGAGCGAGCCAGCCGCCGCTGGCTGGCGGCCAGCTCGGCCAGGGTGAGCCCGCCGCCGCCGAAGTCGGTCGGGACAGCAGCGGCCAGATATCCGGCGCCGCGGAGCTCTGCCAGGTCCTCGTCGAAGTACGTGTTGGTCCGATCGAGCCGACCGGCGCGTGAGCGGAACCGCTCCAGCATGTCGGTCGGCAGTTCGAGTCTGGGCTTGGTGGGGGTCATGGTGGTGGTCATGACCGGCACCCTCGCGGTGGCCGCTGTCGGCCCGCTGTCATCTGCTCACATCTCGTGTGAGCGGCCGAGAGCTGCGTGGCAGAGGCGTGTTCGACGCTGCGGCCATGACCACCACGATCCGCATCCGATCCGCCCGCGGCATCCGCCGGTCCGCGCTCGCCGCCGTCGGCGGGCTCTGCATCGGCGCTGCGCTGCCCCTCACGGCAGGCGCCGCCCCTGCGCCGCTCTCGTGCGGCAGCGTCGTGACCGCCGACGTCCGGCTCACCAGCGACCTCGTGGGCTGCCCCGGCTCCGGCCTGATCGTCGGTTCCTCGGGCGTCACGATCGATCTCGCCGGCCACACCATCGGCGGCAGCGGCAACGGCGCCGGCATCGACAACGAGGCCGGCCACGACGACCTGCGCATCCGCGGCGGCACGGTCCGCGACTTCGCCTTCGGGGTCCACGTGTTCGACACCACCCGCGTCCGCATCGAGGACACGACCACCCGCGCCAATCTCATCGGCTTCCAGATCGAACGCTCCCGCCGAATCGAACTCGACCGTGTCAGCGCGGTCGACAACGTCGCCGGCGGCATCGAGATCACGTTCAGCGAGCACGCCCGCGTCCGCGACAGCAGGGCCACCGGCAACGGCTTCATCGGCCTCGTCGACCGGTTCTCCACCGCCAGCCGCTTCGAGCGCAACACACTCGCCGGCAACGGCGCGTCGGGCCTCACCGTCGACCGCACCGAACGGGCCACCGTCAGCGAGAACGCCGCCGACGGCAACGCGAGCGACGGCATCCAGCTGTCCGGCACCGACGATGCCGTCGTCGTCGGCAACAGGACCGTCGGCAACGCCGACGACGGCATCGAGATCGACAGCGCCGGCAACACCCTTCGCCGCAACATCGCCCGCTACAACGGCGGGTTCGGCATCAACGCCGCCGCCGGCACGGTCGACGGACGACACAACGAGGCCGGCGGCAACCTGGCCGGAGACTGCGTCGGGGTGACCTGCCGATGACCGCCATCCGACCGACCGAGCTCGGCACGATCCTGTCGATCTGGGCCCACCCCGACGACGAGACCTACCTCGCCGCGGGGATCATGGCCGCCGCCCGGGACAACAACCAGCGCGTGGTGTGCGTCGCCGCGACCGCCGGTGAGCACGGCAGCGACGACCCCGCCTCATGGCCGCCGGAGCGGCTCGGCCAGGTCCGCCGATGGGAAGCCGCAGCGGCGATGGCCGTCCTGGGCGTCACCGAGCATCGCTTCCTGAGTCATGAAGATGGCACGCTCACTGACGACGATGCGGACGGCATCGCCAGCGTCGGGCGGCTGCTCGACGACATCGCCCCCGACACGATCCTCACGTTCGGCGACGACGGCATGACCTACCATCCCGACCACATCGCCATCCACCACTGGGTCACCGCAGCCTGGCACCAGCGGGGCTGTCCGAGCCGGTTGCTGTACGCCACCAGCTCGGTCGAGCTCATCGACCGCTTCCGGGATCTCTTCGAGGAGTGGAACATGTATATGAGCGACCAGCGTCCGGCCGGCGTACCCGCCGCTGACCTCGACGTCCACGTCCACCTCACCGGTCGCCAGCTCGACCGCAAGCTCACCGCACTGCGGGCGCTGGCCACCCAGACCAGCGGCCTCATCGCCATCTTCGGTCCCGAGACCTACGCCGCTCAGGTTGCCGAAGAGTGCTTCATCGCAGCCCGCCAGCCGGTCGGCCACTCCATCGGCCTCGATCACCACGAGCGACCATGAGCACCACGATCCGACCATTCACGCCCGCCGACGCGGACCGGGTCGTCGAGCTCTCGCTCGCGGCCTGGGAACCCGTCTTCGCGTCGTTCCGCGACGTGTTCGGCGGCGACCTCTACCATCGCATGCACCCCGACTGGCGCACGTCGCAAGCTGGGTCGGTGCGCGATGCGCTGGACCGCAACGCCACCTGGGTGAGCCTCAGCGCCGGCGTCGTCAGTGGGTTCGTCAACGTCGTCTTCGACGAGTCCGAACGCTCGGGCGAGATCTACATGATCGCCGTCGACCCGGCCTACCAGCGCCACGGCGTCGCCAGTCACCTGACCGACCACGCGCTCGAGCAGATGCGAGCCCGAGGACTGGACCTCGCCATCGTCGCCACGGGCGGCGACCCCGGGCACGCACCCGCTCGCCGCACCTACGAGCGGGCCGGGTTCACCGGCTGCCCCCAGGTCTGGTACGCCAAGCTGCTCACCGAACCGGCCACGCCCGCTCGTCACGAGCGAGCGAGGGAGCCGTGAGGCTCAGCCATCCCAATCCGCGAATGCGCGATGCCGGCAGCTGACACTCGTCGACGAGGTCACCATGTGAGCGCTGGTCAGGGGCCGTCCAGGAGCTCGTCCAAGCGGGCGTTGACCGGATCGGTGCCGGCAGAGGTGTTGGAGATGACCGTGTAGGTCAGCTGGCGCACCGGGTCGTGCGTCGTCATGCACGACACGCCGGCATCGAAGCCCTCGAGCATGACGGCCGGACCCGACTGCTCGAGCCAGAACCCCAGCCCGTAGCGGCGTCCGTGCGCGGGGGCGTCGCTGCGTGGCTCGACGAGCGTGGCGACGAGTTGGGGCGAGACGATCCGCCCGGCGAACATCGCCGTCCACAGCCGGTGCAGGTCGGCGACCGTCGAGTAGATGCCGCCGTCGCCGCTGCCGCGCACGGGGAGGTGGAACACGTTCGTTCGCCAGGTGCCCTCCATCGGCATGTATCCGAGGGCGACGCCGCCGGGCAGTTCGTCGGAGCGCAGGAAGTCGGAATCATCCATCCCGGCCGGTTCGCAGACCCGGTGGCGGACGAGGTCGTGATAGTCGACACCGCTGGCCCGTTCGGCGATCAGGGCGAGCACCACGAAGCCGCCGTTGCAGTAGCTGAACCGATCGCCGGGCGGGAACTTCGTCGGGAAGCCGTCGAGCACGGCGAGGAACTGCTCGGTGGTAGCCAGCTCGTGCACCGGGACCGCCAGCGCGTAGTCACTGATGTCGCCGGGCAGGTCTTCGTCGAGGTAGTCGCCGATTCCGGAGCGGTGGGCCAGCAGCTGCTCGACGGTGACGGCATCGTCGATCAGCG
>JBIOUO010000367.1:0-2349 GCA_044867195.1 Ilumatobacteraceae bacterium
GAACTGCCAGACCGACCTCGTTTATGATGAGCCAGCCAACGCAAGAGTCGGAGGGAAAGCGTGGACCTGCTCTACCGCTTCGATGCCCAGATTACCGACATCGTGTCCATCGGCGTGGTTCCCGACGACCTTCGCCTAGACGTGCATTTCGAAGGTCGGGTCACCGAGGGGCGCCTGGTCGGCGCACGGGTGCGGGGCATCGATGACTCGCGCGATCGGCCCGACGACGACTGAAGAGAAGGGGAGGGGCTCGATGGCGTATGACGCGCTGTTCATCGGATGGGGCCAGCCGGTGCGTGGCCGCGAGGCGAAGAGCACGGAAGTCTTCGGCGAAAGCGTCGATTACTGGCGTCGCCTCGAGCAGGAGGGGCGAATCGAGAGCTTTGAGGTCGTGTTCCTTTCGCGGCACGGCGGCGACCTGGCCGGATTCGCGCTGCTTCGTGGCAACGCCGACCAACTCAACGCCCTCCGTGGCGAGGACGAGTTCAGTCGCCACACGTCGAGGGCGGATCTGGTCGTCGAGAACCTCGGCGTCGTGCCCGCCTGGCTGGAGCAGGGCATACAGCGCCAGATGGCCATCTACCAGCAGGCGGTTGCTGAGGTGACGTAACCGCTTCTCGCTCCCGGGGGTGATACGCCTTCGCCGACGAGCGCCGCGCTCGAGGTCGAAGCGGCCGTTCGATCCTCTGCCACGGACCGGGAACGGCTCACGCGCCGGTGCCATGCGCCACAGCCTGTCGACGTCGGGCCAACCGTTGACTGAGCTCGTGAGAGATGGCATCCTCGTGCGCGCACGAGCCTTGTTGGAAGGTTGGCGTGATTGACAGCACCCGTGCCGAACGCGAGGCGGCGACGGTTCACAACGCGAAGCCCGACGAGTTTGGCAGGATGGCCGCCGTCCTCGCACAAGCGTTCTACGACGATCCCGTGTTCACGTGGGTGGTCGAAGAGCGCGGCGACCGGTTGAGGCTGTTCGAGCGCAGCTTCCGGCTCTATCTGCACAAGCTCTGGACCGGCCAGAACTACGAGTGCTACACGACCGAGAATGTCGTCGGGGCTCTGGTGTGCGAACGGCGTGGTCAAGGGAAGACGGGCGGCCTTGTCCAGCTCCGCGTCTTGCCCTCGATGCTCGCGATCTACGGTCGGCTGCTTCCCCGAGTACTCCGTGCCTTGCGGGCGGCTGAGTCGCAGCACCCGCGGGAGCCACACTACTTCCTGGTGATGGCAGGCGTCCTGCCGGAGTGGCAGAGGCTAGGGGGCGCCGCGGCGGTGCTGCGAGGCGTCCTGGAGCGCTGCGACCGCGAGAGGCTGCCGGCGTACCTGGATGCGACGTCACCGCACAACCGTGCTCTGTACGAGCGACACGGCTTCGAGGTGACCGAGGAGTTCGCCGTCGGCCCGGGATCTCCGCCGTCATGGCGGATGTGGCGGGACCCGAGGGGTTGACTTCGCGCGCGCTCGTCAACCGACGTCCTGACGTCTGGCCGCGCGGCTCTGTTTCATCAGTACCGGCCCCACCGCCGGCGCGGCCGCGGCGCGAGCTGGCAGGCAGCAGATAGATGTCCACGGCACTGATAACCGGGGCGTCAACCGGGCTCGGGCGCGAGTTCGCCAGTCTGTTCGCGGCGGACGGCGTCGATGTGATCCTCGTGGCCAGCGCCCGGAGTACGAGCAAGCTGGAGGAATTGGCCGGTGAGCTGCGGTCACGGTACGCCGTGACGGCTCACGCGATCTCGATGGATCTCGCCGCTGAAGGCGCCGCGCACGAGCTCGACGCGCGCGTCGCGGACCTCGGCGTCGACGTCGAGCATCTCGTCAACAACGCCGGGTTCGGCATCGTCGGCGTCCGCGTCCAGGACTGCGATCCCGAGGAGGTGTCACGGATGATCCGGCTCAACGTCCTGACGGTCACCGACCTCACGATGCTGCACCTCCCGCGGATGGTGAGGCGGGGCCACGGATCGATTCTGAACGTGAGCTCGATCGCCGGTTACGTCGTGCCTCACGGTCTGGAGGCCGCGTACGCGGCGTCGAAGGCGTACGTCGTCAGCTTCTCGGAATCGGTCGGGCATGACCTGAGGGGCACCGGGGTGACGTGCACGCATCTGGCTCCCGGGCCGACGCGCACCGAGTTCTTCGCAAGGGCGGGCCTGCGCGACGACTCGCGCCTCGGCCCGGCCATGATGGACGGCGCGACCGTGGCGGCGGCCGGCTACGCAGCGATGCGTGCCGGGCGGGCGACCGTCATGCCGGGACTGGCTGCCAAGGCAATGAGGGCCGCGGCCGCCCTCTCACCGTCCAAGCGCTTGACCGGACTTGTGTCGGGCTACTTCGTCACTCGCCGTTGAC
>JBIOUO010000368.1:0-7369 GCA_044867195.1 Ilumatobacteraceae bacterium
GTCGGGCCTCGGCGCCTGAGACCATGCCAGGCGTCAGTGCTCTTCGGCGGCGTCCGCCTCGGCTCGCGTCGCGTGCACGGTCCCGTGCGGATGCTCGGGTGGTCCGTACAGCGCGTAGAGCTTGAGCGGCTCGGCACCGATGTTGGTCACGTTGTGCCACCACCCTGCCGGAACGAGGATCACCGACTCAGCCTCGACCTCCCGTTCGAACGGTAGATCCTCTCGGGTGGGACCCATCTGAACGCGCGCGCTGCCGGCTTCGACGCGCAGGAATTGGTCGCTGTCGCCGTGCACTTCGAGGCCGATGTCACCGTCGGGCTCGATGCTCATCAGGGTCATCTGGAGGTGTGAACCGGTCCACAGCGTCGTGCGGTAGTTCTCGTTCGCCAGCGTCGCCGTCTCGATGTTCGTCACGAACGGCTGCGGCCCCTCGTCGGTGAAGCTGGGCACACTCATCACTGAGCTCGCTTTCCTCGGCCGGTGGACGGCCGATCCTATGGCTGAGGATGAACGGTCAGTGCGTGAGCTCGAGTCCCGCGACGGAGCCGACGATGCCGGCCAGGAACACGAGCCTCAGAGCAGAGACGGACTCCACGCCGGTCGCCACGGCGTAGGCAACCGTCAGGACTGCACCGATCCCGACCCACACGGTGTACGACGTCCCGGCGGGCAAGGCCTTCATCGCGTACGCAAGTCAGACCGAATCGCCGAGTCGGCTATTCCGAATGGTGCGCGTTCATCACCGGCTGCTCGTCACGCAGCACGGCGTCGGTCGTCGAGTCAGCGGGGCGGCGGCCGACACCGACTCCGTCGCCATGGTCGAGCCGATCCTGCGCATCGCCTGACCGCTCACGCTATGGGTGTGAGGGGGCGGGCGGGGCGCCATCGACTTCGAAGAACAGCTCCTCGGGATAGCACCACCACCAGTTCTCACCCGGCTCGTAGGAACGGACAAGGGGATGATCGGGGTGCTCGTGGAAGTGCGCGGTGGCGTGGCGGTTCGGCGAGCTGTCGCAGCACCCGACGTGCCCACAGCGCATGCAGAGGCGCAGGTGCACCCAGCGACCACCGATCCGCAGGCAGTCCTCACATCCCGTGCTCGACGGACTGACGGTCTCGACGGTGTCGAGGTGGGAGCAGGTCTCAGCCATCGCGCGTGCTCCAATCGTCGGGCCGGTCGAGTGCGGAACGATCCCATTGTGCGGTGTCCGCCGCAGCTTCATACGTGGTCTGGAGGAACTCGAGCAGTGTGGCGTCGGGGTCGGGGGCCGCTCGGACCGTCTCGTAGGGCAGGACGAACTCGGACAGGCCGTCGTCCCAGCGCCCGCCCGGCGGCCCGACCTTGACATCGCGATATCCGGGCGGCTCCGGATAGGCGTAGGAGTAGAAGACGCCTTCCTCCCCGGGTAGGCCCGGCCAATAGCCGCAGCTGCTCACCTCGTGCGAGTAGGCCTCGTGCATCACGTGCGGCCCGCAGTTGGGTGCACCACCGGGGTGAGGCGGCGCCGGCCGCCCCGAGAAGCGGGTCGTCGCCAGGTCGAGGGCGCCCCAGAACAGGTGCACGGGACTCACCTTGCCGACGAACCGGCTACGGAACACCTTGAACACACGGCTCATCTCCACCAGCGCCAGCCAGAAGCGGTGCACGGCGTCGGCGTCGTAGCTGGCGTGCACCCGATCCTCGGCGAACGGGACGGCATCTGGGATCTCGACCGGCACCGGCCAGATCTCGGTCGCGACGTCCAGGTCATCCAGCATCTCCATCACCAGCTGGTAGAAGTCGGCGACGGGCCGCGGTTCGAGGCCCACCGAGCGCACGGCGTCGTCCGCGGTGACGACGTCGAGGCGGTGGTCGACGAAGTCGAAGTCGATCTGGAAGGCGGGTCCGGTGGGGTGCGGCATCAGCGAAGTGGTGAGCCCGCGGGCCGTGACGTACAGCGGGACGTTCCACCAGTGGTTCATCAGCGGCTCGTTGGCCATGCGGACCTTGCCGACGACCTGCGAATAGAGCTGCAACGTGTCGCGGGTCGACTCCCACTCGGCGACCGGTACAGACGGCCATTGTCGCTGGCCCCCAGCAGCCATTCGCCATCCTTTCGACGTCGCGGAACGCGATCAGGTCGGAACAGACGCCTCGTACCAGAGCTCGCGGGTCGCCTGGTTCGGATCGTCGACGACGCGAAGCTCTTCGTCGAGCTCGAGTGTCGTCCGTCCGGCCGTCTCGTACCGCGGCCACGCCGCTGCGTCGAGCGTGCCTGGGTCGCCGTGCCTGGCGAACGATATCCAGGCCTCCTGCATGGCGTCGACGAGCGATCGTGGGGCGTCCGTGCCGACGAACGTCTGCCACAGCGGATTGTCGATCTCGTCCCAGAGGAACGGCAGCTCAAGCGCGTGGGTGGCGCCGAGCAGGCCTCCGAACACGGGCGTCGCCCACGTGAACAGATAGGCCCACACGGATCCGCCGGCGTCGGCTTGGGCGTCTGCGAGCCGCAGCGTAGGGATCAGGAACATCGTGTCCGTCATCAGGTCAACGAGCAGGCGGTGACCCGTGTCGCGCTCGGCGTATCCCCGCGCCACCGCGTTGCGGTCGGTGACCGTGTCGGGGAGGGCGGCGATCGCGTCCGCGTCACTGATGTCAGTGGGGAGCAGCAGGCTGAACAGCGTGCCCTCGTCCCGATTGGTGCCGATCAGCAGCGGCACGTTGCCGGCGCCGCGCGCGCTCACCGCCTGGCGCGGAGTCGCCTGTACGACGACGCCGTCGACGCTGGGTCGCAGGCCGATGCCGCTGCCGTCGATCGGGTGGTCTCGGTCACGTCCGAGCCGGTCGACGTCGCCGATGTCGACCTGAGCCTGAATCAGCTGCGCCGGATCCGCCTGGCGCAACGCCTCGATGCCGCCGTCAGGCTCACCGAGCGCCTCCAGCAGCGTCTGCGTGAGCAGCTCGGGCTTGTACGGCGGCGCGATCGCCACCGGCCCCGACTGGATGATCGCCTTGTGGTAGAGGCCGTCGGCGTCCGGCGCCGCCAGCAGCGCGGCGATCGAGCCGCCGCCGGCGGACTCACCGAAGATCGTGACATTGCCCGGATCACCACCGAACGCCGAGATGTTGTCACGCACCCAGCGCAGCGCTTCGATCTGATCACGGAGCCCGTTGTTGCCGGAACCGGCCAGGCTGGCGTCGAGGTGGTCGACGGCGAGCCACCCGAGCACACCGAGCCGGTAGTTCAGCGTGATCACCACGATGTCGCCTCTGCGCGCCAGCGACCTGCCGTCGTACATGTCTCCGGAGCCCATCACATACGCGCCGCCGTGGATCCACACCATCACCGGCCGGCGGCGGTCGTCAGCCCTCGGCGTGTACACATTGAGGAACAGGCAGTCCTCGTCGGTGCGCAGCTCGCCAGTCGTGATCAGCGTGCCCGCCAGCGGCGGCGGCTGCGGGGCGCAGGGACCGAACTCGGTGGCGTCATGCACGCCCTCCCACGGCTCGACCCGCTGCGGGGCGCGGAACCGGAGATCCCCGACCGGCGGCTTGGCGTAGCGCATGCCGGCGTAGCGCTCGCAACCGTCGAGGTCGACACCCATCACCTCACCGAGCGGCGTCGCGATCGTGACCACCCACCGAGTCTCGCACGGGGACGCCGGGGCGTGATCGTCGCCCCGACGCGCAAGCAGGATGGCGGACGCCGCATGGCGGCGGTCGAGACGGCGATCGCCGCGCGCTACCGGCGACTCACCGCGCCGCGAGCGTGACTGGTCACGGGCACCTGATCTCCTCGTGAGTGATCGAGTGGCGGAAGGTCGACGGCCAGCTGGCGTCGCAGTAGCCCGGCGACGTGCTGGCCACGCCGGTGCCCGAGGCGACCGTCAGCCAGCCGGACCAGTAGTAGTCGCTGTACCACATCTGGACCGCCACCGGCAGCGCCTGGGCGACGGGGAGATTGGTGCAGTCCTTGAAAGCGGTGGCGGTCAGGACGTTGCCGCTGCGGTAGAACTCGTACTCCTTCCAGCACGACGGTCCCGGTCCGGGCTCGCCGATGGCGTTGGCGACGGCCGGCACGCCGAACGAGGCGGCAGCGACGGCGACACCGCCCAGTAGGCGGCGGGCACGGCGTGGCAGAGGGGTTGACATGGATCGCTCCTCGATCGGTCGGGGGTGACGTCGATCCTGAACGATGTCCGGCGGCGAGCGCGTGGAGGCGGTCGAGAGATCCGATGGAGATCTGCGCCGCGTTGCGGCGATCAGGCGCGTTCGGCGGGGTGGGGGATCGCACCGCCGCGAGGGAGGAGGTAGTAGACGGCGAGTACGCCGATCAGCGCCAGGCTCGCCGGGGCGCTGACGAGCGCGATCGCCATCGCCAGCACGTACACGGGCGCGCCGATGCGGAAGCGGAACGTGGTGTGCCGGATCTCGTCGTCGCTCAACTCCTCGATCACCAGCCGTCGACCGACGGTGGCGTGGCGCCACATCGCGCCGAACGTGGCGCCCATCGCCGCCATCACGCCGGCGTACACGACCGCTGCGGTGCGTTCGTCGGCGCCGCCCGTGCGCATGAACTCGGCTGTCAGCTTCGTGGGCCAGGGGATCAGACCCACCCACAGCAGCAGCATCAGGTTGAGGACCACGGTCGTCCGGTCGACCGAGGTCAGGTTGGCGAGCACGGCGTGGTGGTTGATCCAGATGATCCCGATCGTCGTGAAGCTGACGATGTAGGCGGCGTACACCGGCCACTGGTCGAGGAGCGCGTGGGCCAGTCCACGCCGATCGACCTCCGGCACGCCGATATCGAGAACCAGCAGCGTGATCGCGATCGCGAACACGCCGTCGCTGAACGCCTCGAGGCGGTCCTTCGGCACTGGTGAACCTTACGGTGCGAGCAGATCGTCAGCCGGTGGACGAGCGAACATCGGCCCTGGCGGGCTCGAGGAAGAGTCGACTGGTTCGTCGACCGCCCGGTCGTGGGGGATGCTGTTGGGGTGAAGCCCCGGACCCGCTTGTTCGTCGCCGGTGCCGCCGCCGTCGCCGTGTCGGCGAATGCCATACGGCCCATCGGACGTGGTCGTCTCCTGTCGATGCCGGCGTTCGCCTTGGGACTCGGGCCATCCGAGTTCCCGCTGCAGACGGGAGTGCTGCAACTGGCGATCGGTGGCCTGCTCTCGCGAAGCGGTGGCACCGAGGGATGGCGGGGCAAGGTCGGGATCGCAGCGCATGTTGCATCCGTCGCCGGCCTGCTTGCCGTCTACCGCACGGCCCGGCGAGCGGGCGACGTCCTCGAAGCTGCGTTGGCGAACGAGCTGGGATCGGATTATCGCAGTCGCATCCGAGAGCCGTTCACGCCGCGGCCCGAGACAGGGCTCACCACCCGGCAGTTGCTCGCGCCCGAGATGCGCGTTCGCAACCGCTACCGGGCGGGGCGCGACATCAGCTATGGGGACTTCGGCGTGCGCAACCAGCTCGATGTGTGGAAGCGCAGCGACCTCGGTGCCGAGGCGCGGGCGCCGGTGCTGGTCCAGATCCACGGTGGCGCATGGACGATGGGCAGCAAGGAGGGCCAGGCTGAGCCGCTGATGGCTCACCTCGCAGAGCGAGGCTGGGTGTGTGTCACCGCCAACTACCGACTGTCGCCACGCGCGACATGGCCCGACCACATCGTCGACGTCAAGCGTGTGCTGGCCTGGACCAAGGCGAACATCGCCGCTCACGGTGGCGACCCAAGCTTCGTCGTCATCACCGGCGGATCGGCGGGCGGCCACCTGTGCTCGCTCGCCGCGCTCACCCCCGAGCTCGCCGACTTCCAACCCGGTTTCGAGGACATCGACACCAGCGTCGCCGCGGCGGTGCCGTTCTATGGCGTGTACGACTTCACCAGCGGGCACGGCGCGGACAGCACCGAGTTGGAGAAGTTCGTCGCCGAGCGGGTCCTCAAGTCGGCGCTGGCCACCGACGAGGCGCGATGGCGGCAGGCCTCCCCGATCAGTCACGTCGGGCCGAACGCACCGCCGTTCTTCGTGCTCCACGGCATCAACGACTCGCTCGTCCCGATCGAGCAGCCACGCGCGTTCGTCGACGCGCTGCGCAAGAGCTCCCGGCAACCCGTGGTCTACGCCGAAGTGCCCGGCGCCCAGCACGCCTTCGAGATGATGCCGTCGGTCCGCACGCACGCCACCGTCCACGCCGTGGAGCGGTTCCTCGCTGTTGTGCGCAGCGCAGCGGGCGGTTCCACTCCCGCCGAAGCCGTGGGCGCCAACGCGCCAAGCTGAGCAAACGGCTCTCCAGGTCCGGTCTCGCGCCGGTCCCTCAGGCCGCCTCGCTGTACTCGGTGCGCAGGGCGCAGCCGAGGCGCCGCAGCAAGCGGCCCCGAGTCGGACCGATGCTGCCGATCGGCCGGCTCACCAGCGACGCAACGTCGGCGTACGAACGAAGCGACCCATCGAACAGAAGCTCGATGAGCCGACGCTCCGACTCGCTGAGGCGACGGACGGCCCGGCGAATCGCGAGGACCCGCTCCTGCGCGAGGAGACCCTCATCGACCGCGGTCGGATCGACGTCGCACCCGAACGGAAGCGGTCGATCATCACGACGACGGGTGCGGATGGCCTCTCGCCGTGCGGTGATGGCCAACCACGCCCGTACGGACTCGACCGCGCGCAGCGCATCGAGTGACGTGAAGAGCCGGGTCCACGTCGTCTGGACCACGTCGTCGGCAGCCGCCGCCCCGAGCCCGCACGAGCGGGCGATGGCGTGCAGCAGGCGTGTGTGTCGGCTCACGAGCTCCGCCCACGCGCTCTCGTCGCCGGCCCGGCATCGCAGGACCAGGTCTCCGTCGGTGAGGGTGGACATGGATGCGGTACGACACGGAACGACACTCGGTTCCTCCGAGGCGAGCGGCACGGACAGCTACGTCGGATCGCCACTTTCACGCGCGGGTTCGATCCACATTCCTCGACCGGAGCTGCGAGTGCAGCGCGGATGTCCACGCCGTCGCCGCGCGGCAGCGCCGGCGGCGAGTGGTGCTCGACCGGGTGCGCACCAGCTCCCGGTCGACGGCCCGCCCCCGAGGTTGCAACGCAGTACGTTCGACAGCGGAGCCGGGCTGCCGTGGCGGCTTCGGATCGACCGAAGAAGGGGGTTTGATTGTGGAGTTCGGCTTCTTGACCCAGGGCTACGTGCCCGAGGACGTGCGCCGGGGCGATCCCGACGCCGAGCACACAGTCTTGATGGATGACTTCGAGGTGTGCCTGGCCGCCGAGGCCGCTGGCTTCAAGTACATCTGGATCTCCGAGCACCACTTCCTCGACGAGTACTCGCACATCTCCGCCAACGACGTCTTCCTCGGTGCGTTGGCCAGCCGGACGACGCGGGCCCACC
>JBIOUO010000369.1:0-4924 GCA_044867195.1 Ilumatobacteraceae bacterium
GTTCGAGGGTGAGCTGTTCGGCGCCTGGCCGCCGTACGTGAGTCGAGGAGTCGATGTCCCGAATTCGGAGGCGATCACACAGTTCGGCACGCCGGCGCCTCCAGGCGCCTCGGCGGCCGCATCAGGAGGAGTCGATGTCCCGGATTCGGAGGCGATCTCCCGGTTCGGCACGCCGGCGCCTCCAGGCGCATCGGCGGCCGCATCAGGAAAGATCGATGTCCCGGATTCGGAGGCGATCTCCCGGTTCGGCACGCCGGCGCCTCCAGGCGCATCGGCGGCCGCAGGCGAGATCGTCTTCAACACGGCGCTGTCCGGCTACCAGGAGATCGTCACCGACCCGAGCTATGCCGGGCAGATCATCACGTTCACCAACCCGCACATCGGCAATTACGGCGTCAACGCCACCGACTTCGAGTCGCCCCGCCTGTTCTGCCGCGGCGTGATCGTGCGTGAGCTCTCGCGCCGGGCAAGCAACCGCCGGGCCGAGGCTGACCTCGACGCGATGCTCCACCGCTACGGCATCCCGGGCATCACGGGAATCGACACCCGGCGCCTCACCCGCGTGATCCGCAGCACGGGCGCCATCCCGGGCGCGTTCGGTCCAGCCGGGGACCTCCGTGAGCTACGCGCTGCGGCGCTCGCCGAGCCGGGCACCGACGGCCTTGACCTCGTCGCCACGGTCACCACGTCCGAGCCCTACACGGTCGGCCGCGGTGGGCTGCGGATCGTCGCCTACGACTACGGCGTCAAGCGGACGATCCTGCGCCACCTCGCCGCGCTGGGCACAGTCGAGGTGGTTCCTGCGTCGACCCCGGCCGCCGATGTCGTGGCCCGCGATCCCGACGGGATCTTCTTGTCCAACGGCCCCGGCGACCCGGCCGAGGTCGCCGGCGCGACCGAGGTGATCGGCCAGCTGCTCGGGACAGGGATCCCGATCTTCGGTATTTGCCTCGGCCACCAGCTGCTCGGGCGGGCGCTCGGTGGTGACACCGTCAAGCTGCCGTTCGGCCACCATGGCGCCAACCACCCGGTGCAGGACGTGACGACCGGGGGCATCGAGATCACCAGCCAGAACCACAACTTCGCCGTCGCCATCGACTCGCTGGCCGGGTTGGCCGACCTGACCCACGTCAACCTCAACGACGGCGTGTGCGAAGGGCTCGCCGCCCGCGACGCCAACGCGTTCAGCGTCCAGCACCATCCGGAGGCCGGCCCCGGCCCGCACGACAGCGGCTATCTGTTCGGCCGTTTCGTCGCCCGGATGGCCACCTATCGGGGTCGAGATCCGGAGCTGATCCGGCGGGCGGGTGAGCCGGTCGGCCTGCCGGTCCCCGCGGCGGGGGTCGCGTGATGAGAGTGATTCAGCGAGCGTCAGCGAGCGTCCTGGCGAGCGACCAGGTAGGGGAGCGGAGCGCCAGCGGAGAGCCCCGGCACGACGGCCTGCGTGGCCGGGGAACGCAGAGGCACAGCTGATGCCGCGCCGCGACGACCTGTCGTCGATCCTCGTCATCGGGTCGGGGCCGATCGTGATCGGCCAGGCGTGCGAGTTCGACTACTCCGGCACCCAGGCGTGCCGGGTCCTGCGCGAGGAGGGCTACCGCGTCGTCCTCGTCAACTCCAACCCGGCGACGATCATGACCGACCCGGACTTCGCCGACCGCACCTACGTCGAGCCGCTGACGCCGGAGGTCGTGGCCGCGATCATCGAGCGCGAGCGCCCCGACGCGGTGCTCCCGACGCTCGGCGGGCAGACCGGGCTCAATGTGGCGATGACGCTCTACGAGCGGGGCCTGATCGGCGTGCCGGGGACGCCGGAGATGATCGGCGCCGACGCCACGGCGATCGCCACGGCCGAGGACCGCGAGCGGTTCAAGGCGGCGATGGTCGAGATCGGCCTTGACGTGCCGCGCTCGGGGATCGCCCACACGGTTGGCGAGGCGCGGGCGATCGCCGCCGACGTCGGGCTTCCCGTCATCATCCGCCCGGCGTACATCCTCGGCGGGCGCGGCACCGGGATCGCAGCGACGACCGGCGAGCTCGAGCGGCTGGCCGCGGCGGGCATCGCCACCAGCCCGATCGGCGAGATTCTCGTCGAGGAGTCGATCGCCGGATGGAAGGAGTTCGAGCTCGAGGTGATGCGCGACCGGGCCGACAACTGCGTGATCATCTGCTCGATCGAGAACGTCGACCCGATGGGCGTGCACACCGGCGACTCGATCACCGTCGCACCCGCCCAGACACTGTCGGACGTCGAGTACCAGGCGATGCGCGACGCCGCGTTCGCTTGCATCCGCCGCGTCGGCGTGGAGACCGGCGGTTCCAACGTCCAGTTCGCGCTCGACCCGGTCAGCGGGCGGATGGTCATCATCGAGATGAACCCGCGTGTGTCGCGCTCCTCCGCGCTGGCATCGAAGGCGACAGGGTTCCCGATCGCCAAGATCGCTGCCCGCCTCGCCGTCGGCTACACGCTCGACGAGATCCCCAATGACGTTCTCTATGCGGCCGCCGCAGCGCCTGGAGGCGCCGGCGTGCCGAACCGGGTCTCTGCCTCTGAACGACGCGATCCGGGTCTTTGGTTCCAGCCTGCGTGCTTCGAACCCGTCATCGACTACGTCGTCACCAAGGTCCCGCGCTGGGCGTTCGAGAAGCTGCCCGGCACGACCGGCGTGCTGGGCACCCAGATGCAATCGGTCGGGGAGGCGATGGCGATCGGGCGGACGTTTCCCGAGAGCGTGCAGAAGGCGTTGCGCTCGCTCGAGCAGGGCCGGCTCGGGCTCAACGCCGACCCCGCCGAGGCCGAGCTGGCTGCGCTGAGCGACCCCGAGCTGCTGACGGCGATCGCCGTCCCGACACCGGATCGCATCTTCCAGATCGGCGAGTTGCTGCGGCGCGGCGTCCGGGCCGGCCGACAGGCGGCCATCGATATGGTCGACGACGTCCACGCCGCGTGCCGCATCGACCCGTGGTTTCTCGATCAGCTGCTGGCGATCGTCGAGCATCGCCACGAGCTGGCTGGACTCGGCGGCCCGGCCGCGCTCGATGCTCGGGGATGGCGGCGGGCCAAGCGGCTCGGGTTCAGCGACGGTCAGCTGGCCCACCTGTGGGACGTCGACGAGGCGTCGGTGCGGGCGGCCCGCCGGCGACACGGCGTCGAGCCGACGTACAAGACGGTCGACACGTGCGCCGCCGAGTTCGCCGCTGAGACGCCGTATCACTACTCGACCTGGGAGGACGAGAACGAGGTCCGCCCGTCCGAGCGTCCGCGGGTGATCATCCTCGGCTCCGGCCCGAACCGCATCGGGCAGGGGATCGAGTTCGACTACTGCTGCGTCCACGCGTCGTTCGCCCTCCGTGAGGCGGGGTTCGAGACGGTGATGATCAACTGCAACCCGGAGACCGTGTCGACGGACTACGACACGTCGGATCGGCTGTACTTCGAGCCGCTCACCGGCGAGGACGTGCACCACGTGATCGCCGCCGAGACCGCGGCGTCGGGCGGGGTGGCGCCGAAGGTCATCGTGTCGCTCGGCGGGCAGACCCCGCTGAAGCTGGCGGCGCTGATCCCGCCCGAGCTGATCGCCGGCACCGCGCCGGCTTCGATCGACCTCGCCGAGGACCGCGAGAAATGGAACGCGCTGTGCGACGAGCTGACCATCCCGCAGCCGCCGGGCGGCACCGCCAGCGATCTCTCCGAGGCGCTGGCGGTCGTCGAGCAAGTCGGCTTCCCGGTGCTGGTCCGCCCGTCATACGTGCTCGGCGGGCGGGCGATGCAGATCGTCCACGACGTCAACCAGCTGGCTGCGGCGATGGCTGAACTGGCCGGCTTCGGCAGCCTCGGTCGGGAGGGCGGGCTGTCCGCCGAGCGGCCGGTGCTGATCGACCGCTTCCTCGAGGATGCCGTCGAGGTCGACGTTGACGCCGTGCGCGACCACACCGGCGATGTCCTGATCGGCGGCGTGATGGAGCACGTCGAGGAGGCCGGCGTGCACTCGGGCGACTCGGCGTGTGCGATCCCGCCGCAGACACTGCCGTCGTGGGTGGTCGAGGTCATCGAGGCGTACACCGCGGCGATCGCCGAGCGCCTCGATGTCCGTGGCCTGATCAACGTGCAGTACGCGGTCACCGGCACGACCGTGTACGTGATCGAGGCCAACCCGCGGGCCAGCCGCACCGTGCCGTTCGTGGCCAAGGCGACCGGCGTGCCGCTGGCCAAGGTGGCGACGAGGGTGATGCTCGGGGCCACGCTGGAGGAGCTGCGCGCCGAGGGGCTGCTGCGGCCGCCGGTGCTCGGCGCCGCTCTTGGCGCGGCGTCCGGCACGGTCGCCGTCAAGGAGGCGGTGCTGCCCTTCAACCGGTTCCCGGAGGTCGACCCGGCGCTCGGGCCCGAGATGCGCTCGACCGGCGAGGTGATGGGCATCGACCGCACGTTCGGGTTGGCGTTCTGCAAGGCCGAGCTGGCCGCCGGCACCGTTCTGCCGACGAACGGCACCGTGTTCCTGTCGCTCGCCGACAGCGACAAGCCGGCCGGGTTAGTGGTCGCCAAGCGGTTGCGCGAGCTCGGCCTCGCCGTCGCCGCCACGCAGGGGACCGCGGATCACCTCGCCCGGTTCGGGAACCCGGTCGACGAGGTCGTGGCCAAGGTCAGCGAGGGGGAGGGGAAGACGGCGGTCGACCTGATCGGCGCCGGGGAGGTGACGTTCGTCGTCAACACGCCCGAGGGCCGCGGGCCACGGAGCGACGGTGAGCAGATCCGCAAAGCGTGCACGCTCCACGGGGTGGCGTGCGTGACGACGGTCGATGCCGCGCTGGCCGCCGTGCACGGCCTCGCCGAGCAGCGTGACGAGCCGCTCGCCGTCCGGTCCCTGCAAGAACACCACCAGCGCCGGTGAGCGGCATCGGATCCGCGATCTGGGCGGGAATCGTC
>JBIOUO010000370.1:0-4259 GCA_044867195.1 Ilumatobacteraceae bacterium
TCCAGCGGGCCAGCGCGGCCGCGCCGACCAGCGGCGCCTCCTGCCCGAGCGTGGTGACGTCGAGGCGGACCTGGTGCTCGGCCCGATCAGGACCCGCGCGCACATGGGCGAGGCGGCTGCGCAGCTCGAGCTCACGGCGCGCCGCGTCGAGCAGCGGGTGGCCGAACGCGCCGGGCACCGCGCCGGCGAGGATCACCAGGCGCAGGTCGAACACGGCGACCGCCGTCGCCACGGCCCGCCCGATCATCACGCCGGTGCGCTCGACGACCGAGGCAGGAGCCCGGCGCAGCGGACGGTTGGTCTCGTCCTCGATGGCCGACGACGAGGCGTAGGCGCTCAGGCACCCCGAGCCGCCGCAGACGCACAACAGGCCGTCGGGCTCGACCACGACGTGACCCAACTCGCCGGCGTTCCCGTGCCGGCCGTGCAGCAGCCGCCCGTTGCAGACGACACCCGACTCGACAGCGTCGCCGAGCAGCAGCGCCATCACGTCGTCGACGTCCGCCGCAGCACCCGTCCAGCGCTCGGCGAGCACCCGGCCCTGGGCCGTCGGGCCGATCACCGTCGGCAGCCCAGTCAGCTCGTGGACCCGCTCCCGAAGCTCGAACCCCTGCCACACCGTCAGGTGCAGCGGCGACACCGTGCCGGCCGCGGAGTCGATCGGTCCCTCGCACGCGATGCCGCAGCACGCCAGCGGCTCGGCGTCGTCGGGCCGAGCGGCGACGACGCGGCGCACGAGCCGGTGCAGCGCCGGCCAGACGTCACGCGCCGGTGTCGTCACCCGATCGCGCACGACGACCTCGCCCTGCTCGTCGACCACCCCGGCGGACAAGCGGTCGGTGCCGACGTCGATCGCCAGATACGTCACCACCGACGGGGGACCGTAGTTCTGTGGGAGGGAACAGACCCGAATCGCGTCTATTCCCTCCCACAGAAGCCTGGTCGCGCCGCGTGCCGTTCCCATCCTCACCCGCCAGAGCTCTTCGACCACCGTGATGACGCATGAGCCGCCACGTCGCGCCATAAGCCGAGGCCGGAATCGACGGTGCAGCGTCTACCCTCTGGTTGGTGACGGTCCCACTGAGTCGCCATGCGGGCGGCGATCTCCCGACGTCAGCGGGTACTGGCTCGCGCTTCGCCTCACTGTTCGACGCGCTGACGGCGAACATGTCGCAGGTCGTGCACGGCAAGGTGCAGCCGATCGAGTTGGCGCTGATGTGCCTCCTCGCCGAAGGTCACCTGCTGATCGAGGACGTGCCGGGCGTGGGCAAGACCAGCCTGGCCAAGGCGCTGGCGGCCTCGATCGACTGCACGTGGAAGCGTGTCCAGTTCACGCCCGACCTGCTGCCGGCCGACCTCGTCGGGGTCAGCATCTACCAGCGCTCGACCGAGCAGTTCCGCTTCCAGCAGGGTCCACTGTTCGCCAACATCGTGCTCGCCGACGAGATCAACCGGGCTTCGCCGAAGACCCAGTCGGCGCTGCTCGAGGCGATGGAGGAGCGCCAGATCACCGTGGACGGGGCGACCAGGTCGCTGCCCCCGCCGTTCATGGTCATCGCCACCCAGAACCCGGTCGACCAGGAGGGCACCTACCGCCTGCCCGAGAGCCAGCTCGACCGATTCCTGCTGCGGATCACCATCGGCTACCCCGGCCGTGCCGCCGAGGTGTCGATCCTCGATGGGCGGGGCGCCGTCGAGTGGCTGCCCAAGCTGAGCCCGGTCGTGTCAGCTGGCGAGATCCTGGCGATGATCGACGCCGTGCGGTCGGTGTTCCTCGCCGACGCCCTGAAGTCCTACCTCGTCGACATCGCCGAGGCCAGCCGTCGCCACCCGGCGATCGAGCTCGGGCTCTCGCCTCGGGCAACCCTGCAGCTCGCCGCCGCATCCCGTGCTCACGCCGCCGCACGCGGGCGCCGCTACGCCACCCCGGACGACGTCAAAGCGGTGGCCGTGCCGGCGCTCAGCCACCGCCTGCTGCTGCGCACCGACCGCGGGGCGCGGCTCGATGCCGACGACGCGATCGGCGAGATCCTCGCCGACGTGCCGGTGCCCACGGCTCGCTGAGACAGGTCGCCCGTGCGCGCTCGACCGACCCGCCAGGGCCTGACGGTGATGGTGTCCGCCGCCGGCGCGCTGGCCGTGGGGCGCCTGTTCGGGATCTTCGAGCTGTTCGTCATCGGCGCGGCGATGCTCGTCGCCGCGCTGTCGGCGTGGCTCCTGGTGGCCTTCAGGCGGCCGCAGGTCGCGGTCGAGCGATGGATCCGGCCGGCAGTGCTGACGGCTGGTGACGTCGGCCGCGTCGAGGTGCTCGTGCAGCAGGTGGGGCGGTCACGGTCACCGTCGTTCGAGCTGATCGAGCCCGTCGGCGCCAATCGCACGGCGCGCATGGGCGTTGCTCCGTTGGCCCCCGATACCGAGGTCAGCGCCGGCTACCGGATCCCGACCGACCGCCGTGGCGTCCTCGCCATCGGGCCGCTGATCGCGCTCCGCCATGACATCCTCGGGCTGGCCCGGTGGACGGGCGAGGTGGCCGGCGTGGAGGAGGTGCTCGTGTCGCCGCGGGCCCACCTGCTCGACGTGCCGCTACTCGGCCACGGTGTCCTCGGCCGGCACTTGCTGGCGCTGGCGCAGCGACTCGGACCCGGCGACTTCCACAGCTTGCGCGACTACGTCGACGGTGACGAGCCGCGCTCGATCCACTGGCGGGCGTCCGCCCGCTCGGAGGAGCTGAAGGTCCGCCAGCACACGGTCGAGGGGCTGCGCCGGTGCGTGGTGCTGCTCGACCAGCACGTCCCCGCCGGTCCGGCCGGACAGGAGGCGTTCGAGCGGGCGGTGACCGTGGCCGCCAGCATCGTCCACAGCGCCGACCGGGCCGGCTTGACGACGCGCTTCGTGACCACGGATGGCGCCGACCTGCGCGGCCCGGACGTCGCCGTGCAGACGCTGCATCTGCTGGCGCGCATCGAGGCCAGCACGCAGCCGGCGATCCCGGTCGAGCGCGATCCGAGCGAGGGCCTCGGCCTCGTGGTCGCCATCGCTGCCGACCCGTGGACCATGGCCTGGACCGCACTCGATCGCATCGTCGACCCGGCCCTCACGCCGATCGGCGTGTACACGATGGATCTCCACCGCCGCACGCCGCGGCTGGCCGTCGACGCCACGAGCGAGGCAGCGTTCCTGCGTTCGTGGAGTGTGCTCGTCGGCACGACCCCAGGGCGCGCGCGCGAGGCCAGGCGCCCGGACCCAGTCCTCGCCGAGGTCGCCCGGTGACCGCGGCCGGCGCGCAGGAGGGGCGTGACGCCCGGCGCGAGCTGCTGGACCTCGTCGCGACGATGGCCCTCGCGCTGTACTCCTTCGTCGCCGCGCTTGGCCTGGCGCGGGTCTTCGCCGACTGGCAGTTCCTGTCCGACATCGTCGTGGTCGTGCTCGTCGGCCACGGCACGTCGTTCGTCCTGCGCCGCCTCGGCGTGCCGGGGCTGGTGGCGGTAACGCTCACCGCAGCGGCGCTGGCTTGGGCGATCGCGTGGCTGGCTTACCCGACCACGTTCGCCGCAGTCTTCCCCAGCCGCGACACCTGGGACATCGCCTGGGCCGACCTCAACGTCGTGCGGGACCAGTTCCAGCACGCCGTCGCCCCCGTCGAATACGTGGGCGGCTGGTCGCTGCTGGCGCTGATCGGCGCCGGGTTCGCCGTTCTCGCCGGCGACACGTTCGCGTTCCACGCCCGGGCCCGGGGCGAGGCGCTGGTGCCGGGTGCGGTGTTCTTCGTCTTCGTCGCCGCGCTCGGCGCGGATCGCCACCGCCTCGCCTTGACGCTGGCGCTCATCGCGACAGGCGCGGTGACGGTCGCCGTGCTGCGGATGCGCTTCGCCCAGCCACCACGGACGTTTCTCGGCGGCAACCGCCACCCGTTGGCGGTGACGCTGCCCGCAGCGGCGATGGCCGGCGTCGCAATCGTCGCCGGCGCGTGGGCGATCGGTCCGCGGCTGCCCGGCGCGACGGCTGAGCCGCTCGTCGAGACGCACCACTCGATCGGTGGCGTGACCGAGGTGCTGAGCCCGCTCGTCGACATCCGCAGCCGGCTCGTCAACCGGGCCGACACCGAGCTGTTCGTGATCGCATCCGGCGCGCCCGCCTACTGGCGCGTCAGCGGCCTGCCCGAGTTCGACGGCACCACATGGCGTTTACCCGACCGATCGCTCGACGACGTCGACGGTGCGTTGTCCCGCCCCGCTCCCGGCGCGGCTGCCAACCAGCAG
>JBIOUO010000371.1:0-9869 GCA_044867195.1 Ilumatobacteraceae bacterium
CCCGGAGGTCGGCGCTCAACGCCGCCTCGTCGACGAGCTGGCGGCGACGATGGCGTGAGGGGCGTCAGTCGGGGGGCTTTGCCCCCCGACTGGCCCGCAAACGGTCGCCGTCTACGGCGGCGGCCACTGTTCTCTTCCGGGGGTTCACGGGGGCGGAGTCCCCGTGGAAAGAGCGTGCGCCTATTGGCGCACGCTCTTTGGGCGGTTAAGCCATCAGACCGCCGCCGATGGTGAAGGTCTCGCCGTGGCAGTACGCGCCTTCGTCGCTGAGGATCCACGCCGCCATGGCCGCGATCTCGTCCGCCGTCGCGTAACGACCGAGCGCGTTGCCGGCAGCCATCGCGGCCCGCATCTCGTCGGCGCTCAGGCCGGCCGCCTCACCCATGGTCTGTTCGAGCGACCGCATCATGCGTGTGTCGACGACGCCCGGGCAGAGCACGTTGACACGGATGCCGAGTTGGCCGACTTCGAGGGCAAGGCACTTCGACAACCCCACGACGGCGTGCTTCGACGCGTTGTAGATCGACGTGGTCGGGCTGCCCTGAAGGCCGGCGATCGACGCCGTGAACAGGATGTTGCCTGGCCGGCCCGCCGCCGTGAGGTGGTTGACGACGGATTGCGCGGCGAGGAACACACCGCGCACGTTGACATCGAAGACCCGGTCGTACTCGGCCTCGCTGAACTGGGCGACCGGGGCGGCGAAACATTCGACCCCGGCGTTCAGGAAGGCAAGATCGATCCCGCCGAACGCGGCGGCCGCCGCATCGATGCTCGCGGCCACGCCGCCGGGGGTTGTGATGTCAGCGGCGACCCCGACGCCCTGGTCGCCCAGCGCTTCAGCGACCGCTTGCACAGCATCGTCGCTGATGTCGGTGGCCACCACGTTCGTACCCTCATCGGCGAGCCGCCGGCAGGCCGCGCTGCCGATCCCACCGGCCGCGCCTGTCACGAGGACGGTCTTGCCTGCAAGGCCCTTCAACATGTCGATATCCGATCTGTTGGCAGCCGAGCGCACGGCACCGGCTGCGGTTGTCTGAACCTGGTCGGGTTCGGTGGAAGGCTAGACATGACGCGCATCCGTCGAATAGGAGATGACGTGTATCCAGGCGACGCCGATCTGCTCCGCGCCGTGAACCTGCTTGCCGAACAGCTGCCGGCCCCGCTCCAGCCCCTCGCTCGACTGGCGTACAACTACCGGTGGTGCTGGGAGCCCGATGCGTCGAGCGTGTTCGAGGAGGTCAACCCGAACCGCTGGAGGGTCGTCGGACAGAACCCGGTCGCCATGCTCGCCGGCACGCTGCGCTCGACCCTCGAGTGGGCCGCGACCAGCCCCAAGCTCGTCGAGCGTGTTCGGGATCTGGCTGGCCGCGTCGACGCCGATCTCACCCGAGAGCCGATGATGCGGTCGCTGCAGCCCGAGCACCCAGTGGCGTTCTTCTGCTCCGAGTTCGGCGTGCATTCCTCGCTACCGCTGTATTCCGGTGGTCTGGGCGTGCTCGCCGGGGACATCTTGAAGGAGGCCAGCGACATGGGACTACCGATGGTAGCCGTTGGCCTCCTTTACCAATATGGCTACTTCCACCAGCGCACCGATCCTTCGGGTTACCAGCAGGAGTACTGGATCGAGAGCGATCCCAAGCGGCTGCCGGTCGTCGCCGTCAGCGGATCGGATGGGCGACCGCTCCGGGTCACCGTGCCTGTCCACGATCTCGAACTTCAAGTCCAGGTCTGGCGCGCCGACATCGGGCGGGTACCGCTCTATTTGCTCGACACCAACCTCGCCGAGAATCCGCCAATGGGCCGCTGGGTGACCGCCCGGCTGTACGACGGCAGTCGAGCCATCCGCCTGGCGCAATACGCACTGCTCGGCCTGGGCGGCGTTCGAGCGCTCCGGGCGATGGGCGTCGAGCCGAGTGTCTACCACCTCAACGAGGGTCATCCGGCGCTGGGTGCGTTCGAGGTGGAGCGATTGATCCGCGCTGAGGGGGGATCCTCCGACGACGTGTGGGACGAGGTGCGACAGCGGTTCGTATTCACGACACACACCCCCGTATATGCCGGCAACGAGACCTACCACCGTGACGAGATCATGCAGATGCTGGGTGCTGTCGCCCAACTGGCCGGAGGGGAGGAGCGCTTCTTGGCGCTCGGTCGGTCGAATCCTGATGACGCCAATGAGCCCTCGGGACTCACGCCGCTCGCGATCCGGGCTGCCCGCAGCGTGAACGCTGTGAGCGCCCGGCATGGCGGGGTCGCACGGGCCATGTGGCAGCAGATGTTCCCTGGGCGTGCCGTCGAGGACGTCCCGATCACGCACGTCACCAACGGGGTGCACGTTGCCACGTGGATGCAGCGGCCGATGCGTGAACTGCTCGACCGTCATCTCGGTGCGGGCTGGCTGGCCCACGCCGACGACCCGCTGACCTGGGCTGGGGTCGAGCAGATCCCTGACGACGAGATCTGGGCGGCCCGCACCGCGCTCCGCCACCACATGATCGACGAGCTCCGCGGGCGGATCACGTTCGACCGCCTCCGCCGCGCCGACCCGATCGAGCTCGCGCTGGCGGCCGAGCGGGCGCTGGACGGCGACCTGTTGACGATCGGCTATGCCCGGCGCATCGCGAGCTACAAGCGGCTCCACCTCATCTACGGCGACCCCGTGCGGGCGCGGGCGATGATGGAAAGCGAGCATCCGGTGCAGCTCCTGACCGCGGGCAAGGCTCACCCCATGGACGACGGAGCCAAGCGCATCGTGCAGGCGATGTTCCAGATCGCTACCCCCCGACCCTCGTCGTACCGGCGCCTGGGCGGGCGCGGCGCGTTCATCGAGGACTACGACATGGCACTGGCGTCGCTCCTGGTGTCGGGGTGCGATGTGTGGATCAACATTCCCCGACCTCCGCAGGAAGCGAGCGGGACAAGCGGGATGAAGGTGGCCTACAACGGCGGGTTGAACCTCAGCGTTCTCGACGGTTGGTGGTGCGAGGCGTACGACGGTCGGAACGGTTGGGCCATCGACGGTGACGTCGACCCGGACGAGGCCTCCCAGGATGCTCGGCACGCCGGCTCCCTGTTCGAGCTCCTCGAGCAACAGGTGATCCCGACCTTCAACGAGCGCGATGAGCGCGGGATCCCCACACGATGGGTGCAGATGGTGAAGCACAGCCTGATGACCATCGGGCCACGGTTCTCGGCGACCAGGATGGTCCGCGAGTACGAGACCAGGATCTACCCCCAGGAACCCCTGTCACCGCGCTCCTGACAGCGATGTGGATCAGACCGCGACCTGACGCGTTGGCGTTTGGGCGGCGCGGTGAGAGGCTCCGTCTGCAGCTTGCACGTCGGTCAACGACCGTCGCCCGCGCAGTCGCTCTTCTGCCATGTCCACGTCCCTCCTCTACCGTCGCGGCGGGACGCTGGGCCGCTCGTGCTGCGAGCTCGGCAGCTGAAGCTCGGGCCGGTGTGGGTCGGGACGAGCGCCGAGGAGCAGCTCACCGACCGACGTCTCGGCGACGTCGTCGGTCCCCGCGGCGAGCGCGAAGAGGTCGGAATCGCCCGCGCCGAGCGCGCAGGGCGCAAGCCCCATCGACGTCGCCACGAGGTACATCGTCTGGACGACGACGCCGACGTGCTTGAGGATCGCGCTGTAGGCCATCGCCGAGTACTTCCAGGCGATGCGCGCGAACCGGGCGGACACGACGATCAGCACCTGCACGTCATCGACGGCCATCCCGGCGCCGGCCGCGGCGCCCGACAGCAGCTCGCGGACGGCGGCGTCGCGGGCCGCCACCGGGCGCAGGGCGTGGGCACGGGCGTCGTAGGAGAACAGGCCGGCGTCGAGATCGTCGCACCGTTGGACGACCGGCCACAGCTCGAGCTCGTAGAGCGCGCCGGCCGACGGGAAGCGCCGCGCGGCGACGTCGAGTCGCACGTCGCCGTACGGCGTCGACACCTGTTGACGGTCGGCGTGCACCACCGCGCCGACGTGGTGGAGGAAGCGTCCGAGCTCGTCGCGCCGGATTGGGTCGCCGGCGTAGCTGCGGACCGATCGGCGGTGGTCGAGCACCGCGCCGAGCGGCTCGGCCACGTCGCGGCGGTCACCGCGCGGTAGGAAGATCGGCGTCCCGCCGCGCGCCGCCGGGAGGGCGGGTGGCGCTGCGGGCTCGTCGGCGGCGAAGCGCCACGTCGCGCCCACGGCGCGACCGTGGCGGCCGGGACGGCTGGAGGCGTGGAACAGGAGATCGTGGAACTCCCACGTGCGCAGGGCACCGTCGTCCTCCGGGTTGACGCCACCGGGCTCCACGTCGATCGCGAGGGCGTGGCCGCGCAGCAACCCGAGCAGCGCCGTCACCGCGGCGTCGGGAAGCGCGCAGGCGGTGGCGACGCTGGCCGCCGTGGCCGGGGCGCGCACCCCGTGCACGACGGCCAAGGCGCGTGGATCGTGGATGGTGAGCCGGGCATGCGCACGCGGCGACTCGAGGACGAGCTCGCCGTCGAGCGCCCGCAGGTAGGCGAAACGCGAGAGCACGAGCGGGCGGTCGAGGTGCTGCGGCGGGGGAGCGAACGTGAACCGGCGCGACGTCGACGCGAGCGTCGCCAGCGGGTCGCCGCCGACCTCGAGCACCCGCACCACCACTGCCCGTCGACCGAGGCGATGGAGGGCCGCCGCCGATCGGGCCGCGCCTCCGGGCCCACCGATTCGGGCTGCCAGCTCGAGCAGCTCGGTCTCGGTGTGGCCGCCCTCGGCCACCGCTGCCAGCGTCCCGCCCGCTTCGACGTCGACCCGGTCGACCCAATGGGCCAGCTTGATGACGATCCGGGTCGCTGCCTCCACGGGGTCACTCCTCGGTCGCAGTCAGAGGAAGATCGGCACGGGGTTGAGAGCGCTCTCGTCGAGCCGCTCGGGTAGCCAGCCGAGCTCCACCGGAGCGTCGTAGAGCCGGCCCGGCGCCAGGCGACCGTGGCAGTGGCGCAGTCCGGGGACGATCACCTTCACCACCGGCATCCCGATGTCGGCTCGCGTCTGATCGAGCACGAGCATTTCCGTGCCGAGGCGCTCGACGATCTGCCGGCAGTGCTCGACGTCGTCGCGAAGATCATCGCCGCAGACCCTGGTGAAGTCCGACATGGTCGTCGCCGGCACCGACGGGTCCGGGCAGAGGTACGGATCGCGCTCGAACGACGCCTCGTTCACCCACGCGCGCGCCTCGGGGTCGGTGATCACGTCCTCGGGCTGGAGGCCGATCTCGGTCCCGATCACCCACGTCAGCATCTGGTTGAGCTCGGTGATCGACCGCAGGAGGGCGATCGTGGGATCGAGGTGCGCGCCGAAGCCCATGATGATTCGTTCCGGCCATCGGGTGGTGCGACGTGAGAGCGCGCAGAACGCGGGGATGCCGAGGTCGTTGGTGATGTCGAGCACGAGGAGCTGGCGCTCGTGGCGGGCGAGGTACGACCGCATGCGCTGCGGGTACGGGTGGTCGAACGAGTCGAGGTCGACGCCGGGACGGCGCACGCGGTTGTACCACCACAGCGCCATGGCATCGCGTTCAGCGAGCTCGAGGAAGCCCTGGAGGATCGCTTCTTCGACGCAGTTGCCGGCGGCGTTGCCGTTGGAGTCGGCGCGGAAGAACGTCTGCTGGGGCGCCGCCGGGTAGGCGTAGTAGACGAGCGCGGTCGGCACGAACCTGACGTCGCTGCTCCCCAGCGCGCGCACCGGGCTCCAGTCGATCACCGCGTCGTCGTCGAACGGGAGCGGCACCCGGTTGAAGCGCGACTCCGTCGCGTTCCAGCGCGCCCGCTCGCGGTACTGCCGCGCGCTGAACTGCATCAGCGTGTGGGGGTGGATGGCATGCTCGCCGAGCTGGGCGAGCCTCGCCCGCCGGCGTGGCTCGTAGCCGCGGAAGTACCCGGAGTACCGCTCGATCGCCTCGCAGAGGCCGCTCGCGCGGGCCTGCGCATCGGTGACGCCCTTGCCGCCGCTCTTGCTGCGAAAGTGGACGCGCAGCACCTCGCTCGACCACATCTGCACGGCCCGGTTGTCGCCGGCCACGTACACGTTGATCGCGTCGTCTCCGATGTCAGCTCGTCGCAGCTCGGCAAGGATGCCGGTGATCGGGCTGACGAGGTGCCCGAACTGCTCCAACGTCACCTCCGGCGCGACGATGCGGTGTCCACCGTCGGCGGTGAACCGCTTGGGCGCGGGCGCCAGCTCGATCGGTGCCGGGAGGCGATCCAGCGCCGGGTCCGAGTCGCCGCAGGACGCGCAGAACGGTTGCCGGGTCGCGCGGTGGCTGCGCTGGCGGCACGTTGCCGGATCGAGGCTGATCACCTGCCCGGCGACGTGGGGCGCGGCGCCGGCGACGATCCATCCGGCGGCCGTCTCGGCCGCCAATCCGTAGGCGAGCTGCAACTGGGCCGAGGCGTTGGACCGGGGGATCGGCAGGACCTCGGGGCGACCCAGGTTGTCCTGCACCGCGACTTCGATCTCGCGGTTGCTCCGCAGCCGCTCGGTGAGGCATGCGGCACAGGCCCCGTCGGCCGCGGCCGGGTCGAACAGTGGCCCGAGCCACACCTCGCGCCCGACCGGCTTCACCAGCAGCCACGGTCGGCCGTCGGCGATGGCGCTGGCGTTGAAGCTCAGGACCTCGGCCCGCAAGTAGTCGTCCGTCACCACGATGGCGAGGTCCCCGCCGGACCCGACCCGGACGTCGAGCGACTCGAGCGCGGCGACCAGCGGGGCGACGTCGACCCCACCGATGGCGGTGACCGAGACGGGCGTCGTGCCCAGACGCTGGGCTGCTGTCGCCTCGTCGACGCCGCGCTCGGCCCAGCGGATCGCAGCCGCCGGGGACAGCCGCGGCGGTCCGTCCTCGAGATAGTCGCCCTTCTCGAGCAGGGCGAGCGCGTAGAGCACCTTCGGGACGGGGACCCGCTCGGCGAGTGCCTCAGCGATGTCGGTTGCCGAGCGCGTGCCGTCGAGGAGCGGCACGACGTGCTCGAACGCGTCGCCGTAGAGCCGCGCCGGGCCGTGCTCGCTCAGCAGGAAGACTCCCTCCCCGGCGATCACCTCGGCATGGAAGTGCGCCCGCAGCCGAGGCTGTTCGACGAAGCGCCGGCGTGGCGACGGGCGCACGGATGCGTCGTCCCTCGGCGCCACGATCCCGGACAGTAGCGGCCGGGCAGCCCGGCGGGTCGGAGGCGCGCGAGACGTGCCACCATGGCGCCGGCCCAACCTGACCGCACGCCGCCGGATCGGACCAGATGACGAACGCACCTGCCGTGCCACCGAGCACCGACCGCCTCGCACTGCCCGACGAGTTCTGGCGTGGCTTCGTCGCCGATCATTGGGAGCGCCGCCCTACGGTGATCGATCGCTGCGCGGTGGAGTCGATCACGAGCGTCGGGGCGCTGTTTCCGGCCGTCGTGGCCGCGGCCGACCTGGTCCGCGCATCGGGTCCGGCGCACCAGCAGCCGATCGCCCGCAGCCAGCTGCGCGTCAACATCGAGCACGCCGCGCAGATGACCGACCTCGACCGCCACCTGCCGGACCGCGCGGACGGGTCGCTGGCCGGCTACGTCGACCGGATGCGCGACCAACTGCGGGGGCGTCGCTTCGAGCTGGTGTGCCACGACATCCAGGTCCACGACCCGATCACCTGGACGCGCGCGCGAACGTTCCTCGAGGGCCTCTACGCCCACGTCGGCCTGCCGGCGGACAAGGCCGAGGCGGTGCTGTTCCTCCGCGATCACGACCGCACCAGCTTCGGCGTGCACCGCGACGACGCGAGCGTCTTCATGTTCGTGATCGCCGGTCGCAAGCGCCTGCTGACCTGGCCGCCGGAGCGCTTTCCCGGCCGACCCAGCACCGTCAGCACGCTCGCGTACGAGTCCGATCGGGCCGATGCCACGGTGCTCGAAGCGGGCCCGGGCGACGTGCTCTACTGGCCGTCGTCCCACTGGCACGTGGCGGAGTCGGACCGCGGGCTGTCGGCCAGCGTCAGCCTCGGCCTGCGACTCCACCACCGACCACTGGTGGACGTCGTGCGCCACGCCGTCGCCCAAGCCGGCGCGGCCGGCGGCGACGCCGTCGTCGACACCTACCAGCTCGACGCCGGTGGGCCCCAGCCACAGGCCGGCGCGATGGCCGAGCCGATCGTCGACGCCCTGGCCGCGCTGCGGTCGACGCTGGACAGCGGTTCGCTGGAACGTGCGCTGCGCCTGGCGTGGATCGATCGCCTCACCGGCTCAGGCTTCGCCGCGGTGCCGCCGAGGCTCCCGCCCGTCGACATCGGTGACGACGATGTCGTCGCCGGGAGCGAGCGCATCGTGTGGCTCCCATGGGGCCTCAACCGGGTGGTGTGCTCTGTCGCCGGCCACCACGTCGTCGGCCCGATGGCGTCCGGTACGCCGACGCTTCTCGCTCGCCTCAACGATCGCCGGCCACACCGCGTGGCAGATCTCGTCGCGGACGGTGGTGGGAACGGCGTGCTCGTGCGCTGGTTCCTGCGGGAGCTACTGTCGTGCCGCGGCATCGCGTTGACGCCGCGTCGGGGATCGGGCTGGCACTCACCGAACGGGGCTGTGGTTCGATCGACGCAGGACCCCGAACGGAGGGATGATGGGTGATCTGGGCGACAGCACGTTCGCCAGGACGCAGCAGACGAACATCTGGCGCGTGATCGGCATGGCGTGGTCCGACGAGAGCTTCAAGCGCGAGCTGCTGAGCGATCCCAACGGAGTCCTCGAGGCTCACGGCGTCGAGATCCAGCCCGGAGTCAAGGTGTCGATCCTCGAGGAGGACGATGCCACCAACTACATCGTCATCCCGAAGCGGCCAGCCGATGTCCAGCTGACCGACTTCCAGGGCGACGACGTCGCCACGTGCTGGTCGTACAACGTCATCACCAGCTTCTGACGCTGCGGACCGCTCCAGGGGACCAGCGACATGCCGCTCCACACCGCCATCCCGTCGACCTTGTTCCGGGTCGACGACCAGGCGTTTCGTCCGTCGTCGATGGTCGACACGCTGTACGACTACGCGGCGTTCCTCGGTGCGCGTGACGGCTCGGCCCCGGCACCCATCGGCACCGGCCCGGCGAGCCCGCGAACCGTCGCCGTGATCGGGGCGGGGGCCGCCGGCCTCGCCGCGGCCTACGAGCTGTCACGGGTCCAGAACCTCTCGGTCCACCTCTTCGAGGCGGGTGATCGCCTCGGCGGGCGGATGGACTCGATCGTCGTCGACGACCCGCCGTTCGCCCCCAAGATCTTCGAGATGGGCTGCATGCGGTTCCCGCCGACGTCGGCCACGCTCTTCCACTACCTCGGGCTCTTCGGGCTGCAGCCGGCGGGCATGTTCCCGGACCCCGGCAAGGTCATGACCACGCTCTACTACCAGAATCGGGTGATCCCGTGGCCTGCCGGGCAGCCGGCGCCGTCCGACCCCGACTTCCAGCGCATCGGCAACGACTTCGCGTCGATGCTGCGCCACATCCTCGGTGATCCGTCGACACCGAACCGGTCCGACCCCGCCACCCTCGTCGACCACTGGGCCGTGTATGAGGACGATCCGACGCCAGCCAACCAGCAGAACGTCGTCGCCGCCTGGCAGCGCATCCTCGACGAGTACAAGGACACCACCTACTACCGGGCGGTGTACCAGCTCGGACAGGACACCAACGTGGTCGAACGCCCGTGGACCGAAGAGGACATGGATCGCTTCGGTGCCCTTGGGGTCGGCTCTGGCGGATTCGGGCCGCTGTTCGAGGTCAACTTCGTGGAGATCCTGCGTCTGTTCGCCAATGGTTGGGAGACCAACCAGCAACTGCTCGCCCAGGGGATCCGAGCCGTGGTCGACGGCTTCCAGCAGG
>JBIOUO010000372.1:0-12316 GCA_044867195.1 Ilumatobacteraceae bacterium
GCCGGATAGAAGGCCGACGAGACGAACGCCGTGTGCGGGCTGTTGAGCTCGGTGGCTGGCGCACCGGTCAGCGGCGTGACGCCGGAGGTATCGGTGAAGCTCCCGCCGCGGAACCCGACGCCGCGCAGCACCTGGCCGGGCACCGTCACGTCATTGGTCTCCAGCGGAAGGGCGGGCGCACCGGGGTTGGTGAGGAAGCCCTCGGTGCCCACCGTGAGCCAGGTAGCGGTGACGCCGGTCGGCGCCCCGTCGGGATCGACGAGCTCCTTGGCATGGCGTTCGACCGACGGCGAGCGAGAGACATCGGCGTAGCTCAGGCGCAGCGTGCGTCCCGGGTCCGTGGTCACGGCCGTCGTGGACGGAACGATCGAGCTGTCGTCCGACGGTGGCATTCTCCCGGCCGGAAGGTCGACGGCGGCCATCGGCAGCCCGTACAGGGTCGCCTCGAGCAGCGCCTTCTGGTGGATCCCCCCGAGCGATGGCGTCGCTTCCAGGTACTGCTGCTTAGCGGCCACCAGCGCGGCGCCGATGCCCACCGGTCCGGTGCCGGCGCGCAGGGCGTCGGCGAGGTCGCCGTACAGCCGCTCGCTGTACTCGAGGAAGTCGGTGTCGCCGTACTGGTAGCCGGTGCCGGCGATCACCGTCGCCCGCTTGTGCGCCAGCGCCTGCACCCAGTCGAGCTGCTGGGTCAAGTTCGGCACTGCATCGCGATCGACGACCGTGTACCCGGAGTGGCAGCCGGCGCTGAGCACGACGGAGCCGGTGAGATCGACGTCGGATCGGGCGAGCTCGGTGGCATTGATCGTCGACTCGGAGTCGGCGGCGAGGAGGTTGTTGGCGCTGAAGTGCCCGGCCAGGTACACGAGGTCGTGGCGTGCCCCGAGCAGCCGGGCGCGGAGCTGGTCGGCGGTCCACGAGTGGTCCGGCGGTGCGCCGACGTCCGTGGGCGCGATGCCTTGCCTGGTGATCAGCGCGTCGACCGCCGTGGCGCCGAGCCCGGCCTGGAACGTGCTGGTGACACGGTCCGCGGCGTCGGCGAGGAAGTCGTAGCCGGTGACGAGCGCCGTCGCCGGCTCCAGGACGCGGTCGGCGAGAAACGCGTCGATGAGGCCGGTGATCTCGTCCGGAGTCTCCACCAGCCGGCCGACCGGGAGGTCGGGAACTGGCACCGTGAGACCCTGGCGCGGAACCTGCACCGCGGCGCCGTAGGCGTCCTGGGACAGGAAGTAGTTGAGTCGCAGGCTGGCCTGCGAGGCGCTGGTGTCGAGGACCGGCGGCACGTAGCCCGACTCGGGGCCGATACCGGCGGTGTCCGGGTAGCGGAAGAACGGGATCACGTCGTCGGCGCCGACGATGACGATGGAGGCCAGCTCGGGGTCGACCGCGCGGTAGGCGGCCACGATGTCACGGATCGCCTCGGCGACGAGGTTCTTGGCGTACGGGCAGCCCGGCTTGGTGTCGGCCTGGTCGTTGAGCGCGGCGACGCGCCGGCTCGTCGCGCCGAGGTCGATGATCTCGCCATCCTCGGCCGATGCCAAGGCGGCGAGCCGGTCCTGCATCGCTGCCAGGCTGCCGTCCATGCGGCGGTAGTCGGCGAGGATCAAGGTCCGCAGCCCGCTCGATGGGCCGGTCGTCAGGAGAGGCTGCGTGCTCGGCGCCACGCCGGTGCACGTGCCGGCGTCGACGTGCACGGCAACGTCGAAGTCCGAGCGCGGGGCGTGCGCACCGTTGCGGCCGGCCACGCGGACGTACATCTCGCCGGTGTTGTTCCATGTGTTGACGCCGACGTGCTCGTCGGCCGTCCCGTCGCTGGCGGAGACAGCGATCAGGCTGCGCACCTGGGCACTCACGTACGTCTCTCCATCACTGAAGACGGAGGGGCTGAACACCGAGGGCGAGAACACCGAGGGCGAGAACACGGATGGCGAGAACACGGATGGGCTGAACACTGACGGGCTGAACACTGACGGGCTGAAGACCGACGGCGAGAACACCGACGGCGAGAACACCGACGGTGAGAAGACTGACGGTGAGAACACCGACGGCGAGAACACCGACGGGCTGAACACCGATGGGCTGAACGCGTCGCCGGCGAACTCGGCGCTCAGCCGCTGCAGGTCGTCCGTCGTGTCGAGTATGCGGGACGCTTGGAACGCGGCGTAGATGTCGGTGAACACGGCGACGTCGTAGTTCGCGGGCAGGTTCGTGACGTCGACGTGCGCCCGCGTGCCGGGCTCGATCGGGAACCGATACCAGCGGGCCTGCCCGAGGACGTCGATCGATCCGCGCGCCGACCCGTTCCCGCCGCTGTCGAGCGTGATCGGCTCGGCGCGCGTCCACGCGTCGTTGTCGTTGCCGAGAGTGATCTCGAGGCGGGGGCGGACAGCGGGGTCCGCCGCCTCCCGCGACCAGTACCGCGCCCAGTACGCGGTGCCTGGCGTGAGGCAGTCGTCGCACCGCGGGTTGTACAGCTCGATCGACAGCTTGCCGTCACCGGCCCGCTCGGCCATGACGCGGGTGATGAAGTCTGACTCCGAGGCGGCCGACGACTTGTGCGCGTCCTGGTCGTTGGTCGGGAACACCTTGGTCTGGTTGCCGGCGAAGTCCGAGCCGCA
This sequence comes from Ilumatobacteraceae bacterium, assembly GCA_044867195.1. Lineage (GTDB taxonomy): Bacteria > Actinomycetota > Acidimicrobiia > Acidimicrobiales > Ilumatobacteraceae > JALZMG01. The sequence continues at coordinate 2,616 of JBIOUO010000372.1, forward strand.
CGTGTCGCGCCACACGAATGCCGAGCCGAGCGCAAGCGGCGACGACCGGATGTCGCCACCGGTCTCGAGCTGCGGGTCGCCGGCAGCGGCCGTGCCGTCGACCGGGCGCGTGTTCCACGTGACGCTGCTCTCCGCCCAGTCGTCGTCGGCGAGGAAGATGGCGTGGTGGTTGCCGTCCCCGTTCTGGGCCCAGCCGGCCCGTGTCGTCGTGACGAGGCGGACGTCGTTGATCGTCGACCCGGCGGGGATGGCGGACAGGTCGAAGCGCAGCAGGCCGTACGCCGGGCCCGCCGGGTTCCCAAGCGGAACGCAGCGGGAGGCGGTGCCGCCGAACGTGTCGAAGAAGTCGGCACCGCCGTTGTTGGCGTCCGGCTGGGTGGCCGACACGTACGTGTCCGCCTCTGGTGCGATCGTCATCACGGCCGCTGGCGGCTCGCTCTGCGCTGGTGCGGGCGCCGCGCTCGCACCGTTCGCGCCGATCGGCGCCAAGGCGGCGACGAGAAGCCCGGTCAAGATGCAGCTCACCGGTCGTGTGATCCGGTGACCACCACGCGACCCAACCATTCCGGCCTCCCTCAAGGTCGTGTCCTGCCAGCGCGACGTGTCGTCGCCCGGCTCGTCAATCGTCGTCTTGCTCGCAGAACGCGAGCGCCATGTCGAATGCTTCGCCGGTGCCCAGGGCGCGCCCGAGGCGGCGCCACGCCGCCCGGTCGTCCGGCCCGATCCGCGCGGTGGATGCGGCGAGCTGCGCCTCGAGCTGGCGCTCCAGCGCCGGCGCCCGCGGCGCGCCGATCTCGTCGCGCAGCGTGTCGGCAGCGCCGACCAGCTCGAGTGCTCGCTCGGGCTCGGCGAGCTTGGCGGCCAGCTGGGCGATGTCCTCGAGCAGGTAGGCCATGGCCCAGTTGTCGCCGCAGCGGCGGTACGCGCTCAGGCTCAGCGCGTAGTGGCCGCGAGCAGCATCGTGGTCACCGAGGCCACGCAGCGCGTTGCCGAGGTTGTTGTGGCTGATTGCCACCATCCACGAGTCGCCGACCTCACGGTTGAGGCGCATCGCGTGCTCGAAGCATCCGCGCGCGTCGGCGTAGTCGTGCTGGTGCACGGCGATCGTGCCGAGGTTCGTCAGCGACACCGCGATGCCTCGGCGGTCGCCGATCTCCTCGCGCAGCGCGAGCGCCCGCTCGTGATAGTCGCGGGAGAGCTCGTACTCGCCGCGGTACTCGGCCACGATGCCGAGGTTCGACAGGATGCTGGCGATGCTGGTGCGGTCACCGAGCCGCTGGCGGATCGCCAGGCTCGCTTCGTAGCGCTCGACGGCACGATCGTAGTCGCCCTGCTGTGCGGCCAGCGTGCCGGCGAGATGGTGAACCTGCCCGAGCCCGGCGTCATCGGCGCCCGCCGCGAACGCGCTCGCGGCCGCTGCCAGCAGCGTCTCGGCCTCGTCGTAGCGCCCGTGGCGCCGCGCCTGCTCGGCGAGCGCGGTCTCGCACCGGGCCCGGGCGCGGTCATCGCCGACGCGACGGGCCAGCGCCAGGGCGTCGCGCTCGGCGTCCTCGGCGAGCTGCCAGTCACCGGTCAGCTCGAGCACCTTGCCGAGCCGCAGGAGGACGTCGACGCGCTCGGGCTCGTCGACCACGCTCGCTGCCCGCTCGAAGTAGTCGATCGCCGCGGCGTTCGCCGATCGGGCCTCGGCCGCTGCCCCGGCGCGCAGCAGGAACTCGCGCTGCTTGGCTGCATTGGAGCTGTGCCAGTAGTGGTGGGCGAGCAGATCGAGGTTGCGCTCGACGGCGTCCGGCTCGGCCGCCTCGATGTAGCTGCCGACGTGCTCGTGCAGGATCGCGCGGACGCTGAACGGCAGGCTCTCGTAGGTCACGTCCTGCGTGACGACGTGGCGGAAGAGGTACGCCTGGCCGCCCGGCTGGTCGAGCGTGACGAGGTCGACAGAGCGCAGCACGTCAAGGTCGGCGCGCACGTCGTCGAGCGTCCCCAGCTCGGGACAGGCGCCGACGAGCGCTGGCGCGGTGAACGCCCGCCCGATCACGCTGGCAACCTTGAGCGTCAGGCGCGGCGACTCGCCCAGCGTGTCGATGCGGCTGAGGATCAGGCTCTGCAGGCTCTCGGGCACGTCCATCTCGCGTAGCCCGACCGCATCGATGACGTCGATGCCCCGCGACCGGACGTAGCTGAGCAGCTCCTCGGCGTAGAACGGGTTGCCCTGGGCGCGGGTGGTCACGAGCTCCAGCAGAGGATCCGGCAGCGCTGTGCCGGGGCCGAAGAGCTGCGCGAACCGCAGCCGGATCAGCCGCTCCGCGTCCGCCGGTGCGAGCTCGGTCAGCGGTAGCTCCGTGAACCGCGGCAGGCCGGCGAGCCCGAGCCCGCCCCCGGGCTCGCCGGCCGGCCGATATGTGAGCACGAACAGCACGCGCTGGTCGGCGGTCGCTCGGACGAGCGCCTCGAGCAGGTCGCGCGACAGTGGCTCGATCCAGTGACAGTCCTCGAGCACGATCACCAGTGGCTCCTCGGCCGCCCGCGCCTGCAGGCACCGCCCGAGGAGGTCCTCGAGCGAGGCCTTGCGCAGCTTGGGATCGAGCGCGGCGGTCAGCTCGGTGTCCGGGATCGAGACGTCGAGCAGCGCCTGGAGCAGCGGCGCCCGCGCCGGCAGGGTCGGGTCGATCGAGGCGAGACGCCGTGTGAGCTGCGCCCGCTGCTCGTCGTCCGGTGCCTGGCCGTCGACATCGAGCAGGACCCGCCAGATGTCCCGCCAGGCGGCGTAGTTGGCGTTGGCGCCGAACGCCTCGCACGCGCCGAGCGCGACGAGGTGCCCGGACGCCCGAGCAACGCTGGCGAGCTCTGCCACCAGGCGGGACTTGCCCACCCCGGCCTCGGCGGCAATGCCGACCACTCGGCTGTGCCCGCCACGGGCGACGTCGAGCGCGGCGGCGAGCGCCTCCAGCTCGGCGTGGCGCCCGACGAGGTCGACGAGGTCGGGGAGGTGGCGCTGGTGCAGGCTCGGCCCGCGGCCCGCCGGACCGAGGAGGCGATAGGCGACGACCGGGTCCGCCTTGCCCTTCACGCGCAGGCCGTCCAGCCGCTCCCACGCGAACACGTCGCCGGCCTGATCGCGCGTCGCGGCGCTCACGTAGACGCCGCCCGGGGGCGCCGCCGACATCAACCGGGCCGCCAGGTTGGCGGCATCGCCGAGGCAGGTGAACTCCCGCCGCAGCGTGTGCCCGAAGACCCCGCTCCACACGCGACCGGTGCTGATCCCGGTCTGGATGCCGCCCACGCGGCTGGCGCCGTCGAGAGCGTGCAGCGCCAGCGCGGCGGCGACGGCGCGTCGCGCATCGTCCTCGTGGGCGTGGGGAGCACCGAAGATCGCGTACAGGTAGGCGCCCTTGTCGCCCAGCGTCATGTGGAGCACATTGCCGCCGAACCCGGCGAGCACCCGCTGCGCGCGGCGGACGAACTCGTCGAGCTCGTCAGCCGCGTCGTCGTCGTGGTCATAGTCGATGCCGGCGAAGCGGACGAACATCGGGATCGCCTGGCGCAGCTCGGCCAGGAACGCGCCGCGGCCAGCGCGCAGTCGCTCGTAGACCACCGGTAGCAGCCACGGACGCACCAGCTCCTCGGGCAGAGGGGGCTCCGGATCGCCGACGAGCGCATCCGCAACCGGCACATTCAGGCCGGCCACGATGCCAACGGCAAGCCCGGTCTCGGCAACGCTCCGCTCGGCCAGCTCGACGCGGTCGGCGAGCGAGCGCCGCGCCGACGGGCCGACGACGACCTCGCCCGCCGCGGCGTGCTGCTCGACGGCCGCCAGCTCGTCGACGATGCTCCCGGCCAGCACGTCCATCAGCCGGATGCTCGGGTCGCCGACCACGAAGCGGCGAGCCGGCCCGACGGCGATGGCGATCTTGATCGCCAGGTTGACGACCGTCCCGGCCGGCGTGACGACGTCTCCGGCCCGTGCCGACGCCTCCTGCATCGCCAGCGCGCAGGCCACGGCGCGCGTTCCGTCATCGCCGTCGAGCCAGCACGTGACGGCATCGCCGCTGAAGTAGATGACGTCGCCGCCGAAGCGGTCGAGCTCGCCGATCACGGCGTGGAACAGGCGATCGAAGCAGGCCGTCAGCTCCTCGGCGCCGCGATGTGGCCCGAGCTCGGACGCCAGCAGCTCGGCCACGGCCGTCGAGCCCGAGACATCCGCGAACAGCGCCGCGCCGTGCACCCGGTCAGGCATCGGACGCCCCGCCCGGAGCGCGGCGCGCCGGTCGCGGGCGAGATGAGGCTCGGTATGACTGTCGGTGACCTCCCGGCGCAACCACTCGATCGAGGGTTGGGCGTCCGTCATTCGATCCACACGCACTCGCGCTCGCGCCGCGAGGGCGCGGCGCGGCCGGCGGTTGGTGGGCGCGGCCACGAGGGTCATCTGGCGCGCTGCGTCAGGGCGCCGAGGTCGACGATCCGCACATGGTTCCGGCGCAGCTCGATCAGGCCGTCTTCCTGCAGCTGCCGCAGCACTCGATTCGCCGTCGGCCGCGTCGTGCCGGCCATCGAGGCGAGGTCGTCCTGGCGCAGCGGGATCTCGATCGGCCCCTCGCCGCTGTCGTAGATCACGCCGAGGTCGGCCAACCGCCGCATCACGCGCCGGTCGACGGGCAGGTACAGCGCCTCGAGCAGGTGCGTCGACAGCCGACGCACCTGTGCCGCCAGCGCCTCGATGAGGACGCGGTCGACGGAGGGATGTTGGCGCCGCAACAACTCGAAGTGCTGACGCTGCAACGTCCGCACCTCGACCGCCTCGAGTGCGATGGCGCTCGCCGTGCGGAACCCGGACGGCTCGAGCAGCGCCTGCTCGCCGAATGTGTCGTCGCGCCCGAGCACGGTGAGCGTGGCGACGTCGCCGAGCGCGGTCGAGACGCGGATCGCCACCCGGCCCCGCTCGATCATGTACAGGCGGTCGCCAGGATCGCCCTCGTGGAAGATCGCCTGCCCCTTGCGATAGCTGCGGCGGAGCATCGTCGCCAGCACCGCCCGCCGCTCGTCCTCGGGAAGACCGCTGAGCAGGCCGTGGTGCACGGTCGAAACATAGGGGTGCCGGTCCGACTCGACCACGTACCGGTACCGGCGCCCACCTCGTCGCAGTGCGTGACGCCGAGCGGCCGGGGAGCGGTCGCCGTCCTCGACCAGCTCCTCGCGGCCCACCGATGCCGACCCCGTTGCCGGCGTCAGCCGTGCTTGGCTCCCTCTGTCCTGCACGCGAACCTCCGACCTGCTCGGGTCAATCGTCACCGGCATGCAAGAACGATCGTGCGCCGTCAGTCCCCACCCGACCGTCCGCGCCGGCACCCTCCGAATGTGTCGGCGCTGACACTCGGGCAGCGCACGAGCGCGAGGTCAGCGGCTCGGTGCCAGCACCGCCTGGGTTTGGGTCACCTGGGCGACACGCTTGGCGCGGTCGTCGACGAGATCGGTCTGCACGACGATGGTCGTGCGCCCGACGTGCAGCGGGCGGGTCGTCGAGTGGACGGCGCCGTCGCGCACGGCGCGGAAGAAGTTCGTCTTCGACTCGATCGTCGACGTCCCCGCGCCGTCGGGAAGGTTGAGGAACGCGCACAGCGCGCCGGCGCTGTCCGCCATCGCCATCAGCGCCCCGCCGTGCAACAGCCCGGCGGTGGTGCACAACTCCGTCCGCCACGGCATCGTCGCCGTCACCTCCTCCGCGGACACGGTCCCGAGCACGATGCCGAGCTCGACGGCGAACGGCATCGTCGCCATCAGGTCGGCGGGCGTCGCGGACGCGGCGGGCGCGGCGGGTTCGTCGCTCATCGCGCCCAGTGTCGCGTGCCGGACAGATACGAGTCGTCAGCAGTTTTCGGCCGGATCGGGCCCGTTCCGGCTGACAGTTCCTCCACCGATGCCATGCGGACTCGAACGGATCAGTTCGCGATGACCGCGCTGGTGGCGGGTTTGATGTGGGCGAACATGCTGCGGCCGTTCCAGGTCGGGAACGCCCGTACGAGCCAGGACGGGCCGTCGAGCCGGATCCGAGCGTCACGGGTTGCCTGCGCCCAGGAGAGCTGGCCGGCGTGCCACTTCACGAACGCCTCGGCGTCGGCGGTGATGTAGAGATCTTCGTCCAGGCCGGGATAGGTCTTGCAGATCTCGGCCTCGCCGTGCTCAAGCAGCAACCAGTACCGCTCGTGGGGTCGAAAGCCGGTGAAGTCGAGCCGGATGACCACACGCTGGTCGGGGAGCCGGTCCCGGCGGAGGGCGTTGCACATCGACCACAGCGCGACAAACGGATCGAGATTCTCCGGGGCAATCTCCAGCCACCGGGCTCCCCACTCGCCAAGAGATTGGCAGACGTTGAACAGATCGTGGCCCGAACTGGTGAGCTGGTACCGGTGTCCGCGGCCGTGAGCCTTCGGCGCCGACTCGACGATGCCGACGCGTTCGAGCTGGTGGAGCCGCTGGGCGAGAAGCGTGTGGGAGAGTCCGGGTGCACCCTCGAGGATCTCGCCGAAGGTCTCACAGCCCAGGTACAGGTTGCGGATGATCAACGGCGTCCAGCGCTCAGCGAAGATCTCTGCGCCGCGGGCGATCGGGCAATACTGGCCATAGGTCCTCACGAGCACAGTGTCCCGCTCCTCTCGATCGCCGTGAAGTCCATATTCCTTACTGCGAAGTCCAGTTCGCTGACTTCACCTGGGTACCTCCCGATGGTGCGATGAGCCCATCGACCAGCGGAGGGAACGATGACCGCACCAACCACGATGCAGATCCCCGGGTTCCGCGGCGACTTGATCGCGCCCGACCATGATGGCTACGACGACACCCGGGCCGTGTGGAACGGCACCGTCAACCGACGACCTGGATTGATAGCCCGCTGCAGCGGCACCGCCGATGTGGTCGCAGCGGTGCGCTTCGCCCGTGACCGCGACCTCGAGATCGCCGTTCGGGGCGGAGGCCACAACGTGGCCGGTACCGCGGTCTGCGACGGCGGGATCGTGATCGACCTCTCGGCGATGCGCTCGGTGTCGGTCGATCCCGTCGAGCGCACGGCCCTCGTCCAGGGCGGCGCCCTGTGGGGCGACGTCGACCACGAGACACAGGCCCACGGTCTGGCCACCACCGGCGGCATCGTCGGCCACACCGGTGTCGGCGGCCTCAGCCTGGGCGGCGGCATCGGCTGGCTGATGCGCAAGCACGGGCTCACCGTCGACAACCTCGTACAGGTCGAGGTGGTCACCGCCGACGGTGAGATCGTCCGGGCGTCGACCACCGATCACCCCGACTTGTTCTGGGCGCTGCGCGGCGGCGGCGGGAACTTCGGCGTCGTCGCTTCGTTCCGATTCAGGCTGCACCCCGTCGGCCCCACCGTCACCGCCGGAGCGGTGTTCTGGTCCGCCGAGGACACCACCGACGTGCTGCGCTTCTACCGCCAGTTCGTCACCGACGCGCCGGACGATCTGGGCAACGTCATCCGGCTCGGCACGATCCCACCCCTGCCAGTCATCAACGACCAGCTGCACTTCCAGCCGGCCATCGCCGTGGGCAGCTGCTACGCCGGACCCGTCGAGGACGGCGAACGCGCCGTCGCTGCGCTGCGCCGATTCGGGACGCCGCTCGCGGACCTCGTCGGACCAACCCTGTACATCGACCACCAGGCCAGCCTCGACGACACCGTCCCCCATGGCTGGCACTACTCCTGGAAGGCCACGAACCTCACCGCCATGTCCGACGAGGTCATCGACATCGTCGCCGAGCACGCCTACGACGCAAGGTCGCCAAGGTCATACGCGGCGATGTTCCACATGGGCGGCGCAGTCGCGCGAGTGTCCCGCGATGCCACGGCATATCCCGGCCGTGACGTCGAGCACAACATCATCATCGACGCCGCATGGCTCCCCGACCAAGACGGCACCATCGGTGCCGCCGACACGGCCTGGGCTCGGAGATTCCTCTCCGCCCTCCAACCGCACCGTGCCGGCGTCTACGTCAACTTCCTCGACGCCGACGACGACGACGACACCAGCCGCGTGCGCGAGGCCTACGGCGATGACACCTACGCGCGGCTGGCCGAAGTGAAGGCCAGGTACGACCCTGAGAACGTGTTCCACCACAACACGAACATCCAGCCTCACCGCGCTGTCAGCCACTTTGGGCCGGATCGGGCACGTTCCGGCTGACAGTTCGGGTTGCGGCGCTCAGGGCTCGGGTGACTCGCCGACGAGTACAGGTACGGACGTGACGACGGTGTTGGGGCGATACAGCAGCCGCGCTTTGAGGGCGAACGCCGATTGGTTGTGCAGCCACTGCTGGGTCCACGGGGTCACGAACTCGGGGATCACGACCGTGGTCACGTCGTCGGGATTCTCCGTCTCCAGCTCGTCGAGGTACTCGAGGATCGGCCGCGTCAGCTCTCTGTAGGGCGAGTGGATCGTGTGCAGCGGGACGTTGATCTCGTGGTCGTCCCATGCCTGGAGCAGCCGTTCCTGCTCCTCGTCGTCCGTCACGACCGACACCGCGATCAGCTTCTCGGGAGCGAGCGAGCGGGCGTACTGGAGGGCGTCGAGCACGCCGCGGTGAACCGACCCGACGAGCACGACCACCAGATGCGTCCGCCGCGGCGGGTGGTAGTCGGTGTCGACGCGCACGCTCTGGCGCACGCGCGTGTAGTGGCGGCCGATGGCGCGGAAGCCGACCACGAAGGCCGGGATGATGACCGCTGGGATCCATGCCCCCTCGGTGAACTTGGAGACCACCACGACGAGCGCGACGATGCCGGTCGCGACGCACCCGACGCCGTTGACGACCGCGGACAGCCGCCAATGTGGCGCTCGCAACCGGAAGTGGTGCACGACCATCCCGGCCTGGCTGAGCGTGAACCCGGTGAACACGCCGAACGCGTAGAGCGGGATGAGTGCCGCGATGTTGCCCTCGAACACGACGATCAGCACGCCAGCCAGGACGGCGAGGAAGATGATGCCGTTGGAGAACACCAGGCGGTCGCCGCGGTTGGCGAGCTGGCGCGGCAGGTAGCCGTCGCGGGCGATGATCGACGACAGCCGGGGGAAGTCGGCGTAGGCGGTGTTGGCGGCGAGGACGAGGATGGCGAACGTCGCCAGCTGGGTGATCCAGAACAGCACGTTCTTACCGCCGTAGATGTACTCGGCCATCAGTGCGATGACGGTCGGGTCGTCCTCGCCGCGGTACGGCTCGAGGTGCGACGCGAGGATCGACACGCCGAGGAAGCACGTGCCGAGGATGACGCCCATCACGGCGATCGTGATCGACGCGTTGCGGCTCTCCGGCTTGCGGAACGCAGGGACACCGTTGGAGACGGCCTCGACGCCCGACAGCGCGACGGCGCCCGACGAGAACGCCCGCAGGAGCATGATGAAGGCGAGCGAAGACGTTCCGGCGGCGAGCTCCTGGGCCTCCGGGGAGAGCGTGTCGAGCGGGATCGGGCCGACGTCCTGGACGAAGATCCGGTAGAAGCCGACGACGATGAGCAGCACGAGCATCACGACGTAGAGGTACGTCGGCGGGGCGAACACGGCGCCCGACTCCTTGAGCCCGCGCAGGTTGGCGACCGTCATCGCGGCGATCAGCACGAGGCAGATCGGCACTCGCCACTCGCTGTCGAAGTCGAACGCCGACTGGATCGCCAGCACGCCGCCGGCCACCGAGACGGCGAC
>JBIOUO010000373.1:0-25515 GCA_044867195.1 Ilumatobacteraceae bacterium
CCAGCGGTCAGGTCGTGCTGGGCTCGCAGAAGGTGACCGTCACCCGGCCGCGTGGCCGCTACGTCGACGGCGGCGAGGTCGAGCTAGCGACGTGGGAGTGCTTCGCCTCCGAGGACCTGCTGCGCCAGGTCGTCGTGGAGCGGATGCTCGCCGGGGTCGCCACGCGCCGCCACGTCGACGTCGGCGAGCCCGTCGGCGTGGACGGCACGGCGCGGTCGAAGTCGGCAGTGTCGCGCCGGTTCAAGGCGGCCACCGAGGCGGCGATGGATGAGCTGCTGGCCCGCGACCTGTCCGAGCTGGACACGGCGGTGCTGATGATCGACGGACTCTCCGTGGCCGACCAGATGATCGTCGTCGCCCTCGTGATCTGTGCCGATGGGACCAAGGTGCCCGTCGGGCTGCGCCTCGGCGACACCGAGAACGCGGTCGTGACCGAGCTGTTGGCCGACCTGGTCGCCCGCGGGCTGCGCTACGACCACGGCATCGTCGCCGTCCTGGACGGCTCCAAGGCGCTGCGCAAGGCGGTCGCCAAGGTGTTCGGCGAACGCGCCCTGGTGCAACGTTGCACGCTGCACAAACGCAGAAACGTGATCGGCTACCTGCCCGTCGGCGAGCGTGACGCGATCGACGCGCGTCTCGCCAAGGCGTTCGCCGACCCCGACTGGGCCAAGGGTCTCGCCGCCTGCAAGGCGCTCGCCCGCCAGCTCGAGTCCCGCCACCCCGACGCCGCGGCGTCGCTGCGCGAAGGGCTCGAGGAGATGTTCACCATCGCCCGCCTCGGGGTCACCGGACGGCTGCGCCGAACGTTGAGCTGCACCAACTGCATCGAGTCGATGTTCTCCATCGCCCGCACCACCACCGGCCGAGTCAAGCACTGGCGAGACGGCACGATGAAGAAGCGGTGGATCGTCGCCGGCATGCTCGAAGCCCAGCGCTCGTTCCGTCGCATCAAGGGCTGCGCCGACATGCCCACCCTCGTCGCCGCCATCGCCCGCGCCACCAACCCCGACGCTGTCACACCCACTGACTACGCTGAAGTCGCCTGAGCAAGTTCGGGATCACCACCGAACTTCAACACGAAGCGGGACATCCTCGCAGCGCAGCTTGCGCAGGCTCTCGTGTTGGCGGCTCCAGGTAACGCCGGAAGTACTCGGATCAGCTCGGCCGGAAGCCCGTCATTATCGGGCTTGCGAGCGCGATCGATTCGGCGGTCGAGGACGCAGCCGCGCGGAATTATCGGATGATGTTAGCGGACGCGCCCCGGACGATGCGGCTGTCGTTCGGGCGCGGCCCGATGCGCGCGGACAGCGCCTGATCGGGCAGGGAGGTAACGCGACCGAGGCGGTTGCGGCCAGGCCGATGGCACCGCGAAACGGTTGATTTCGCGTAGCCGTTCGGCGCGCTCGCCGGCGAAATGCTTGCTATCACGAGCGGGAGGAACGCCATCACTGTCGCCTACGTCGTGAGCTCACCTATGTCAACGACGACGCATCCGCCAACGACGCCATCATCCCGCTCACCCGCAACGCCCGGCCCGGCCACTACGCGGGCACCGTCGCCGGAGACTGGCAGATCCGCATCAGCGCCCTCGAACGCACCGCCCTCGTCGAACGGACCGGGACCGTCGCCCGCACGGTCCAGGTGTAGCCGACACCAGCCCCTGCGCTGGCCACGACCCCCGCAGCCGTGACCACAGCCGGTGCGCCGACGACTGCGTCACCGGCCGCGACGATCGCCGTTTCGGCTACCCAGCCGCGACCGTGCGCACGTCGCCGGCGACCGTCGTTGCCGAGTCGTCCGACGACGACGGCATGACTGACTTGGTGGCCGTTCGGGGTCATCGGCGTCGCCCTTGGCGCCGTGTCGACGGTCGCAGTCGTCGTTGGGCGCTGCACATCCGCCGGCTGAGCCGGCGCGTCGCGCGCAAGGCCCCGGTCTGGTCGGACACTGGGTGAGGCGCAGGAGAAGTGGACGTCGATGTGAACGGGATCGCCGCCCCGAAGCAGCGTCGTAGGTGATCGTCACGGTTAGCCGGTGCGAGTCATCTCGCCCCGCACACGGTTCACCGCGAGTTCGTCGACGGTGACTAGCACGGTGCGCTGCGCCGAGCGTCGATGAATGGTTGTCGCACGGAGTCGGCGAAGCGCTATCGGTCGTCGGCGTCGATGTCAGCGCGCACGAGGGTGCCGAACAGGCGGTCCCGGACGGTGACGGTCGTGCCGTAGTTGTGTTGCGTCGTCGCTGGGACGTGGTGGCGGGAATGCAGCCGCGGTGTGGCCAGCAGCAGCTCGGCCCGCGGCGCCCGGATGTCGAGGTTGCTCTGGTTAGAGATCCCGTAGAAGGCGGCCAGCGCCACTGTCACGGCGACCAGCTGGGCGGTGACGCTGGCGGCGAACGCACCAGCTGGGCGCGGACGAAGCGCACGAGGTTCTCCAACAGGTGGGCCCGGGTGGTGGCCAGCCCGTCGAGCTCGAGGCTCGAGTGGTGCACCTTGTGGAAGCTCCACAGCACTTCGGAGCGGTGCAGTTGGCCGTGCACGAGGAACGACACGAAGTCGAACACCACGACGCCGCCGGCCCGTTGCACGGCCAGCGGTAGGCCGTCGAGCCAGTCGGCGATCGGCCCGACGGCCAGGCGCCCGAGCAGGGGCTCGAGCGCCGATCGGTCGTCCGGAGCCTCGTTGAACGAGTCGTCGTAGCGTGAGGGCGTGTCCCGGCCGGGAGTGTGGAACTGCGCATTGGCCGCGCTGCTGTTCGGAGCATCGACACCCGCGGCGTCCGTTCTGGCTCAGGACCTCACGCCGTTGGCACTGGCCGGACTGCTCTACCTGGGAGCAGCACTCGCAGTAACACCATGGTGGGTGTCGGACCGGCCCGACGTGCAGTCGCTGCGGCGCAACTGGCGTCTGGTGGCGGTGGCGATCGTGGCGGGCGGGGCGATCGGCCCGGCACTGCTCACCGCCGGGCTCGTCGACACCCCGGCGGCGACGGCGTCGCTGCTGTTGAACCTCGAGCTGGTCGCCACGGTCGTGCTGGCGGCGACGTTGTTTCGGGAGCACCTCGGCCGGAACATGATCGCCGGGGTGAGCCTCGTCACCGCCGCCGGCGTGCTGCTGGTGTGGGAGCCGGGAGCGACTGTCAGCGTGTCGGCGTTGTTGATCGTTGGGGCGTGCGTGGCGTGGGGGATCGACAACAATGCAACGTCACGGATCGACCAGATCGCCCCGCAGCACGTCACGTTCTTCAAAGGCGCAGCCGCCGGAACTTTCAACCTGCTGCTCGCACTCGCCGTCACCGGGCTCGGCACAATCACCGCCTGGTCGTTGCTCGGCGCACTCACGGTAGGGGCGCTCGGCTACGGGGCGTCGATCACGCTGTGGGTCCGCGGCGCCCATCAGCTGGGCGCAGCTCGAGGGCAGGTGATCTTCGCCTCGGCGCCGTTCCTCGGGGCGATCGTGTCGTGGGTCGTGCTGACCGAGCCGGTCGAGGCGGTGCAGGTAGTGGCGATGGTGGTCGCCATGTGCGGGATCGGACTGTCCATAAGGTCGAGCCATCTGCACCGCCATGAGCACGACCCGCTCATGCACATCCACGAGCACGAGCACGCCGACGGCCACCACAACCACCTCCACGATGAGGCAGTCCCGGGTCGCCACAGCCACGTCCACGAGCACTGGCCGCTCGTGCACGCTCACCCGCACGTTCCCGACCTCCACCATCGACACAATCACTGACGACGGCGTCGCCGAATGCCCTGATCGGGGAGCGCCCGCTCCGACTCGGTGAGTCTCGGCGGAGAGATTCCATGGTGTCTTCGCCGTCGCTAGCGGGATGAGCCCGCGAAGTAGCCCCTGACGCGGACGGCGCCTGTCTCGGTCGGAGTGACACCACAACAACCGCGTGTCACGTGCCGCGGGCGGTACTCACAATCCGATAATCCCTGAGCGTCCTATTGTTCGCCGGCCCGCGTCTTGAACGCCGGCTCGACGGCGCATCGCGAGGCGAGCGGCCGCGGCTGTGCTTGCTCCTCGCGAGGCGCACCTAACGATCGGTTCGGGCGCACGGGATCCTGACATCGACCGCAGCGCTAGCCGACCCGCTCGCCGGACTGGTCATCGCCGTCGTCGCGCTGCGAGAAGGACGCGATGCGTGGCGGGGCGATGCCTGCTGCGCGCCAGGCATGCACCGAGGGCTATGCGCGCCGCGGGTACGCGGTCGGCACCTCGGTCATCCAGCTGGTCAGCCTGCGTCGCCAGCTACCGCTCCGGTCGACGCCTCCGGTGTGACCTGCCTCGCGGCGTCGAGTGCCGTTCGCTGCCAGGACTCGCCAGCGAGCCGTCTGTGGGTCTCGTACATGCGGGCGGCGACGATCAGGCCGGAGATGGCGGTGAGGGCGGCGACGGCCCAGATCGCGGCGGTGATGGAGATGAGGTCGGCGAGGATGCCGGCGAGCAGGGCGCCGACGGCGAACCCGGCGTCGCGCCACAGCCGGTAGATGCCCACGGCGCGAGCGCGCCAGGCAGGGTGGGCGACGTCGCCGACGGCGGCGAGCAGGGTCGGGTAGACCATGGCGGTGCCGGCGCCGAGCACCATGGCGCCGAGCGCCCAGGCGGAGAAACCGGTGGTGGCGGCGATCCAGGCGATGGCAGCGGCCTGGGTGAGCATCCCGCCGACGATCAACGGTTTGCGCCCGACGCGGTCCGACAGGCTGCCGGTGTACAGCTGGCCGAGGCACCACACGGCCGGGTAGAGAGCGGCGAGCGCACCGATACGGCCGACCGTCAAGCCGGCGTCGGCGAAGAAGATCGGGAACAGCCCCCAGGCGAGCCCGTCGTTGAGGTTGTTGACCAGTCCGGCCTGCGAGCACGACGACAGGGCGCGGTCGCGAAACGACGTGAGCGTGAAGATCTGCCCGGTAGACAGGCTGGCGTGGTGGTCGTGTTCGGTGGGGTGGTTGGCGGCCTCGAAGCGGGCGTGCCCGCGTGTCTCGCGCACGAACACAGTGGAGATCCCGAGGCCGAGGGCGGCGTAGGCGATGCCGAACAGGAACGGCTCGGGGCGCAGGCCGTACTGCTGGGCGACGTAGCCGGTGGCCAAAGCGGTGAGGGCGACGGCGCCGTAGCCGGCGGCCTCGTTGAGGCCCATCGCCAACCCGCGACGGGCCGGGCCGACGAGGTCGATCTTCATGATCACGGTGGTCGACCAGGTGAGACCTTGGTTGACGCCGAGCAGCACGTTGGCGAACACCACCCAACCCCACGCCGGCGCCCAGATCAGCAGCAGCGGGACGGGGACGCCGATGAGCCAGCCGGCGACGAGCACCGGTCTGCGTCCGAACCGGTCCGAGAGGGTGCCGGCGAAGAAGTTGGTCGCCGCCTTGACCGCGCCGAAGGCGATGATGAACGTCATCGCCGCGGTGAACGCGGTGAGCCCGAAGGTGTCCTTGGCCAGCAACGGCAAGACGGTGCGTTCCTGGCCGTACATCCCGCCGACGAGGGCGTTAACGGCGACGAGCAGGCAGAACTGGGCGAGGTTCTCGCGCAGCCCGAGCCGAACCCCGCGCTCGCGGGTCGCCATGGTCATCGGACAGCCCTGCCCTGATGCCAGCGAGGGAGCGCCAGCGAGCGAGCGGCCAGCAACGGCCTGCGTGGCCGGGGAACGCCATGAATGGTCAACGGCCGGTCTCGAGAGCGGAGCCGGTCGCGGCAGCCCAGGTGTCGGGTCCGCCGTCGAGCACGGCGACGTCGGTGCGGCCGCGGGCGGTGAGCAGGCTGGCGGCGGTCATCGCTCGCTCGCCGTGGCCGCACATCACCGTCAGCGGCTCGTCGGGAAACCGGGCGGTCGGGATGGTGCCCAGCTCGACGTGGCGGGCGCCGGGGACGTGGCCGGCGGCGTACTCGTTGGCCTGGCGCACGTCGAGCACCTGGCCGTTGACCCCGGCAGGGTCGACCATCGGGATCGTGGCCAAGCGGCGGCCGCTGGCATGCCAGGCGTCGATGCCGCCGGCCAGTTCGCCGACGAGGTCCTCGTGGCCGACGTCGAGGGACTGGCGGACCAGCTCATCGCGATCCTGGTCGGCGTCGACGACGAACACGATCGGCCGGTCGAGGTCGACGAGCCAGCCGAGCCAGCTGGCGAACGGGGGGCGCAGCGTGTTGGACATCGAGCCGGGGATGTGACCGGCGGCGAACGCGGCCGCAGGGCGGGCGTCCACGACGACGCCGCCGGAGCAGAGGTGCTGTTCGACGTCGGCCGGGCTCAGCGGGTCGAGATGGGGAAGCCGGTCGTAGCGGCGGGGGCCGAGCCGGTTGAGCTCGGGCAGCCGGGTGAAGTAGGTGGGGAAGGTGCCGAACCCGGCGAGCAGCCGCTCGACGAACTCGTCCTCGTCGCCGATGGTGAAAAGCGCGTTGGTGGCCCGCTCACGCCCGAGCGTGGTGGTCCGCTCCGAAGCCCCTGGCGCCGAGCAGAACGAGCCGGCGCCATGCGTCGGGTAGACGACGACGTCGCCGGGCAGGTCGACGAAGCGGCGCAGCGACTGGAACATCTGCCGGGCCAGCGGCTCGGTCTGGCCGGCACCGCACAGGTCTGTCCGCCCGACGGTGCCGACCATCAGCGACCCACCCGAGAACACCGCCACCGGGCGATCGTCGCGGTGCAGGACGTAAGCGTGGTGGTCCGGGGTGTGACCAGGCGTCGCCACCGCCTGCAGGACCACCGAGTCGGCGAGCACGAGCGTGTCGCCGTCGCCGACGGGCCGATGCGACACGACCAGCCGTGACGCTGCCGGGGCGACGAACACCGCACCAGCGCGGGCCGCGAGGGCGGGGCTGCCGGTGACGTAGTCGGCGTGGGAGTGGGTGTCGAGCGTCCACGCCATCTGCAGCCCGGCACGGCGCGCCCTGTCCTCGTGCCCGGTGGGGAAACGAGGCGGGTCGACCACCGCCGCGGTGCCGTCGCCGAGGTCGATGAGGTACGACGAGTGGCCGAGCCCCTCATCGACGAAGTGGTCAACACGCATCACCGGCTCCTCAAAGGAATACTTGAATAGTTTCCCGGTCGAGTGTACGTTGTCAAGTGGAACTTTGAGCAAGGAGGTGGGATGGGTGATCGGGTTGCCAAGGAGGCGCTGTACGACGGGTTCGCCGAGGTCGCCAAGGCGCTCGGCAACGGGCGCCGGGCCGAGATCGTCGACCTCCTCGCCCAAGGGGAGCGCCACGTCGAGGAGATCGCCGCCGAGATCGACCAACCGATCGCCAACACCTCGTTCCACCTCCGTGCCCTCGCCGCGGTCGGCCTGGTGACGACCCGTCGAGACGGCACCCGGATCTACTACCGGTTGGCGTCCGAGCCCGTCGGTGAGCTGTGGGCGGCGATGCGGCAGGTGGCCGTCGCCCATCACGCCGCCCTCGACGCGCTCGCCGACGCCTACCTCGGCGACCGCGACGCGCTCGACCAAGTCCGTCGTGACGAGCTGGCCCGCCGCCTGCGAGACGGCGACCTGATCGTCATCGACGTCCGCCCCGAAGCCGAGTACGGGGCCGGGCACATCGCCGGGGCGGTGTCGATCCCGATCGACCGCCTCGCCCGCCAGTTGCGCACCCTGCCCGCCGACGTCGACGTCATCGCCTACTGCCGCGGCCCCTTCTGCGTGTTCGCCGACGACGCCGTGCGCGTGCTGCGCCGCCGCGGCCGCAGGGCCCGCCGGCTCGAAGATGGGTTCCCCGAATGGCGGCGGGCAGGACTGCCCGTCGCCACCGTCAGCGACGACCCGGCGACGGCACTCGCCATCACCGCACCGTCACGTTCAGCCGGAGGAGCGACACGATGACCATGGACGACAACGTCACCATCGACAGCCGCGGCGACGAGGAGCACATGCTTCCCGACGCCTCGGCGCTACGGGCCGAGGTGCGCGAGAAGTACCGCCAGGTCGCCACCGATCCTGGTGCCGACTACCACTTCCACACCGGCCGCGCCCTCGCCCACCGTCTGGGCTACGACGCGGCGATCGTCGATGCCCTGCCGGAGCGGGCGGTGGAGTCGTTCGCCGGCGTGGGCAACCCGTTCTCGCTGCGACCGCTCGAGCCCGGCGAGCAGGTGATCGACATCGGCTCTGGCGCCGGGTTCGACAGCTTCGTCGCCGCCCGACAAGTCGGGTCCGAGGGTGCGGTGGTCGGGGTCGACATGACCGTCGAGATGCTCGCCAAGTCCCGCCACACCGCCGCCGAGCTCGCTGTGGGCAACGTCGAGTTCCGCGAGGGACTGGCCGAAGCGCTCCCACTCGAGGACGGTTGGGCCGACGTCGTGATCTCCAACGGGGTGATCAACCTGTGCGCCGACAAGCGGGCGGTGTTCGCCGAGATCCACCGCGTGCTCCGGCCCGGAGGCTGGCTGCAGTTCGCCGACATCGCCAACGGCCGCCCCGTCCCCCCCGAGGCGTCGCGCGACGTCGACTTGTGGACCGGTTGAATCGCCGGTGGGCTGCCCCGTGCGGGCTGGCAGACAATGCTCCGCGAAGCAGGCTTCGTCGAGGTCGTGATCGGCGACCCGGTCGACACGTTCGGCGGCGCCGGCGGTGAACGCAACGCCCGCGCCTACGAGGTCTACGGGTACGCGTTCCGTGCCCGCCGCGCGCCGTGACCCCGGACGCGCAGCTGCGGTCACACGTCGAGTGGGGCGCCGGGGCAAACACAGAACTCGTTGCCTTCCGGGTCGGCCATCGGGATCCAGGCAACGTCGACACCCTGTCCGACGTCGATGCGGCGGGCGCCGAGCGCCTCCAACCTTTGCGCCTCGGCTTCGACGTCGTCGACGCGCAGGTCGAAGTGGATGCGAGCCTTGCCCTGCTTTGGTTCGGGCACCCGTTGCAGGATCACCGGCGGATAGGCGCGCCGGGTGGGCAGCAGCAGGCAGTACGGCTCACGGAACCCGACCGTCCTGTAGCCGAGGGCCTCGGACCAGAACCCGGCCAGCGTCTCGGGGTCGGCACAGTCGATGACGATGTCCACATTGGGAGCCAGCTGCTCGTCGGCCACGACCACAGTCTCCCCCGTTCGAGCCGACGGAGATCACATGCCAACCCGTGAGGAATGAGACACCCACAAACGGTTCGCCGGCCACTACGGCGAGGACCGCACCGAGGCCGTCGAGCAGATCGAACGGACCGTCATCGGCGCCGACTGGGGCGCCAACGGGTACACCACCATCGACCAAGCCGACCGCCTCGGCGCGATCCTCGAGCTCGGCCAGGGCGGCGGCTGCTCGACCTTGGCGCCGGTCGTGGCTGGCCCGGCCTGTACCTGGCCACCACCACCACCACCGGCTGCCAGGTGGTGCTCACCGACGTCCCCCACGAAGGGTTGCGCTCGGCGATGGGCCGCGCCACGAGCGAACCCGTCCAGTGGGCGGCGGCAGTGGTGTCCAGTGCCCGGGCGCTGCCGTTCCGCCCCGCCACGTTCGACGCCGTCGCACACACCGATGTGCTGTGTTGACTGCGGGCCAAGCTCTCCGTGCTGAGAGCATCCGTACAGCTGCTCCGGCCCGGGGCCGCACCGCGTTCTACACCATCCACCCCACCCCAGGACTCGACCCGCCGCAGCGCCGCCGCGCCCACCGCGACGGACCCGTCGCCGTCACCAACCGTGAGCTGCTCGAACGCGCCGGGTTTGTCGACATCGAGGAGACCGACTGCACCGCCGCCTTCATCGACACGGCTAGAGCGTGGGTCGACCAGTGCGACCGCCACCACGACGCCCTCGCCGACCTGCTCGGCGTCGCCGAGCTCGATCAACGCCAACGCGAGCGGCGCATCCAACTGCGCGCCGTCGAAGACGGCCTCCTGCGCCGATCCCTGCTCGTCGCCGTCAACCCTCCGCACGCCGACAGCTTGAGCGGTCGATGATGGCCATCTGGGCCGCCCACGTCCTGCCGCGCATCGTCGACAAGACCTGCGCACGAACCGACTGCGCCGAACCACGCCACCGCACCCTGACCGGCATCTCGGGCGACGTGATCGAGATCGGCTTCGGCTCCGGACACAACCTCCCCCACTACCCCGCCCGCGTCGCACGGATCATGGCCGTCGAACCCTCCACCGTGGCCCGCCGCCTCGCCGCCGAGCGCATCGCCGCCAGCACCATCCCCGTCGAGTTCGTCGGGCTCGACGGCCAAACACTGGATCTGCCCGACGACTGCGCCGACGTCGCCGTCACCACCTTCACGCTGTGCACCATCCCCGATGCCGTCGCCGCCCTGCGCGAGCTGGCCCGAATCCTGCGCCCCGGCGGCCAGCTGCGCTTCCTCGAGCACGGCCTGTCACCCGACCCCGGCGTCGCCGCCTGGCAGCACCGCCTCACCCCACTCCAGAAACGGGTCTTCGGCGGCTGCCACTTCGACCGGCCGATCAGCGCCCTCATCGTCGCCGCCGGCTTCGAGCTCGTCGAGTCCACCAACTTCTACCTCCCAGGCCCGAAGACGCCCAGCTACATGTACCAGGGCACCGCCCGACCTGCCTGACCACCCCTGCTGCTCACCGCGGTGGGCCGCCACGCCGGAGCGTCAGCGTCGTGCCGTTCTGTTCATGTCGGATGATCGCCATCAACTCGACCCTGCAGCCGGTGCACCACTCGCCCGCCGCCGCCGCTGCCGTCGGGTCGTCGGTGTACACGGTGAGGATCCCACCCGTCGTCATGTCGTCGAGCACGTCGGCGACCGTCCGCAGCAGGATGCCGGCGTCGACCCCGGGGGCGTCCAGGAACGCCACGCCCTCGGCTGTGGCGCCGACCAGGGTGGGTCGGTCCGATTGGCGCCCTCGCTCATGGGCGGTGGACCAGCGTCGCGCGACGACGGCGTCGATGGCTCGTTGAGCCTGGGCTCGGTGGTCATGGCGCGGCGATCGCGTCGAGCGAGGCCAGCGCGTCGACCTCTTCGGCCATGGCGGCGCTGAGCTCGCGGAGGAGCGGGCCGATCTGGGCGTCGGTCCAGCGGTGCGCGGCGATGGTGTCGGTGACCGCGAACAAGCTGAGCGACAGCTGGTCGCGGGTGTTCTGGTATGCGGCGAGCGCGTCGTGCTCGTTCGCCTCGCCCGCTGCCGCGGCCACGAGGGCTCGTGCGAGCAGTTCGGCGTCGAGCAGCGCGTCGGTGAGCCCGTGGGCGGTGAGCGGATCCTTCCAGTACCCGGCGCCGCCGACGAGCGCCCAGCCCGGTCCCCAGGGGCGGCGGATGAAGCCTGGGTGGCCGGTGAAGGTGCGGACACCGCGCGGGGCCATGCCTGCCCGCACGCGGGCGGCTGTCTCCGGGCACGCCTGCTCGAGCAGCGCCTCCAGGACTCGCCGCCCGCCGCGACCGATCCGCTTCGCATCCGCGGCGGCGAACACGCAGGCGAGCCCGTCGTTGGTCGGAATGACGCCGGCGCAGGCGCCGGGCCGGAAGATCCACTCGTAGCCGCTGTTCTCGAGACCGGACCAGTAGCCGTAGACGACCGCGCTGGCCCCGGTACCGCGGCGCTCGACTGGCGCGGCTACGTGCCGGGCGATGGTGGAGCGCATGCCGTCAGCACCGACCACGAAGTCGGCATCGACGGCGAGCTGCCGGCCGGTTCCGTCGTGCCCGACGACGCCGGCCGCCCGCCTGTGGCGATCCCACCGCACCCCGCTGACCGTGATCCCGTAGCGGACCTCGGCGCCGGCGGCGGCGGCGTCGACGAGCACAGGGTCAAGCACGGTCCGCCGGGGGGCGTAGAGCGCGTCGGCACCGTGCGATTCCCTGATCGGGACGACGACCCGGTCGTCGGCGTACCGGAACGCCGTGGAGCGGATGGGCGGCGTGCCGGCGGCGATGACTCGGTGGAGCAGTCCCCAGTCGTGCCACTGCACCACCGCGCCGCGCATAAGGGCGTGCGTGGACAGCGTGTCGGACCCGTAGCGACCACGATCCACGACGAGGACGCGCAGCCCGCCGCGTACCAGCAGCATCGGGGTGGCAGCACCGGCGGCGCGGGCACCGACGACAACGACGTCATACCGGGCGGGACCGTTCATGCACGCGAGCGTGCGCATCGCGCCGACTCCGGTCTTGGTGACGGGGTGGGGAAGGCGTTCGGGCGGTCAGTGAGGCGGGACACCGGCCTCGGCGAGACCACCGAGGTACAGCTCGATCTGTTCGGGTCGCTTCAGGTAGAAGAGCTTCTGGCGAGCGAACTGCCGCGGAACTGCGGACACTGCACGAGCAGCGCCCGCACCGCGGCCTCGGCCTCGTCGCCCCGCCCCAGCTTGGCCAGGGCGACCACCCGGTGTGCCGTCGTCCAGTACTGGCAGTTGGGCAGTGACGCCGCCTGGTCGGTCCACTCGATCGCCTCGTCGTACCGGCCGGCGAACAGCAACGCCAACGCGCCATACGACAGGAACGCCCAGCGCTGCGGATCGTGGGAGCCCAGCGCCACCGAGCGAGCGAAGTGAGAGATCACCTCGTCGTAACGACCCTCGTAGCACAGCGAGTCACCAAGCCCGCAGGACGCGGCGGCGAACGTCGGGTTGAGCTCGATTGCCCGCCGGTTCTCGACCAGCGCGCTGGCGTACTCGCGCCGGGCCAGTTGGACCCGGCCCCGCATGTGGAACACGGCGTTGTGGTCGTCGATCTCCAGTGCCTGCTGCGTCGCCGCCAGCGCACCGTCAAGCGCGGCGGCATCCGGCGCCCTGTTCCAGTACACCGTGCCAAGCACGGTGGCGTACGCCCACCACGCGTGGGCGTCACCGAAGCCGGGATCCAGCTCACGGCACTCGGCCAGGCGGCGCTGCGCCTCGAGATTGTCGGCGGCAGTGAACCGGAAGAAGTGGCCGATCCCGAGGTGGAACAAGTCCGATGTGCGCAGATCGGTCCGCGGCTGCCGCCGGACCCGTTCCCGTTCGGCGTAGCCGACCTCCGGCTCGACCGTGGCAGCGATCACGTCGGTGATCTCGTCGAGCACGTCGAACAGGTCGTCCATCGTCCGGTCATACCGCTCCGCCCACCGGCACACACCCTCATTGACATCGGTGAGGCTGGTCGTGACCCGCAGCCGCCCGGCGCGACACGGACCGTCCCGTCGACCACGTAGTCGACGTCGAGGTCAGCCCGGAGCCGCGCTGCCGCATCGGTCAGCCCGGCGTAGCGGCTGTCGTCGCTCGGGTCAGCACCCGCAGCCAGCGGTGCTTGGACAAGGCGGTGATGATGTCATGGGTGAGGCCCTCGGCGACGTGGGCTTGGCCAGGGTCGGTCAGGCTGCTGAACGGCAGCACCGCCAGGATCGGGTTGCGCCGCTCCGTGATCTGCACCGGCGACGACCCCGTGTCCTCGTCCACCGCGGCGATGAACATGTATCCGCGTCCGTGCACCGTCTTGACAAGGCGCTGTTCGCGGCCGGTGTCCCCGACCGCCCGGCGCAGCTCCTTGATCTGCGTCGTTAACGCCGACTCGCTGACGAACCGATCACCCCACACCGAGTCAAGCAGCTCCGTCTTGGCGACAACCCGATCACGGTTCTTGATCAACTCGAGTGCCTCGTTGACAGTCCCGACGAAACCGAGTCGGCCACCTCGCGCCATGAACACGATGCGGTCGCACACCGCGAGGTCGTCAACCGAGTGCGTGGTGAAGAGGACCGTCGCCGAGCGGTCGGCGCGCCGGCGCAGGCGGGCGAGCAGCTCGGCGCTCGTGACCAGGTCGAGTCCGGACGTGGGCTCGTCGAGGAAGAAGACGTGCGGATCGGTGAGCAGCTCGACGGCGATGCTGGCGCGTTTGCGCTGCCCGCCGCTGAGCGAGCCGACGCGGACGTCGGCATGGTCGGTCAGGCCGACGGCGTCGATCGTGTTGTGGACGGCGTCGTCGAGTTCGGCTGGGGTTGTCGACGACGGGAGCCGCAGCCGGGCGGCGTAGCGGAGCGTGTGTTGGAGCGGCAGGTCGGCGTGGATGATGTCGTCCTGTGGCACGTAGCCGCGCACGCCTGGCCGCGACGAGGATCGCCAACGAGGGGCCGCGGGCCATCACCGTCGCTATGCACGACGCGCTCCGTGCCGCCGATCTGCGTAGGCGGTTCCGATTGGGAGTTCGGACGCGCTCATCAGGGCAAGGATGTTGCTGCAGATGTGTGAGTGACCACCGCGATGCGCCACGGTGACTCCGAGTTCCACGAGCTGAGAGCGGGCTGCGCGGCCAACGCGTCCAGCGGCGCCTTGAGGGAGGGCCTCGTCGGCGCCGGCGCGCTGATGCGTACGGGTTGCTGCGTAGTTCGCCGCAGTCGCGATCCGTTGTCGTCCCGGATGTCAGCAACCGTGGTGTTGTGACTGGATGAGAGGTGTCCGGTCATCAAGGAGGTTCCGCCATGTGGTTCGACGACGGTTGGGGTTGGGGGGCTTGGCTTGTGATGACGCTCGGGATGCTGGCGTTCTGGGGGCTGGTGATCTGGGCGATCTTCGCGCTGGTGCGCAGCAGCACGGACGGTGCTACGAGGCGCGGGGCGACCCCGGAGCAGATCCTCGGCGAGCGGTTCGCCCGTGGTGAGATCGACGAAGACGAGTACCGGCGGCGTCTGGATGCACTTCGCGATTTGCCCGTCGCGGTCCGAGCAGACGGTAGGCGATGAACAGTTGCGCATAGCGGACCGTTGCGGCTTCAGGCGCGGGTCTGCATCGAGCGGAGGTCGCACACGTCGCAGCGGATCCGCTATCGGACGTAGGAGAGGAGCGCCGCCATCCCGGCCTCGAGGTGGTACGTGTTGTGGCAGTGGAACATCCACTGACCCGGGTTGTCCGCGTCGACCGTCACGGCGACCTGCTCCTCAGGCCGCACGATGACGGTGTCCTTGCGGGCACCGCGGGGCTCGACGGCGAAGGTGTGCCCATGCAGGTGCATCGGGTGCCACATCGTCGACCGGTTGCGCATCACGAGCCGGATGCGCTGGCCCTCCTCGATCTGGAACGGATCGAGGTCGGCGAACGGCTTGCCGTTGATCCCCCACGCGTAGCTCATCTCGTTGCCGGTGAGATCGAGCCTGATCTCGGCGTGCGGTTCGCGAGGCGCCAGCCGCACGCCCGAGCTCGGTGCGAGCGCGGTGTAAGTGAGCACCGTGCCGTCGAGTTCGGCCGGGACGGCTTGCACCGGTGGCGCCTCGCCGGGACCGGCGCGCAGCACCGCGGCGGCGTACTGGTCCTTGCCCTCGGCGGAGGCGACGATCGGATGAGCGCCCGGGACGACGTCGACCTCGACGTCGTAGCGTTCACCCATCCCCAGCAGGATGGCGTCGACCTCGAAGGGCTCGACCGGGAAGCCGTCGCTGTGAGTGACGGTGAGCCAGTGCCCGCCGACCGCGACCCGGTATGCGGTGTCGGACGCGGCGTTGATGATCCGCAGCCTCGCCCGCCCACCGGCGGGCACGTCGAACGTCGGACGGTCGTCGGGAGGTCGACCGTTGATGAGGTGCGTCGCATACGTGACGTCGCCAGCGTGGCCGCCGAGGAGCTCCGACTCGCCCATCGGCATCCCTTCCATGGCTCCGCCGCCCATCGTGTCATCGGTCATGTCCATCTGGTGATCCATGCCGCCCATCGCCATCCCGCCGGTGAGCGCCTCGAACGTCTCCTCCGGTGTGCCCTCCAGGCAGTCATCCAGCACGAGCACGTGGTCGACGTCGTAGCGGCCGGGCTCCTGCGGATCGTCGATGATCAGCGGCGCGTACAACGCGCGGTCCAGCTGCAGCCCGGTGTGGGGATGGAAGAAGTAGGTACCCGGGTCCGGCACCAGGAACCGATAGCTGAACGTGCCGCCGGGCGGCACAGGGTCCTGGGTCAGGTCGGGGACACCGTCCATGTCGTTGCGGATGGCGATCCCATGCCAGTGGATCGTCGTGTCCTGCGGCAGGTCATTGCGCAGCGCCACCTCGAGGTCCTCCCCAGCGGTCGCCTGCACCGGGCCGCCCGAGTATCCCCAGGTCTCGACGGTGCGACCGGCGAGGTCGAGCTCGATCGGCCCGGCGGTGAGCGCGGCGCGGCGCACTGAGGCGCCGCCGGCCCGCTCCGCTTCGCGAGCCGCGACCGCGGGGTCGTCCGCGGCGACGGCGGCGGTGCGTCGCTCGGAGCGCCCGCACGCGGGCAGCGCGATGACAGTGGTGCCGGCGATGATCAGGAACTGGCGTCGGGTGAGATATCTCACACCCCGAGTCAACCACGTCTACGACAACATGTCGTAGGCGGCTCCAAATCACGGCGCCGGCACCCTGCTGAGGCTCACCGGCGATGGTCTACGACGGTATGTAGTATCTCGTTGATGTCTGCCGCCCGGACTGGTGACCGCCGGGGCTGGGTGCTGCGGGCGGCTGTGTTGGCGGCTGTGGTGATGGTCGCGTTGGTGGTGGCGTTCCGGCCGGTCGATGCGCCGGCGTTCCAGGCTTCAGGGCCGCCGCTGGCGCTGCCGCCTGCGGGCACGTTGACAGCGGCGTCGGGCGACGAGTTCGAGGGAATGTTGGTCGGGCTGCGGGGCCGGCCGGTGATCGTGAACGTGTGGGCATCGTGGTGCACTCCGTGTCGCGCCGAGGCCCCGCTGCTGGCTCGGGCGGCACGGGCGCAATCGAGGGTGGTGATCCTCGGGGTGGCGTCGAAGGATCTGTACGAGCCCGCTCGGCGGTTCATGCGCGAGTTCGACATGGACTACGTGAACGTGTTCGATGAGACGGAGGAGATCCGCCAGCGCTTGCAGCTGACTGGTTTCCCGACCACGTACGTGTTCGACCGCGACGGTGTGCTGGTGTCGACGGTGGTCGGCGGGTTGACGGAGCGGGCGTTGGCGGCGGCGATCGAGCGGGTGTCGTGATGGACGTCGGGTTGGTGCTGAGCGCCGTGGCGATGTTCGCGGCGGTCGAGCTGGCGGCGGCGCTGTGGCCCCCGCGCACGTTGTCGGAAGGGCCGGCGTGGGCGACGGTGTGGGCGCTGCTGGTCGGCGTCGCCGTGGGCCGGTGGGTGGCCATGGAGATCGACGAGCCGGGGGCGATCGGCGAGCTGCGCAGCTTGACGTCGATCCGCGGGGGCGTCGAGTTCTGGCCCGGCCTCGCCGCCGGGCTGCTGATGGTGGCGTGGCGGGCGCGCCGCGACTGTGTTGCGGTCATGGACCGGTTGGCCGACCTGGCGCCGTACGGGCTGGTGGCGGCGGCCGCGTACCAGGTGATGTGCCTGGTGCGGGAGGGCTGCTACGGGCCAGATGTGCCGTTCGGGTTCTCGCCGGATGGCATCGGCGGGCCGGTGCTTCCGGTGGAGCCGATCGGGGCCGGGGTACTGGTCGCCGCGGCGGTGATGCTGCTCCACCGCCGTGACAGGTGGGCGCCTGGTCTGGTGGCGATGGTGGCGATCGCCCTGCTGGCGGTGCAGCGGGCGGTGATCTCGATGTGGCTGCCCGTGGTCGGTGCCGGGTTGTCGCGTCAGCACAAGCAGTCGATCGCGGTCGCGGTCATCGCGACCGCGATCGTGCTGTGGATGGGCGCTCGCCGACACACCCGTGCTGCTGTCGCCCGTGCGCTGTCCGACGAGGCGCGATGACGGTCCGGCTCGGGGTGCTCGCGCTCGTCGCGGGCGCCTTGTCGATCGCCAGTCCGTGCGTCGTGCCGCTGCTGCCCGCCTACGTCAGCGCATTGAGCGGCGGGGTCTCGGACGAGTCGCGACCGCGGGCGACGCTGCGGGCGGCGGCCGGGTTCGTGGCCGGGTTCACGGTGGTGTTCGTGGGCTTGGGGGCCGTGGCGTCGGCCGTGGGCCAGCTGCTGCGGGACCACCTGACGGTGCTGACGCGTGCCGGCGGCGGGGTGATGATCGCGATGGGGGTGGTGGCGCTGTGGCCGCGCCGGGTCGGGGTCCTGCCGGCCAGCGTCGGTGCTCGTGCGCAGGCGCTGACGCCCAGGGTGTCGCCGTCGCGAACGGTGACCTTGGGGGCGGCGGTGGCCGTCGGGTGGACGCCGTGCATCGGTCCCGTGTTGGCGAGCGTGCTGGCATTGGCGGCGTCGTCGACCAGCGTCTACGCCGGGGTGATGGCGCTGACGTTGTACAGCGTCGGTCTCGGGGTGCCGTTCATGGCCGTCGCCGTCGGGCTGGATCGCTCCGGGCGTGTGCGCCGGATGGTGCGACGCTGGGCGGTTGGCATCGAGCGCGTTGGCGGCGCGCTGATGGTGCTGATCGGCGTCGGATACGCGACCGGTGTCTGGTCGCAGCTGTTCAACGGCGTCCAGGGCTGGATGGCCCGCTCAGGCTGGCCGCCACTGTGATGGATCGTCGTCGGCGGTGGCGGACGGTGTGGCGACTCGCGCTGGCGCTGGTGGTCGCCGGGCTGGTCGTCGCCTACGTGGTGTACATGCTGCTGGGCATGCCGGGCATGGACCACGCCGGCAGCGTGGCCCCGAACGCTCAGGTGCCCGCGGGTGTCGTCGACGAGGCGGTGGTGGTCGTGATGGTGCGGGTGGACGGGGGGATGTAGTTCGGGTCGGGCCAGTCGAAGACCGGTGGATGGGCGCCGTAGTGCTCAGGCTCGTCGACGCCGTCGAACACGTACACCGGATCGCCGACGGCTAGGAGGCCGGGCAGGTACTCGGCGATGTGGAGGGGGACCCGAACGCAGCCGCGTGATGCCGGCCGGTCGGGGACGTTGGTGGCGCCGTGGATGGCGATGCCGAAGTTGAAGTAGATCGGCTGGTAGAGACGGCCGAGCGGGGCGTTGCGCCAGCCGGCGACCTTGCGCTCGACGTGGTAGAGACCGCCCGGCGTGACGGCGCGACCGCAGATCCCCTTGGTGGTCGTCGTGCCATCGTCGTTGTCGACGGTGACCTCGTCGCACCAGTCGCTCCCGGCGCCGGTCGAGACGTGGGTGAGTACCAGTGGGGATCCGTCGCGGTAGATGCCGGCGAACTGGCGTGGCAGGTCGACTTCGACATGGGTTCCGGCCACGGTGCGGCGCGGCGCCGGCGTGCCGGGTTGCTGCATCCGGGCCCATGTCGCGGCGGTGACGACCCCGGTGAGCTCGTCGAGGCTGGCGCCGAGGATGATCTTCTCGAACGCCCACACCGCGCGCAGCGTGGCCCCGCCGAACAAGCCGTCGGGTGGACCGGGGTCGAAGCGCAGCTCGCGCAGCCTCGTCTGCAACCGAGCGACATCGTCCCCGGCCATGCCGTGCCGCAGCTCATGGACGAGCCGGTCCTCAGGCGCAGCGGGGGTCAGACTGGCGGATGGAGCAGTCGGCGCAGAGGGCGACGTCGCCGTGGTCGCGGCGGGGGCCGTCGCGGCGGGGATGGTCGTCGCCGGGGTGGTCGTCGCGGCGAGGCTGCCGATGACTGCGGCCGGCCGCCTGCCCGTTCGCCAGGCGACGAGACCGGCGGGTGCGGCAACGGTCACCAGAGCGAGGAGCCGCCGGCGGGTGTACGTGGCGGCAGGCAAGCGGGGAGGATGCTGCATGGCGGCGCGGCGGTCGTGCTCGGCGTTGCTGTGCGGACGGGGGGCTCTCGTACTTCGCAGCGGCCATTCCTACTACGTGACGTAGTTTCTGAGGCGTCACTCCGCGCCGCACGTCGCTTGTCGCGTCGTCTGCTACAGACTGTAGGAGACCGTCCGCCCGCCGGCCACGAAAGGTCGAATCCATGCCCCCAGCACACGACCACGATCACGACCAATCCAAGGTCCCGGCCGCAGCTGCTGCGACGGTGGCGACGGCCGTGCTCGACGTCAGCGGCGTCGGCTGGGCCAGCGAGAAGGCGGTCATCGAGTCCACACTCGGTCGGTTGGATGGGGTGCAGTCGGTCGAGGCGAACCCGGTGGGCCAGACGGCGACGGTTCGTTATGCCCCGTCGGTGACGAGCGTGGCCGAGCTGCGCCGGTGGGTCGAGGAGTGCGGCTACCACTGCGCGGGCCAGTCGGTGCCGGCCCACGTCTGCGACCCGATGGCGGAGCCTGGTGCGGACCGGCGCATCGACCACGGCCCGGAACGCCACGGTGACGAGGCGGCGGTCGTGCCGTCACGGCACGACGTGATGGGCCACGGCGGCCACGGCGCGATGTCGATGGACGACATGGTCGCCGACATGCGCCGCCGGTTCATCGTCGCCGCCGTGCTGTCGGTGCCGATCCTGCTGTGGTCGCCGATCGGCCGGGACGTGCTCAACTTCGACGTGGCGGCCCCGTTCGGGCTGCGCGACGACGTGTTCATGTTGTTGTTGAGCCTGCCGGTGATCTTCTGGTCGGCGTGGATCTTCTTCGACGGCGCCTGGCGGGCGCTGCGGGCTCGCACGCTCGACATGATGGTGCTCGTTGCCGTCGCCGTCGGCGCCGGGTGGCTGTACTCGCTGTGGGTCACGCTCAGCGGCGGCGGCGAGGTGTTCTACGAGGCGGCGACAGTGCTCACCGCGTTCGTGCTGCTCGGGCACTGGTTCGAGATGCGCGCCCGCGGCGGCGCCAACGAGGCCATCCGCGCCCTGCTCGACCTGGCCCCGCCGATGGCGACGGTGATCCGAGACGGTGAGACGATCGATGTGCCGACCGCCGACGTCGGCGTCGGCGACCTGCTGCTGGTGCGGCCCGGTGCCAAGGTGGCCGTCGACGGTGTGGTCGAGGACGGCGAGAGCGAGCTCGACGAGTCGATGGTGACCGGCGAGAGCCTGCCGGTCCACAAGTCCGCGGGCGACGAGGTGATCGGCGCGACGATCAACACGACCGGCACGCTGCGAGTGCGCGCGACCAGGATCGGCTCGGACACCGCGCTCGCCCAGATCGTCAAGCTGGTGCAGGAAGCGCAGAACTCCAAGGCGCCGGGGCAGCGTCTCGCCGACAAGGCGGCGTTCTGGCTGGTGCTCGTCGCACTGATCGGCGGTACCGGCACGTTCCTGGTCTGGTACGTGTTGGCGGACCGCCCCGTGGACGACGCGATCCTGTTCGCGATCACGGTCGTGGTCATCACCTGCCCCGACGCGCTCGGCCTCGCTACGCCCACGGCGATCATGGTCGGCACGGGACTCGGCGCCAAGCGCGGCGTGCTGTTCAAGAACGCGATGGCCCTGGAGACCTCGGCCCGCATCGACACCGTCGTGATGGACAAGACCGGCACGCTCACCAAGGGCGAGCCGGAGGTCACCGACGTCATCGCCGACGGCATCCACGAGCTCCGGCTGCTCGAGCTGACCGCGGCGGTCGAACGCGAATCCGAGCACCCTCTCGCCCAGGCGGTCGTCACCGAAGCCGAACGGCGTGGCGTGAAGGTGCTGGGCGCCGACGGCTTTGACAGCGTCCCCGGCCACGGCGCCATCGCCACCGTCGACGGCCACCGCGTCGTGATCGGGAACCGGCGGCTGATGGAACGTGAGGGCATCGAGCTCGGCGCGCTGGCCGCCCGCCGAGAGCAGCTCGCCGCGGGAGGACGCACCGCGATCGTCGTGGCGATCGACGGCCGCGCCGCCGGGCTGATCGGCATGGCCGACGCTCCCCGGCCCACGGCCGCCGCGGCGGTGGCCGAGCTGCAGCGGCTCGGCGCCGAGGTCGTCATGCTGACCGGGGACAACGAGGCCACCGCCCGCCGCATCGCCGCGCTCCTCGGTGTCACGACGGTGATCGCCGACGTGCTGCCGAGCGACAAGTCGTCCAAAATCGCCGAGCTCCAAGCGCAGGGCCGCAAGGTGGCGATGGTCGGCGACGGCGTGAACGACGCCCCCGCGCTCGCCCAGGCCGACATCGGTGTCGCCATCGGGGCCGGCACCGACGTGGCGATCGAGACTGCCGACGTGGTCCTGATGCGCAGCGACCCCCTCGACGTGCCGATCGCCATCGAGATCGGCCGTGGCACGGTGCGCAAGATGCGCCAGAACCTGGGGTGGGCCGTCGGCTACAACGTCATCGCGCTCCCGATCGCCGCGGGCGTGTTCGAGCCGGCGTTCGGCCTCGTGCTCCGCCCTGAGATCGCCGCCCTGTCGATGTCGGGATCGAGCTTCATCGTCGCCGTCAACGCGGTCATGCTCAAACGGCTGCGCCTCCCGTCACCCGCCGAGCCGGAAGGCCCCACCCCGACACCCATCGCGGTCCCCGCCCGCGCCGCCTGATCGCCCCCGGGATCGGCGCGCTCGTCGACCGCTTCCGACCGACAGCCATCACCCGAGGCCCCGCGGGTGGGGCGATGCAGTCCTGCATCCGATTGCATTCTGAGCGGCTGCTTGCCGGGGCTGACGCACTCGAGTTAGGCCAGCGCTGTCGGGTTCCCGCGCGATGGTCACCACGCCGCCGTCCACGGGCAGCCGGTCCCTCAGTCGAGGTTTGCTGAGGGCGCGTCTCGGGCGGTGTCAACGGCTCGTCGATGTCGTCGGCACTGCAGGAGTCGATCCGCACACCACCCGAGGGGCCAGGGGTGAAGGCTTCCGTAACGCCCACATACCCGAGTGATGCCGTGACGGCCTGCCACCGCGGACGGCCCCCACGTGTGGCCGGTGCTCGTGGGATCACGAGACGGCTGATTCTCCGAGTTGTCGAGCCTGAAGACTCAGGTGTCATTGACCCGGGACCGCCGTGCTCGAGATCGCGATGCGGCTGGCGGCGCGAGCGAGTCAGCAAGGAGCGCGACGACGGCGTCGTTGTCGACATCGTCGGGTACGTGGATGACGTGGAACAGCCAACGGGCGAGCACCTGGGCGTCAAGGTCGGTGCGGATCTCGTTGCGGCGGGCGAGCTGTTGCATCAGTCTGCTGAGTGCGTCATGGACTTGTTGTTCGGCAGCGTCCGGCATCCGGGTGCCGTTGCCGGCGAGCGCGTGGGCGAGGGTGGCGACGTGGTCGGTCGGTCCGTGCGTGCGATGCCGTTCTCGTTGCGAACGGATGAAGGTCATGACGTCCTGGAGGGTGACCGACGTGGACTCGGTGAGCGCCTCGACGCGGGCGAGCTGATGGCCGAAGTCCCTGGTGTGCCAGGCGATCAGGATCGATTCGAGGTCGGGAAAGTACTTGTAGAGCGTTGCTCGTCCGATCCCGACGCGCTCGGCGATGGTCGACATGCTGACCGACATGGGACCTTGCTGGGCAATCAGCTCGGCCGTTGTGTCAAGGATCGCGTCTTGCACGTGTCGACGATGGCTGTCGATCGTGTCGGCCCAGATTCGCGGCATGGTCGTTCCCCGGCTGAAGGTGCCCGGCCGAGTGTATACGCGGCGTCTAGTCCTGGACACCTTGACTTGTGACCGACAAAGTGTATCGTTCCCGACTGTGATCCCGAACGGGCCGCAGCTCCGATGATCGAGGTGCAGTCGCTGACGAAGGTGTACGCGGGGCAGCGTGCGGTGGATGACCTGAACTTCACGGCACCGGGTGGCAGCGTCACCGGCTTCCTGGGACCCAATGGCGCCGGCAAGACGACGACGCTGCGTTGCGTGCTCGGACTCGCTCGACCGACGTCCGGCGCAGCCTTGGTCAACGGGCGCCCCTACCAGGCGCTCGACTCGCCGCGCCGCCATGTTGGGGCGGTGTTGGAGTCAACAGGGTTCCACCCGGCTCGTAGCGGTCATGACCAGCTGCGTGTCGTGGCGCGGGCGGCGGGCCTCGACGCCGGGCGGATCGAGGGACTCCTCGATCTCGTCGGACTGTCGAGCGCAGCTGGCCGCCGGGTGGGCAGCTACTCACTAGGCATGCGTCAGCGTCTCGGGCTGGCCACGGCGATGCTTGGCGATCCGAGCGTCGTCGTACTCGACGAGCCGGCGAACGGACTCGACCCGGAAGGCGTGGCGTGGGTTCGACGGCTGCTGCGAACGTGGGCGGACCAGGGCCGCACTGTGCTCGTTTCCAGCCACCTGCTGTCCGAGGTCGCCCAGGTCGTGGACCGCGTGGTGATCGTCACCGGCGGGCGGTTGGTCATCGAGACCGACGTCGCTGCCCTCACCGCGACGCGAGTCCTGGTGCGGGTCGACGAACCGTCACCGATGTGCGCCGCTCTCGACGCGGCCGCTGTCGAACACGAAGCGCTCGCCGATGGTGCCATCTCGATCATCGGCGCCGACCCGGCCGCCGTTGGAGCGATCGCCCAGCGCGCCGGCGTGACGATCTCCGAACTCGGCCGCCAACCGACGAGCGAGATGCTCGAGGAATTGTTCCTCGCCGCGACGGGCGCTGACCGATGAACCATCTGGTCGCCGCGGAGTGGCTCAAGCTGCGCACCACCCGACTCCTGCTCGGGACCATCCCCGCGGCCGTCTCCCTCTCGTTGGCGGCGGTCGTCGGGATGGTGCTCTCCTCGCACAGCCCCGAGCTGGAGACGACCGAGGGCATCCGTCGGGTGTTCTCGGCCGCCGGTGCAGGGTCGATCGTCATGCTCGTCGTCGGCATCGTCATCGCCGCCGGCGAGTATCGCCACGGCACGGCCGCCGACACATTCCTGACCACTCCGCAGCGCAGCCGAGTCGTGATCGCCAAGCTCGCCGTCGCCGCCAGCGTCGGCGCCGCTGTCGGCGCCGTCACCGCCGTGGGCTGTGTCGCCGCAGCGGCCCTGATCTTCCGGCAGGAGTCAGCGGCGCTGGCAGTGGGCGATGAGGACATCGTGCTCGCCGTCCCGGCCACCGTCGTCTACACAGCCCTGTTCGCGATGGTTGGCGTGGCACTCGGCGCGCTCGTGCGCAATCAGGTCGCCGCCATCGCGGGTGCGCTGGCGTGGCTGGCCGTCGTCGAGCACACGCTCGTGAACCTCATTCCGTCGATCGGCAGGTGGCTGCCTGTTGGCGCCGGCCAAGCGATCCTCCGGAGCCCGCTCGACGGCCTACTCTCACCGCCGGCGGGCATCGCCGTGCTCAGTGCCTACGCGGTAGCCCTCTCGCTGACCGCGATCCGTGTCGAGCGGAGTCGAGATGCCTGAACCGCTGCCTCCTGAACGCCGTGAGCTCCCAGCGCATCCTGATCGAGTGGACAGCACGGATACCGCGGTCGCCGGCCCTCGGTGGCGCGGCATCGTTCTCGTCGCCCTGCTCGGCGTCCTCGTGATGCTGATCGTCGTGCTGCATCTAACAGGCGTTGTCGGACCCGGAGCGCACTAATGGCGCACTCGCACGAGCATGAACCCCGCGCCGTGCCAATCCGTCACGACGCCGTCCAACGACTCAATGAACACCATGCAGCGCTACTCCTCGACGTCGCCCGCACCCTCGGCGGACAGGCCGATGCGCTGTGCGCACAGGCCACGGCGATCGACGACGAAGGCATTCTCCTCGTCGTCCAAGCAACAGACAGATCAAGAACCGTGTACGTCAGATTTGCCGCGGCGGCCGTCGGCGCCCGTCGGCGCCTCGCCTTTCAGGACCTTGCCCGACGCGCCGTGGAACTGCTCGAAAACCATCGGCAAGAGGAGAGAGATCATGACGCCGGGATCGGCAAATCGGCACCTGCCGGCATGGACTGACACGAGTGGAAGAGCTCTGCAGTACCCGACATTCACAGCGAGACCTCGCGCACCGCCGCCTCCATCTCAGCGCACCGTGGCGATGACGATCACCTCGGAGGCACTGAGCT
>JBIOUO010000374.1:0-12864 GCA_044867195.1 Ilumatobacteraceae bacterium
CGGCCACGAACTTGCCGTTGATGATCTCGTCGCGGTGGATCGGCTGGGCGACCAGCCGGGGCAGGGTGCGCTGGGCGCGCTCGCCGTTGATCGCGTCGAAGCCGAAGGCGATGCCGAGCAGCGGGCCGAGGATGCCGAGGAACTCGTGGAACGCGGGCACTCGTTCAGGCGACAGCGTGAAGAGGTAGAGGAAGATCGACGGGGTCTGCGACGCGGAATCGGCGGCGTCGCGGATCGGACCGCTCGCCGAGTGCACCGCGGCGAGGCCGGCCAACCCGACGAGGACTCCAAGTATGACGAAGCGGATCGACCGGACGTGGTCGCCGAACTCCTTGCGCGCGACGATCCACCACCCTCCCCGTAGCCGGGGCCGGGCGACGTCGCCGGGCACAGTCGCGGCTGCCGTCATCGCCCGCTCGTCCCAGCCGTTGTCGCCTCGGCAACGGCCGTCGCGTCGCCGGTGCGGAACCAGCGGTGGTAGATGGCATCGAGATCCGCCCCCTGGCGGGCGAGGTGGGTCAGCGTGGCACGCCGCTCGAACACCATCCGCTGGACGTCCTCGCGCACGTCGCGGGTGGCGGTCAGCGTCCAGCGACCCTCCCGGCGCACGACGGACGCGACGCCGGGTACCGCGGCCAGCATCCGCTCGGCGTCGGGCAGGCCGGTCACGCCGACGGCGAAGACCCAGCGGTCGTCGAGGTCGGCCGCCAGCTCGTCGATCGTGCCGGAAGCGACCAGCTTGCCCTTCACGAACACGCCGATGCGGTCGCAGACCTGCTCGACCTGGTGCAGCAGGTGCGACGACAGCAGGATCGTGACCCCCTGCTCGGTCCGCAGGCGCTCGACCAGCAGGAGCATCTCGCGGACGCCTTCAGGGTCGATGTTCACCGTCGGCTCGTCGAGGATCAGGATCGAGGGCTGCTTGACCAGCGCGTCGGCGAGCCCGAGCCGCTGGCGCATGCCCCGCGAGTAGCCGCCGACGCGGCGGTCGGCGTCAGCCGCCAACCCGACGTCGGTGAGCAGGGCGTCGATGCGGTCCTCGGCGACGGCCCGAGGCAGGCGGTTGAGGTCGGCGGTGTAGCGCAGGTTCTGGCGCGCCGTGAGGTCCTCGTAGAAGCCGACCTCGTCGGGCAGGTATCCGACTCGCGCCTTGACGAGCAGCGGGTCGCGGGTCGGCACCAGCCCGTCGACGCGGGCGATGCCCGCGGTCGGCTCGGTCAGCCCGAGCAGCATGAGGATGGTCGTCGTCTTGCCGGCGCCGTTCGGGCCGAGCAGCCCGAACACCTCGCCGCGCCGGATCGACAGATCGAGCGAGTCGACCGCGATCGTGTCGCTATAGCGCTTGGTCAGGTTCTTGGTCTGGATGACGACATCGGCGGCTGACGGCGCGGGCGGGACGATCAGCCGCGGGGCACTCGACACCGTGGCCATCAGCGGCGCCCGAACTTGATGAACACACCAGCGAGAGCGGCGAAGGCGATCACGATCACCCCAATCGCGACGAACCCCAGCGTGCGCGAGCCCTGCAGGGTGTAGCGCAGGTCGACGTTCGACGACTCGCTACCGGCGCTCGAGCGGACGGTGATCGCGTAGTCGCCGGCGACCGCGTCCTTGCTCGGCTTGACGATCGCCGTGACCTGGGCGGTCTCGTTGGGCTTGACGTCGGGCACGGTCTGGGGGTCGAACGATACGTCCCATCCCGTCGGCGCGGTGCCGGCGAGCTTGACGTCCTGCAGCGGCGCGGTGCCGGTGTTGGACACGATCATCGGGATCCGCTTCTCGCTGTTCGAGCGTCCCGACACGTCGAGGCGCTGGTCGGCGGTCTGCAGCGTCAGCTTCGGGCTGCCGGTCACCTCGGCGGTGAGCTCGATCTTGCCGGTCGCCCCGTTGGCCGCCGTCACGCCGACGTCGATCGGGTAGGTGCCGGACTGCGCGCTGTCGGGTGGGGTGGCGGTGACCTTGACCGTGCTGTTGCCGCCGGCGTCGATCGTCACGGTCTGCGCGTTGGCCTCGGCGCTGGGCGACGCCGACACCGTCCACCCCTCCGGTCCGGTCGGATCAAAGGTGAACGTCTGCTCCTCCGGCGTGTTGTTGGTGACGGTCAGCGTGTAGGAGAACGCGGTCGACGGCTCGCCCTTCAGGGAGGGGAAGTCGGCGGCGATCTGGATGCCGTTGTCGACCTCGGCGGCGACGTCGAGCGTGACGTTGACGGCTGCGGACGCCTCCGGAGCTGTGCCCGTGATCGTCATCGGGTACGAGCCCGGAGCGGCGTCCGGGGCGACGTCGATCTCCAGCGTCGCTTTGGCCGCCGTGTCGGGGGCTGCAGTGACGGAGTGGATGACGAAGCCGCCGCCGCGCATCGTCGCCTTCCAGCCGTCGGGCAAGCCGCCGAGGGACAGGTCGACGGCGGACGTCGACGTGGCGGCCACGTTGACGTCGAGCTTGACGGTCGAGCCGGGCTGGGTGTCGATCGTGGGGTACGGGGTGGAGATGGTCAGCGGACCATCGGCGTGGGCGAGGGCGGGTCCGACGAGCATGCTCCCGACCCCCGTCCCGACGGCGGCCAGGAGGGTCCGAGGTCGGCGGGTCGTCATGGTGCGAGCTCTCCTTCGCAATGTGGGCGCGTTGCGGGCAGTCACGCCGATCGTGAACGAGCGTGGATGAGCGATGGCTCAGGGGAAGATGTGCGCCAGGTGAACGTCCAGTCAGGGGGCTTCGCCCCCCGACTGCCCCCCAACGACAACACCCTCGTCGGCGACACGCCCCCGACTGCCCCCAAGACGGAACGTTCTGGTCGGGGCAAGCCCCCCCGACTGCCTGCCAAGACGGTCGCCGCCTACGGCGCGAACCACTCCTTCGTCCGGGGTCCATGGGGGCAGCCCGTGGAAAGAGCGTGCGCCAATGGC
Source organism: Ilumatobacteraceae bacterium (assembly GCA_044867195.1). Lineage (GTDB taxonomy): Bacteria > Actinomycetota > Acidimicrobiia > Acidimicrobiales > Ilumatobacteraceae > JALZMG01. The sequence continues at coordinate 2,907 of JBIOUO010000374.1, forward strand.
GCACCCTCTTACGCGGGCAGCGGGAGCGACAACCGGTAGACGGTCGGGGCCACCTCGAGCAGCTGCAACTGTCCGCCCTCGGACTCGGCCAGGGTCCGCGCCAGGCGCAGGCCGATGCCGTGGCTGGTCTCGAAGCTGCCGTCGGAGAACGGGTCGGAGGCGCGGTTCGACGGGCCCTCGTCGCCGACATCGATCTCGATCGACGGACCACTGCGCCGGACGTTGACGGCGACCGGGCCGCGGCCGTGGACGAGGGCGTTCTCCAGCAGCACGTCGAGGATGTGACCGACCGCCGCGGCATCGACCTCACCCGGCTGGGTCGGAGCCTGCACCGTGATATCCCGCCCGACGGCGGCGTAGCTCGGCCGCCACCGCTCGGCATGGTCGCGTGCCAGCGCGCCGACGTCGCACCATGCCGGCGCCCGCTTGTCGTGGCGGGCGAGGGCGAGCATGCTGTCGATCGTCGACTCCAGGCGGTCGAGCGCCCGCAGGCTTTCCTGGAGCACGACGGTGCGGTCGTCGCGCGGCGCGTCGAGCTCGGTCTCGATGGCGACCCGCATCGCCGCCACAGGCGTGCGCAGCTGGTGCGAGACGTGGGACGAGAACGAGCGCTCCCGCCGCAGCAGGTCGCGGATGCGGCCGTCGGCGTCGGTGAGCGCGGCACCCAGTTCGTCGATCTCGCCGATGCCGGTCGGCGGCGGCGGTGTAGTGCTCTGGCGACCGATCGTGGACGCCCACCTGCGCAGGCGCTCGATCGGGGTGCACAGCCGGCGGGCGAGCAGTGCGCCGATGATCCCGGCGACCAGGATCACGCCGACCGCGACGAGCGCCAGCAGCAATATGGCGTTGCGCACCTGGGCGTCGCTCTCCGCCCGCGGCTCGCTGATCCGCACCACGTACTGCGGACCGACCGCGGTCATCCGAACGGGGACGGCGGCGACGAGATCGCCGCGCACGTAGCCCTCGGCGAACGTCCCTTCGAGCCCGAGCCGGACGATCCGATCGGGGGTGCCAGGCCCATTGCCGAGGACCAGCGCGCCCGTGATGTCGTAGAACGCGAGGTCGTGGTCGGGGTCGATGGCGCCCTTCACCGCCCCGACGTCGATCGGGCCGGACGGCGGCATGCCGGTGGCGATGATCGAGGCCTCGCGCTGCACCTGCAGCAGCTCGTTGCGCTGGATGCGGCTACGCATCGCGAGCATCGCCGGGACGAAGAAGGCAAGCACGGCGAGCGTGGTGACGAGCAGGATCGTGGCGAGGATCCGCCGGCGCACGGTCAGCTCCGCTCAGCTGTGCCGACGCCGGCGCCCAAGCCGTCGAGGCGGTAGCCGACGCCGCGGATGGTCGCGATCCGGCTCGATCCGCCCGGTTGCTCCCCGAGCTTGCGCCGCAGCGCATTGATGTGCACGTCGAGCGTCTTGGTCGAGCCCCACCAGTTCTCGTCCCACACGTCGTCGATCAGCTCCTCGCGGGTGACGACCGTGCCGGCGTCGCGGGCGAGGCGCTCGAGGACGTCGAACTCCTTGGGGCGCAAGGCGACCTCGGCAGAGCCGACGTGGACGCGGCGAGCGGCACGATCGATGGTCAAGTCGCCAATGACGATCGCCCGGCCGACGCGACCGGTCCGCTCGCCACGCGCCACGGCGACGCGCAGCTGGGCTGCGACGCGGGCCAGCAGCTCAGCGAGGCGGAACGGCTTGACGACGTAGTCGACGGCGCCCATCTCCAGGCCGAGCACGACGTCGGCCTCCTCGCGCCGGGCGGTGAGGACGATGACCGGCACGTCAGGGTGGCGGCGGGCGACGGCGCGGTAGACCTCCTCGCCATCGCCGTCGGGCAGCCCGAGGTCGAGCAGCACGAGGTCTGGTGAGCCGTCGGAGACGGCGGCCACGGCGTCGGCGACGGTCGGCGACGCCGACGCGGCATAGCCCTTCGACTGCAGCGCTCGGACCAGGCTGGAGGCGATCAGCTCGTCGTCCTCCACCACCAGCACGGTCGCGGTCACGACCGTCACGCTAACGGTGCGGCGTCAAGTGGTCGCCGCGGTGCGGGCCCGCCGGCGGTTCGTCAGCCAGCAGGACCACCCGAGTGTCTGGTGCATCGTTGGAGTGTTTCCGCCGTTGGAGTGTTTGCGGGATGGGGGACCCCGGCGAAACCCTCCAATGGCGCAAACACTCCAACGGGTTCACGCTTGGTCGCGTTTGCCACGATGGGCGGCGTGAAGCTCGGGCTGTTCAGCATCAACATGGGGGCACGGTCCACGCCGGGCGGACTCGTCGCCGCCGCGCAGGCCGCCGAAGCGGCGGGCATCGAGTCGCTGTGGGCCGGCGAGCACGTCGTGCTGCCGGATCCGCAGGTCCCGCCGTCGCCGATGGCGCCGCAGGACCCGGCGCTCGACCCGCTCGTCGCGCTGACCTACGCGGCGGCCGTCACGTCGTCGATCCGCCTGGCGACAGGGATCGTCATCATGCCCCAGCGCAACCCGGTCGTCCTGGCCAAGCAGATCGCCAGCCTCGACGTCGTCGCCGGGGGGCGCTTCACGTTCGGGATCGGCGTCGGATACTTGGAGCCCGAGTTTCGGGCGATCGGTGCCGACTTCGAGCACCGCGGCGAGGTCACCGACGAGTTCCTCGACGCGATGGAGCACCTGTGGTACGACGAGCGTCCCGCCTACCGCGGCCGGTTCGTGTCGTTCGAGGGCGTCGACGCCCACCCCCGCCCGGCGCAGCGCCCGATCCCTGTCGTCGTCGGCGGCCACACCACGGCCGCCTACCGGCGCGCCGTGCACCGCGGGCACGGGTGGTACGGCTTCGCCATGACGCCCGAGGGGGCGGGCGACAGCCTCGCCGGCTTGCGGACGGCGGGCGAGCAGGTGGAGCGAGCGGCGCAGCTGGGCGAGCTGGAGATCACCGTGACCCCGCGCGGCCGGCTGACGCCGGAGATGGCGACGGCGTTCGCCGAGCTCGGCGTGCACCGCCTCGTGGTCATTCCGAACCCCAAGGACGACGACGTCGATGCGACCATCGACGCGGCCCTCGCCGCGGTCGAAGGGCTCTGATCGGCGGGCGGTAGCGTCGAGCCGGGAAAGGGGGCAGCCACCATGCCGGACTCGGTCTCGCCCGTCGGGCTCCACCACGTCGCCTACGCCTGCAAGGACATCGAGGCGACGCACCACTTCTACGAGGACCTGATGGGCTTCCGGCTCGTGCACACCGAAGTCGAGCGGTTCGACAGCGGCGGCTACTTCCGTCACGTCTTCTACGACCTCGGTGACGGCACCTGCCTGGCCTTCTTCGACGTCCACGGCGTCGGCGAGCGCGACGGGTGGAGCAGCGAGATCTCCAAGGGCGTCGGGCTCCCGGTGTGGGTCAACCACATCGCGTTCAAGGCCGACGTCGCCCGCCAGGACGAGGTGCGTGAGCGGATGATGAGCGAGGACATCAAGCCGCTGATGGAGATCGACCACGGCTGGTGCCACTCGCTGTACTTCCTCGATCCGAACGGGATCATGGTCGAGTTGTGCCGCGACACGCCCGGCTTCGAACCCGACCCAGAGGGGGCCCGTGCGCTGTTCGGCGGTCCCGAAGTGTGAGCCGAGCGGGCGGGAGTCGGCACGCAGCGCTCACAGATCCTCGAAGGCGCGGCGGGTCGGCGGCATCCCGCTGCGCCCACTCGCATCCGGGACGACGCCGAGCACCTGGTGCACGGCGATGTTGCCCTCGGCGAACCCCAGCGCCGAGCCGGCCATGTACAGCCGCCAGACGCGGGCCCGGGGGACGCCGGCGAGGCGGACCGCTTCGTCCCAGCTGGCCTCCAAGTTAGCGACCCACGCCCGCAGCGTCGTCGCGTAGTGCTCGCGCAACGACTCGACGTCGCGCACCTCGAACCCGGCCCGCTCCATCGACAGCACGCTCTCGCCGACGTCGATCAGCTCGCCGTCGGGGAACACGTAGCGCCCGACGAACGACGTCCGCCCGAGCCTCGACCCACCGACGGAGCTGATGGCGTGGTTCACCAGCCGCCCCTGCGGGCGCAGCGCGGCGTGCAGGATGGCGTGGTAGCGGTCGAGGTTCTGGTGGCCGACGTGCTCGGACATGCCGATCGAAGAGATCGCGTCGAAGCGCTCGTCGCCGAGCTGGCGGTAGTCCTGGAGGCGGATCTCGACGCGGTCGTCCAACCCAGCGTCGGCGACACGCTTGCGGGCTGCCGCGGCCTGGGCCTCGCTGATCGTGATCCCGACGACCGACACGTCGAAGTTCGACGCCGCGTGGATCGCCATCGACCCCCACCCGCAGCCCACATCGAGCAGCCGCCCGCCGCGCATCGAGGCCAGCCCGAGCTTGCGGCAGATCAGGTCGTGCTTGGCTGCCTGGGCGGCCGTGAGATCGGTCTGCCCGTCGACGAAGCGGGCGCACGAGTACGTCATCGACGGCCCGAGCACGAGCCGGTAGAACTCGTTGCCGACGTCGTAGTGGTGGCCGATCGCGGCAGCGTCCCGGCGCATCGAGTGGCGCCACCCGTGCAGCCGTGCCTCCTCGGGCGGAGGTGGCAGCGGTCGCCCGAGGATGCCGAGCCGGCTGGCGGCACGCAGCGCCATCGGCACGGCGGCGGCGACGGCGCGTCGATCCTTCGGCGCTCCGTCGCGCAGGGCGACGACCAGCTCGTAGATGTCGCCGTCGGCGTCAAGGTCGCCGGCGACGTACGCACGGGCCAGGCCGAGCTCGTTGGGGCTCCACAGCAGCCGGCGAACTGCGTCGGGTGAGTGCAGGCGCAACGTCCCCGCGCCGTCGGTCGGGCCGAGCGCGGTGCCGTCCCACAGCTCGATGCGCAGCGGCAGCGGGTCGCCGAGCAGCATCGACACGATCGGCCTGACCACCTCGGCGGCGCCGCCGCCGGGCTGGGGCAGGAGCTCGGGTTCCTGCGCGCTCGATATCGCGGTCGCCATACGCCCTCCCTTCGCCCGCCGGGACCCTCGCCCCGGACGTGATCGGCCCAGTATGGCGTGCCGGCCGGATTTCAGCCTCGCTCGACGGGGTGGGCGGGATCGCTGATCCAACCCGACCACGAGGGGGCATACAGCGCGGCCGGCTCGCCCAGCCCGGCCACCTCCAGGGCGAGCAGCAGGTGGGCGGCGGTGACGCCGCTGCCGCAGTATGTCGCGACGGGCCGGCCCTCGACCACGCCGGCCGCCTCGAAGCGCGACCGCAGGGTCGCCGCGTCGAGGAACGTCCCGTCGGCGGCCAGGTTGCCGGCGGTCGGGACGCTGCGGGCGCCGGGGATGCGACCGGCGACGGGATCGATCGGCTCGACCTCGCCCCTGAAGCGCTCGGCGTCGCGGGCGTCGAGCAGCACACCGGCTCGCCCGGCGACGATGTCCTCGGGTGTGACGGTGGCCATCGAACCGGGCCGGACGGGAAGCGGCGCCGCCGCGGGCCGAGCCGGCGGGTCGGTGCCGGCGACGACCTCGCCGCCCGCCGCCTGCCATGCGGCGAGCCCGCCGTCGAGCACCTGGACCCGCCGGTGACCGATCCATCGCAGCAACCACCACAACCGCGCCGCGCTGAGCCCACCGCTATCGTCGTAGGCGACGACGTGCGTCTCCGGACCGACGCCCCACCCTGCGGCGGTGGCGGCGAACGTGTCCGGCGCGGGCAGCGGGTGGCGCCCCGCGGCGGGATCGCTGGGCCCGGAGAGCTCGGTCTCCAGGTCCACGAAGCGGGAGCCCGGGATGTGGCCCTTGACGTGTTCCGAGCGTGGATCGTCCGCGTCCCGCGCCCACCGCACGTCGAGCACCACGACGTCGCCGCCGGCGGCCAGCAGCGCCCGCAGGTCATGGACGTCGATCAGCGGCGACACGGCGCCGACGCTACGCGCTCCCACCACGATGGGCGCGGCGTGGCAGTGTCGCGAGATGACGCGGGGAAGGGTGATGGCGCGCCGCGCCGTCGTCGGTCTCGTGGTCGCCGCCCAGCTGTTCTTCGTCGCCCGCGGCTACTGGTCGGAGCACAAGGAGTTCGCCTTCCAGATGTTCCCCGAGTCGAGCACGTGGCAAGCCGACATCGTGCGGGTCACGATGGACGGGCAGCGGGTCTCGATCAGCGAGCCGTGGTCCGGCTACCAGTGGCCGGCACTGGTGACGACGCGTGGCCTGTCCTACCCGGCGCGCCGCCACCACGCCGATGCTGGACTCGACAACCAGCTGGCCTACCTCGACGCCGCGCTCGACTACGTCGCCGCGCACACGCCGCGGGACCACGAGACGCGCTACCTCGAGGCGGTCGTCACGACCTGGCGGAACACCGACGACCCGCGGGTGATCGTGCTCCGCAGCGGCGAGCGGAGCTGACGCCAGGCATGGACCGAGCACCATCGTCCGCTCGCTCGAAGACTCGCTCCCTCGACGTGCTCAATTGCCTCGCTCGCTCGAAGACTCGCTCCCTCGGACAGTCGCTCGCTCACACCGTGACGCCTCCCGCGCCAACCGCTGCCGCCCCGCTGCAGCGCCTCGACGAGCTGCTCGGCCGTCCGGTGTCGATGCGCTCGATGGCGCTGCTGCGCGTGCTCGTCGGGCCCGTCGTGCTGCTCCACCTGCGCCCACTCGTCGCGGCCGCTCACCGCGGCCGCATCTACCGCGACGTGTTCCACGAGCCGTACGCGTCGTGGTATCCCGAGCTGCCGCGCCAGCTGTACATCGCCTTGCTCTGGCTGGCCGTGGTCGCCGCGGTCGCGATGACGGTCGGCCTGCTCACCCGAGTCGCCACGGCGACCGTCGCCGTGATCGTCACCTACAACCTGTTCCTGTCGACCACGAACTTCCACAACAACCGCGCCTACCTCGTCATCGTGCTCGCCGCGCTGGCCGTCGTGCCGTGCGGCCGCGAGCTGTCGATGGACGCCTGGCTCCGTGCCCGACGTGGATTGCCGCCGCTGCCGGCGACGTCGCCGGGCTGGCCGCTGTGGCTGCTGCGCGTCGAGGCGGCGACGGTGTACGGGGCGTCCGGGCTGAGCAAGCTCGTCGACCACGACTGGCGGTCGGGCACCGTGACCTGGCACCGCCTCGTGCTGGTCCGCGACCGGCTCGAGTTGTCGGTGCTGCCGGGATGGGCGGTCGACGTCCTCACGGACCGCACGTTCCACACATTCGCCGCCAAGGCGATCATCGCCACCGAGCTGTTCATCGCCGCCGGGTTGTGGTCACGTCGCACCCGCTACGCCGCGGTGTGGGTGGCCGTGTGCTTCCACGTCGCGATCCAGCTGTCGGCCAGGGTCGAGGTCTTCTCGTACCTCGCGATCGCGGCGCTGGTCATCTGGGCCGTGCCGTCGGCGCGCGATCGCGTCCTGGTGGTCGACCCCACGTCGCGCCGCCACGCCGGGTGGGCGGCCGCCGTGCGGGCGATGGACTGGCTGGCCCGGTTCCGCGTCGAGGACGGAGCGCCGGGCTCGCCGTTGACGGTGGTCGACCGCGACGGGTCGCCGCGCACGGGCGGGTCGGCTGGGCGGTTCGTGGCCAGCAGGCTGCCGCTGACGGCGTGGCCGGCATTGCCCACGATGCTCGTGCCGGACCTGCAACGCCATCGAACTGCAGCGAGGGAACCGTGAACGAGCCACTCTCCGAGGGAGCGGCACCAATGAGCACGCCGGCGACCATCCCCGCCGGGCGGCCGCCGACCCCTCGGCGACAGATCCTGCTGGCCACCGGCGGCCTGCTCGCCGCGCTGGTGGTCACATTCGGAGCCATCGCCCCGCCGGAGCACTGCCCACGGCCCACGGCGGCCTCGCTGAAGGCGGCTGCCGAGCGCGCCGTGGCCTGGTTCACGCGCAATCAGGAGGACGACGGCACCTGGCTGTACGAGTACGACGCCGGCACTGACACGGTCTCCGACGACTACAACTTCGTGCGCCACGCCGGCGCCGTGATGGGGCTCTACCAGGCGGCCGCGGCGGGCATCCCCGGCGCGCTCGAGACCGGCGATCGCGGAGCGGCGTGGATACGGCAGCACACCGTCGAGCACGACGGCTGGACGGCGCTGGCCTACGACGGCCGGGCTCCAACCGGTGCCAGCGCGCTGTTCGCGGCGGGACTGGTCGAGCGGCGGATGCTGACCGGCGACGCCGCCGACGACGAGTTGCTCCGCGCGCTCGGCCGCTTCCTGGTCGCCCAGGTCGAGCCGTCCGGCGCGGTCATCGCCGGCTACGACGCATCGGCGATGGCGCCGCAGGCAGGCAGCCGCTCGAAGTACTACACGGGTGAGGCGTACTGGGCGCTCGCCCGCCTCCACCGGCTGTTCCCCGACGACGGGTTCGGCGCCGTCGCCGATCGGGTGGGTGCGTACCTGTCCACCCAGCGCGACGACGTCGAGGGCTACTGGCCGCCCATCCCCGACCACTGGGTCGCATACGGGATGGCCGAGACGGTGCTGTTCCCCGAGCGCGATCCCGAGGAGCCGCTGACGCCCGCCGAGCTCGCCTACGCCCGCAGCCAGGCGGGATCGTTCAGCAGCCAGGTACGTTGGGTCAGCCAGCAGGCGGGTCCGTGGGGCGTCGCCGTCCGCGGCACGCACGTCCCGCGTGGCGGGGGATACGGCGTCGTCGGCGAGGCCTTGACGGGGCTGTGGCGGGTCGCCGAGGCCGACGATCGGCTGGCCGACGTGCGGGCACCACTGGCGGCACGCGCAGAGTGCATCGCCGGGCTGGCCATCGAGGTCCAACACAGCGAGGGAGTCGGCGTGACCGGCCGTGGCCAGCCGGCGCTGACCGATGGCGCCTGGTTCATCGACGGCGTCACGCGGATGGACGACCAGCAGCACGCGCTCGCCGCGCTCCTGCGGACCGTGGCGATCGTCGATGCACCCGCGGCGAGCGGGCACGACGCGCCGTCCGGGTGGCTGTGGGGACTGGCGCTGGTGGCCACGTTCAACCCGGTGCTCGTCGCGATCGCCGTTCCCCGGCGTGATGCTCGCCGGGAGCGGGTCGCTCTCGCCGGCGCCGGTGGGGTGCTCGGCGCGACGGTGGTGCTGGCAGCCGCCGGAATCTCTGGCCCGTTGCTCGACCTGCTGGACGTCAGCCCGGCGGCTCTGCGCGTCGGCGCGGCCGTCGTCGGTGCGGTGGCCGGGATGGCACGGATGGTCCGCCGCGGCCCACGTCCGGCGATCGGCCCCGCCGGCTGGCGTGCCGCGCTCGTGCCCGTCGCAGTGCCGCTCGTTGCCGCCCCGGCGCTGATCGTGCTCGGGCTCTCGGCCGGCACCGACCTCGGCGTCGCGGTCGTCGCCGGCGCGCTGGCCGTGGCCGTCGCCGCGCTCGCTGCCCTCGCCGGCGCGGTGCCTGACGACGGGCCGTGGGCGATCGCCGCCGCGTGGGCGCAGCGGGTGGTGGCCGCCGTCGCCGTCATGGCCTGCGTGCTGCTCCTCGTCGACGCCGTGCAAGCGGTCTGAGGAGCGATGCGTCCAGCCGACTCGAGGCCACACCCACGTCAGCCGTGCTGGGCGGCGTGGCGCCCTGCGAGATACCCGAACGTCATGCCCGGGCCGATGGTCCCGCCAGCGCCTCCGTACGCCCCTGCCGTCACGGCCGCCATCGTGTTGCCGGCCACGTAGAGCCCTTCGATGGGGTTGCCGTCCCAGTCCAGGACCTGCGCGTTTCCGTTGGCCCGCGGCCCGCCGCAGGTTCCGTTCACGCCCGCCTCCATCTTGATCGCGTAGTAGGGCGGCTGCTCGATGACGCCGAGCGTCGACGACGGCGCCTCCAGGGATTGGTCTCCCCAGAAGTTGTCGTACGTCGAGTCGCCCCGGTTGAAGTCGTCGTCGTGGCCCTTGCGCACGTTGCCGTTGAAGCGCTCGACCGTGTCGGCCAGCACCGTGCCATCGATCCCGATGCGCTCGCCGAGCTCCTCCAGCGAGTCGGCGCTCTCGGCCCATGACGGCGGCGGCTCACCTGGTTTGCTCGTGAACATCCGGTACTT
>JBIOUO010000375.1:0-14001 GCA_044867195.1 Ilumatobacteraceae bacterium
GATACACCGGATCGACAAGGAGGTAGCGCTCGAGCGACTGGCAGGAGGCGTAGGCGCGGAGCTTGCCTCGGCGGTCGTCGGCCGCCGTCGACGGGGAAAGCACCTCGATCAGCAGGGTCGGCCGCTCCTCGTAGAGCTGATGGGCGGCCTTGCCACAGGCGACCATCACGTCCGGGTAGTAGTGATCCCCGGACGGCACCCGCAGCTGGCGATGCGCAAACGTTCGACAGCCGCTCGCCCGAGCCGCGGGATGAAGCCGCCGAACCAGAGCGGCGATCGCCAACTCGTGGCGCTCGGTGCCCCCGGCCATCTGGTACACGCGGCCACCGACGAGCTCGTGGCGCACGTCGCTGCGCGCCTCGAGCGCGAGGTACTCGTCCTCGGTGAACGTGGCGATCCCCTCGCTCACGTCAGCCTCCGGCCATCTGGGCGGGCTCCGTGCCAAATCGGGTTCTGGGCTGGCAGCGTGACAACAGTTGTCACGCTGCCCGCCCACTTCGTCCGTGAGCTCGCTCGTTGCGCTCGCTCGCTCACGGCCACAGCGTACGATCCGCAAGCATCCATGAGCAGACGTAACCAGCCCCTGACATCCGTGCCCTCGTCATCGCCCGCCGGATCGGGTCGAGGCCGACGCATCGCTGCCATCTCCGCCATCGTCGTGGCCGGCATCCTCGCGGTGACCACTTCAGCGGCCGCCGCCCCGCCCCGGCCACCGATCCCGCCAGGCTCGCAGTACGTGGCGATGGGCAGCTCGTTCGCCGCCGGCGGCGGCACGAGCGACCCGTCGGAGATCGTGGATCTCGGCTGCGGCCGGCTGTCGACGAACTACGCCCATCTCGTCGCCGGCGTGTTGGAGCTGCAGCTCACGGACGTGACCTGCGGTGGGGCGACGATCGGGAACGTCCTCGACACGCCGCAGGCGACGTTCCTCGACGGCGCCGTTCGCCCCCCGCAGATCCAAGCGGTCACGGCTGACACGGATCTCGTCACCGTCACCGCCGGCGGCAATGACATCGGCTACATCGCCAACCTGTGGCGCTCGGCGTGTGCGGTCGACCCAACGCCAGTGCTCTCGATGCCCGCACCGCCCGAGCTGATTCCCCTCTTGGTGCAGGCGATCTGCGGCGGGACAGTGGACCCGGCGGCGATCGAGGCGGCACTTGACCGCCTGCAGGACCAGTTGGTGGGACTGATCGAGGCGATCCAGCAGCGAGCGCCGGGGGCTCGCATCGTCGTCGTCGACTACGCGACGCTGCTGCCTCAGTCCGGCGCCGGCTGCGATGTCATGCCGTTGAGCCGCGACCGAGCGAAGTTCATGCTCCACGTCGCCGCCGAGATGCAGCGGGCCACCAAGCACGCCGTGCAAGAGACCGGCGTCGAGCTGGTCGAGCTGTCCAAGGCGAGCCGCCACCACGATGCGTGCGCCGCCGACCCATGGGTGTCGGGCTGGGAGTTCGGCCCGCTCCTGCAGGGTGGGCGCTCTGCGTTCCACCCCAACGACGAAGGGATGGATGCGGCGGCGCAGCTCGTGATCGCCGAGCTCGAACGGGGCTGAGTCCCTACTACTGCGCGTAGAGCCAGTCGATGATGACGTCGTTGGTGTACGTCGGGATCCACGAACCGTGGCTGAACAGCGGCGTCGTGCCGGCCGGGAACGTGGTGAAGATGTGGTTGCTGCCCGTCGCCAGCGCCCGCCCGACCGCCTCGGCGGCGAGCGCCTCTTGAACGGCGTCGGGCAAGAGCCCCGACCACTCGCTCCACGTCACCGGGTATCCCGCCGCCTCGAGCGCCTTGAAGATGCGGTACGACGAGCCTGGCTGGTCGTAGGCGACCAGGAAGTCGTCGGTGGAGTGGACGGCCCAGATCGGGAACTCCCCCAACGTTGCGACCGCGGCCGCCTCGTCGCCGTTGGCACCGGCGCTCAGCAGGGCGCCGGCGAAGAGCTCGTGGAACTCGGGCAGCAGTCCCCACGATCCGAAGGCCCCCATCGACAGCCCGGTGAGGTAGACCCGATCCGGGTCGATGGCCGGGTTCTCGGCCAGCGTCTGCTGGACCAGCTCGATGACGGCGAGCTGCATCGTGGGGTCCCACCACGCGCCTGCTGTGGCGGGGTTGAGCGGGTTGGCCTGGGGTGAGAGCACGAACGCCGGGTGCCGCGCCTGGCGTGCCGGGTCGGCGAAGGCGACGGAGATCTGGTTGCCGGCGATCTGGCTGAAGTTGTTGGTCCCGCTCTCGCCGTAGCCGTGGAGCGTCACCACCAGCGGGTACCTCCGATGGCGTCCTCTGATGTCCGGGGCGAAGATCCGGTACGGCAGCGTCTTGCCCACCGCCGCAGTGAAGACACCCGCGCCGTATTCGTCGACGATCAGCTTGTGCACCGCGGAGTTCGAGACGGTGACGGCGGGCTGGGCCTCGATCGTGTGCGACCGGGAGCGGATGTCGCCGACCTGGGTCACCTCGTACGCGCCGTCCAGGTCGTAGAACCGCGTGAAGCCGCCTTCGTTGTAGGCGGCGGACGCCAGCGGCTCGTTCTGATCCAGCTCGAGGATGACGAACCTGCCTGTCTTCTGCCGGTCGGCGAACGCCGGCGCGCTGTTCGTGTAGGCGTCGACCACCGTACGGCGACCAACGAGGGGTGGGACGCCGGGCCGCTCGAGGGTCGCTTCGACGTCGAAGGCAGACTCGTCGATCGCCGTCCGGCCGACGTGGACGACGCCGTCGTACTCGACGGCAACGCCCGTCACCTTGAAGCCGACCGGCGAGACCTCGGTGATGACGGTCGCGTCGATGGCGGTGACCTCATGGCCGCGCCCGCCGCCCGCATCCGCCGTCGCAACCGGGCTGACGAGCGTCGCGGTGAAGAGCGCGGTGCCGAGCGTGATGTGTCGCTTCACTGACGTGCTCCCCGGTGGTTCGGCGTGATCGAGCCCGCCCGGCTGTTCGCTTGTCGACGAGTCTCCTGCCCGACATGAGGAGCTGTCAAGAACGCGCTGACACCCCTTCCGTATCCTCGTCGCCATGGTGACCGGTGACGAGGCGATGCGGGAGCGGGCCGAGCGGTGGGCCTCGACGATGCACGGCGTCGACGAGCACCCCGGCCTGCGCCTCGCTCATGCCGACTCCCGTACCAGCGCGGGGGGTGTGGTCGGGCGGCGGGCCCGCCAGGAGGTCGAGCACGAACTGCTCTGCCCGTCCGCGACACGCGCCGTCGGCGCCGGCGACCGGCCGCGGCCCGAGGAACCCGACGAGTTCCGAACGTGCTTCGAGCGCGACCGCGACCGAATCCTGCACGCCGCCGCGTTCCGCCGCCTGGCCGGCAAGACGCAGGTGTTCGTGTTCCCCGACGACCACCAGCGCACGCGGCTCACCCACGCCCTCGAGGTCGCCCAGGTGGCCACCTCCGTCGCCCGCGCGCTCGGCCTCAACGTCGCGCTCACCGAGGCGATCGCCCTCGGCCACGACTGCGGGCACGGCCCCGGCGGTCACGCCAGCGAGGACGCCCTGTCGCCGTACGTCGCCGGCGGGTACGACCACGCGGTGTGGGGGGCCGACGTCACGCTACGGCCGCTCAACCTGTGTGCCGAGACGCTCGACGGGATCCGCAACCACTCCTGGAGCCGTCCGGCGCCGGCGACGCCGGAGGGCGAGGTGGTGTCGTGGGCTGACCGCATCGCCTACGTGTGCCACGACTTCGAGGACGCAGTGGCTGCCGGCATCGTGGCCGGTGACGTGCTGCCGGCCACCGTCGACACGCGGTGCGGCGCAACGCGGTCGCGGCAGCTCGGGGCGTTCATCCATGCGATGGTCGAGGCCGCGGCCACCACCGGCCGGGTAGGGATGACCGAGCCGTACGCCGACGCGCTCGCCGACTTCCGGCGCTTCAACTACGAGCACGTGTACCTCCGGCCGGCGAGCCGTGCCCAGGCCGAGTCGGTGGTCGCCCTGCTGCGGGCCCTGGTCGAGCACTACAGCGACCGCCCCCACCTGCTCCCCGACCCACCCCACGCCGCCGGTGGCACCGACCAGGCGGTCACCGCCGCGGTGTCGTACGTGGCCGGGATGACCGACCGCTACGCCTGCCGCCAGGCCGTGTCCCTCCTCGGCTGGGATCCGGCCAAGCTCCCGCAAGGCGTGTCGTGACGCGACACCCCCCGAACGGTGAGCACAGCGTGCGGATCCCCGCCTCCCAGCCTCACAGTTCTCGGACGGTGGGCTGATCAGTGAGTGGGGCCGGCAGCGGCCCCGGCTGCTCACAGTTCGCCGGCCGTCGGCGAGGACGACGGGTCCGGCTGTCAGCGGCTGCCGGCGAGCGTGGTGCTCAGCGAGGCGGCGATCTCGTCGATCACCAGCCGGGCGTCGTCGAGCACGCCGGCCATGTACATGAACCCGTGGACCATGCCGTCATAGCGGTGAAGCGTGACGTCGACTCCGGCGTCGCGTAGCCGGTCGGCGTACGCCTCGCCCTCGTCCCGGAGCGGGTCGTACTCGGCGGTGATCACCAGTGCGGGCGGCAGCCCGGACAAGTCGGACGCGCGCAACGGCGAGGCCCGCCAGTCGGCTCCGTCCGCGGAGGTGCGGACGTAGTGCCCCCAGAACCACTTCATCGTCTCCCGCTGGAGGATGTAGCCCTCGGCGTTCTCCTCGTACGACTTCGTGTCGAAGGAGTGGTCGGTGACCGGGTAGACGAGGATCTGGCACCGCAGCGGCGGACCGGTCTGCCTGGCCTGGAGCGCGATCGCGGCGGCCAGGTTGCCGCCGGCGCTGTCGCCACCGACGCCGATGCGCGACGGGTCGACGTCGAGCTCCTCGGCGTGCTCGGCGACCCACTGCACGGTCGCGTGGCAGTCGTCGAACGCCGTCGGGAAGGGATGCTCGGGAGCCTTCTGGTAGTTGACGGCGATCATCACGCACCCGGAGCGGTTGGCGAGGGCGCGCAACGGGACGTCGACCACGTCGAGGTTGAGGATCACCCAGCCGCTGCCGTGGAAGTAGATCAACGCCGGGAACGGCCCATCGCCCGCTGGCCGGTAGATGACGATCGGCAGGTCGGCGGTCGGACCGGTGATGAACCGATGGGTGACGGCAGCCACCGGGTCGGGCTCACCCTGCAGCAACAGGAACCCAGCCGCCGCCTCCCGAGCTTCGCGCACGGATAGCTGCTCGAACGGAACGGCTCCTTGCGCCCGCATCTCCTGCAGCAACGCCTCGGCCTGTGGGTGCAACGGCATCGTCAAGACCCCCTCTGTCGTCAGCGGCCTCCAAAATGGCAGCCGACCCCCGCCATCATCGCTCGCGGCCAGCACGCGAGGTGTACCGCTCAGCGGATCCGGAACCCGACCAGACCCTCGGGTGGGTCCTCGGTGACGTCGATGCCCGTCACGTCCGCGCGCGGCGGGCCCATCCGGCACCACGCGACACACTGCGCGACCGCGAACTCAGGACCCTCGAACACGGCCTCGACCGTGCCGTCCATCCGGTTGCGGACCCACCCGGCGACGCCGCGGGCCAGCGCCTCGTGGCGACAAGAATCGCGGAACCAGACCCCTTGGACCAATCCGCGGACGACGACGCGGGCGCGGATCGTGCTCACTGACCGCTTCGGCCCCGACCGCGGCTCACATGTGGGTCAGGCCGAGCGGTCGCGCCGCCAGGCGCAGCGAGGCCCGCCGAGCGAGCGGAGCGAGTGAGGCCATTCAGCGCGGGAGAACGTCGACGACCTTGCGGCCCCTGCGCTCGCCGAACGCGACCGCGCCATCGACGAGCGAGAACAGCGTGTCGTCGCCGCCGATGCCGACGTTCCTGCCGGGGTGGAACTTGGTCCCCCGCTGGCGGACGATGATCGTCCCCGCGGAGACCCGGGTGCCGCCGAACACCTTGACCCCGAGGCGCTGGGCCGTGGAGTCACGGCCGTTGCGGGTGGAGCCGCCACCCTTCGTCTTCGACATCGCAGACTCCTCGGTTCGTGCTGATCGGTTCGTGCTGATCGGTTCGTGCTGATCGGTGCGTGCTGATCAGTTCGTGCTGATCTTGGTGATCTCGACGACGGTGTAGCGCTGGCGATGGCCGAACCGGCGCCGCTGCCTGGTCCGCCGCTTGTACGTGAAGCCGTTGATCTTCGGGCCCTTGGCCTCCCCGACCACGCGACCGGTGACGGTCACGCCGGCGAGCTGGTCGGGCGTGGCGAGGACGGTGTCGCCATCGACGACCATCTTCGGCGCCAGCGTGACCTCGTCGCCCTCCGCGGCGGCGAGCAGGTCGACGTGGACCCGCTCGCCCTCGGCCACCTTCTCCTGGCGCCCGCCAGCCCGGATCACTGCGTACATAGCGGGACGCAACGTTACCGGGCGACCGAGTCGTCCGCACTCACGGACCGGCACCAACGGGGAGGTCGAGCAGGTCGGCGATCACGGAACGGATTTGCGCCAGCGTCACCGGACCAACGTTCTCGTGACCGGTATCGACGACGGCGTACGTAGAGATCGTGGTCACCAGACGACATTGCGCGACACCCGAGATTCCGACGCCATGATCGTCCAGCGCGACGTCGGACGAGTAGCGCCGGGCCGTTGTCCCCGTCACCGGTACGACCGTGACGGTCACGACGCCTCGAGATAGGTATGCGTTCGCGCTGACGACGACCGCCGGGCGCACGAGCCCTGCCTCGGACCCCAGCGGCACCCCGAAGTCAGCCGTGACGATGTCGCCGGCCTGCATGTTGCGGGACCGCCGCGATCTCGGCAACCTGGTGGGCGGCTCCGACGACGATCGTCGCCTCCTCGTCCGTCAGACCCCGTTCGGCGTCTTCGAGTCCCATCCGCCGTTGCCGCTCCTCGCGAAGCAAACGCCGCAGCACCTCGACGATGGTCAGCCCGTCGCGCTCGGCGAGCTGTCGGAGCTGTTCGTGTTCAGCCTTCGACACCCTTATCGTCGTCGTTGCCACGCGCGAGCAGGCTACCGAAACGTCTCCAGCGTGCTCGGTCGTCCGGAGCTGCTGGGGCAGCGTGCGTCGAGGGCGTCGCGGCGGGTGCGGGGTCAGTCCAGCAGCGCGTGGTCGACGATGACGCCGCGGCCGTCGCAGTTGGGGCAGATCTCGGAGAACTCCGTGAGCAGGCCCTCGCCGATCCGCTTGCGGGTCATCTCCACCAGCCCGAGGTCGGAGATGTCGAACACCTGCGAACGCGTCTTGTCCCGCGCCAGGGAGGCCCGGAAGCGCTCGACCACGGCGGCCCGGTTGGCACGGTTCTCCATGTCGATGAAGTCGATCACGATGATCCCGCCGATGTCACGCAGCCGGAGCTGCTTGGCGATCTCGTCGGCCGCCTCCATGTTGTTGTGGAACACCGTCTCCTCGAGGCTCGACGAGCCGACGTTCTTTCCGGTGTTGACGTCGACGACCGTCAGCGCCTCGGTGTGCTCGATGATCAGCGAACCGCCCGACGGCAGCCACACCTTGCGGTCGAGCGCCTTGTGGACCTGCTCGTGGACGTGGTACTGCTCGAACAGGCTCAGCCCCTCGGCCTCGGCGTCGTAGTACTCGACGCGGTCGGCGAGCTCGGGGCTGAACGCCCCGATGTACGCCCGCACCTCGTTCTGCAGCCGCTGGTCGTCGATCACCACCCTGCGGTAGTCGGCGTTGAACTCCTCGCGGATCACCCGCACGGCCAGCTCCGGCTCGCGGTACAGCAGCGTCGGCTGCCTGGCCGTGGCAGCCTGGGCGGCGATCTGCTCCCACTGGTCGAGCAAGAGGGACATGTCCGCCCGCAACTCGTCCTCGGTGGCGTGCTCGGCCGCCGTGCGCACGATCAGCCCGTGCTGCGCCGGCTTGACCCGGTCGAGGATCGCCCGCAGCCGCTTGCGCACGTCGTCGGGCAGGCGCTTGGAGATGCCGTACGTCCGCGAGTTCGGGATCAGCACCACGAACCGCCCGGGCAGCGACACCTCCTGGGTCAGCCGTGCGCCCTTGGCTCCGATCGGGTTCTTGGTGACCTGGCAGACGATCAGCTGGCGGGCGCGCAGGATGTCCTCGATGCGGGCGTTGTCACCGCGCTCTTCGATGTCCTCGGCGTCGTACTGCACGTCGCCCCGGTAGAGCACCGCGTTCTTCGGCGTGGCGATGTCGACGAACGCCGCCTCCATGCCGGGCAGCACGTTCTGCACCCGCCCGACGTAGATGTTGCCGTGGATCTGGCTGATGTCGTCGGCCGGCCGGCTGACGTAGTGCTCGATCAGGTTGCGCCCCTCGAGCACGGCGACCTGGGCCATGTTCTCGCGGACCTGGACGCACATCAGGTAGCGACCGACCGGCCGGCCGTTGCGCTCCCGACCGCGGCGCTGCTCTGCTTGCTCTGCTTGCGCTGCTTCGTCTTGGTCGACGAGCTCGGACGCCGGCTGTCCGGCACCGCGCCCGCGCGGCCCGCGGGTGGCCCGCCTCCGCCGCGTGTCGTCACCACTGCGCCCGTCGGCGCCGCGCCCGGCGCCGGCGCGGCCCCGACCACGGCGGGCGGCTGCTCCGGCGCCACCGTCGGCTGGCGGGGGCGTCGGTGGCGCCGGGCGGGTGTCGCCGATCTGCGGCTTGCGGACGAGTGCCCGCTCGGCAGCCTCAGCCGTCGGGCGGTTCTCGCGCAGCGGCTCGGGCAGCTCCGGCGTGTCACCGTCCGCCGCTGCGGCACGGACCCGACGCTCATCCGCCGGAGCGTTGCCGGCCGGACCGTCGCCGGCCCGAGCCTCGCCGGCCCGGTCGGCGACGGACGTGGCGGAGGCGTCATCGCCGACCTTGCGCCGCCGCTGGCCACCGCGGGATCCGCGCCGGCGCTTGCGGCTCACCGCGCCATCTGCACCGCCCGCACCGTCGACGGGTGCAGGGCTGACGGTATCGGGGTCAGCGCCCGTCGGGGCATCCGGCCCCGTGGCCTCGTTGTCCATGGAAATCCCTTCTCACGCGCCCACCTCGGGCGCCGACGCCACGACCGGCAGCGACACCACCTCGCGTCGGCCGTCGCCGTCCTCGATCCACTGATGCGTCCGCAGCACCCGCAGCGCCGTGAGGTCGGCGCCGGGAAATGCCGCCGCGGCCAGCTCGGCAGGCCGCACGCCGCGCCCGCTGGTCGCCAGCTCGGCGATCAGCGCCCGGTCGTGCCCGGCGGCCACGGCGCGGACCGCGGGGCGGATGTCGTCGACCCGCCGCTCCCCCTTGCGCTCCCGTTCCAGCGGGAGCACGTCCGCCGCCAGCAGGCGATCGGCAGCCGCGTCGAGACGGGCATCCGCAGGAAGCCCGCCGAGCTCCCACGTCACGGACGTCACGACCTCCTGCAACGAGGCGCAACCACGATCCAGCTCGACCACCCGCAGCACCTCGAAGCCGACCGGCAGGGCGCCGGCCAGGCGTGCCGCGACGTCGTCGAGATCGTCGCCGCTCAGCTCACCGTCGACGACGTCGACGTCGAGGTACTCGGCGATCGACTCCGCGCCCGTGGGCAGCGCGAGGCCGAAGCTGAGCCGCGGCCGTGGCGTGAACCCGGCACTCGTCGCGACCGGCACCGCGGCCCGCCGCATCGCCCGCTCCCAGATGCGCGCGGTGTCGCGGTGGCTCGTGAAGCGGACCTTGCCACGCTTGGCGTAGCGCAGGCGCAGCTTGGCCGGCCTCACCCCCGGCGCTCCAGCCGAGCCAGATCGCTCGCTCGCTCGGGGACTCGCTCTGCTCGCACTGATACGGGACTGGCGCCGCCGCACGACAGGTCCTGTCCGGTTCCCTGGCTGCCCCCGGCGGGCGGGTGGGGCGACGCCACCACGTGCTCGATCCCATAGCCGGTGCACACGCCGCAGTCGTAGCACGGCGTCCACCGGCAGTCGGCGACCGTGCCGGTGCCGGTCCCGCCGGCGCGGGCGGCAGCGAGCGCGTCCTGCCAGTCGTCCCACAGGAAGTCCTCGTGCAGCCCGGCGCGCAGGTGCGCCCACGGCAGCAGCTCGGAACGGTCGCGGTGGCGGTGGACGTACCACTCGAGCGACAGGCCCGCGGACGACATGGCGTCGGTCCAGCGACGAAGGTCGAAGTGCTCGCCCCACTCCTGGAACGTCCCGCCGGCCCGCCAGACCCGCTCGATCACACGCCCGATGCGCCGGTCGCCGCGGCTGAGGATGCCCTCGGCCGTCGTCGCCGCCGGATCGTGCCACTTGAGGTCGACGTGACGCGTCCGGCGCGCCTCCGCGCGCAGCAGGTCGACCTTGCGCTGCAGCTCGGCGCGCCGATCCTGACCGAACCACTGGAACGGCGTATGCGGCTTGGGCACGAACCCGCCGACACTCGCTGTCACCGAGGGCCGGGCGCCGCGCTGTCGGCCGAGCTCGACGCAGTTTGCCGCCAGCTGGACGATGCCCACCATGTCGTCGTCCGTCTCCGTAGGCAGCCCGACGAGGAAGTACAGCTTGATCCGCGACCATCCCTCGGCGAACGCCGCATCGACGGCGCCGTACAGGTCGTCCTCCGTGATCAGCTTGTTGATCACCGTCCGCATGCGCCACGACCCGGCCTCGGGGGCGAACGTCAGCCCGCTGCGGCGCCCGCCCTGGACCTTGCCGGCGAGCCCGACCGTGAACGCGTCGACGCGCAGCGACGGCAGGTTGACGGTGGTCGTGCAGCCCGGCTGCGCGGCCTGGCGGTCGGCGAGGATGGCGCCGACGATCGGCTCGATCCCGCTCAGGTCGGCGGTCGACAGCGAACTCAGGCTGACCTCGTCGTAGCCGGTGCGGCGCAGGCCGTCGGCGACCATCGTGCGGATCTGCTCCGCCGGCCGCTCGCGCACCGGGCGGGTGATCATCCCCGCCTGGCAGAACCGGCAGCCGCGGGTGCAGCCGCGGAACACCTCGACGTTCAGCCGGTCGTGGACCACCTCGGTCAGCGGGACCAGCTGGCGCCGCGGGTACGGCCACGCCCCGAGGTCGGCGACGGTGCGCTTGTCGACGACGGCAGGAACGTCGCTGAAGCGCGGTGTGACGGCGACGAGCTCGGCGCCGTCGTACACCACGTCGTACAGGGAGGGAACGTAGACGCCGGGCAGCTGGGCGAGCTCGCGCAGCACCCGCTCGCGGGAGGCCCGCCCGCCGCGGATCCACGAGCCCACGACGTCGGTCATCTCACCGACGACCTCCTCGCCGTCGCCGAGCACGGCGGCGTCGATGAAGTCGGCGAGCGGCTCGGGGTTGAACGCGCAGTGGCCGCCGACGACCACCAGCGGATCGCCGCCGCGGCGGTCGGCGGCGTGCAAGGGAGCGCCGGCGAGGTCGAGCATCTCGAGCACGTTGGTGAACACCAGCTCCGAGGACAGGTTGAACGCCAGGATGTCGAAGTCGCGTGCGGCGCGATGGGTGTCGACGGAGAACAGCGGGATGCCGTCACGACGCAGGAGCCGGGCGAGGTCGGGCCACGGCGCGTACGTCCGCTCGGCGACGGCATCGTCGCGCTCGTTGAGGATCTCGTAGAGGATCTGCAAACCCTGGTTGGGCAGCCCGACCTCGTACGCGTCGGGGTAAGCCAGCAGCCAGGAGACCCGCCCGGGTCCGTAGGCGGGGGTGATCGCGCCGTCCTCGCAGCCGATGTACCGCGCCGGCTTCTGCACCTGGCCCAGGAGCGTCTCGATCCGCGCCCAGAGCTCGGTCATGACGCCCGAAGCCTACCGCTCGCGGACCGCCGGCCCAGCGTGGGCCTACCGCATGCGGCGCATGTGGACGCTCTGCACCAGGCCGAGCAGGACGAACCAGGTGATCAGGCTCGAGCCGCCGTAGGAGATGAACGGCAGCGGCAAGCCGGTCACGGGCATGATCTTGATCGTCATCCCGACGTTCTGGAACACCTGCCACAGCAGCATCGTGAACACGCCGGCGCAGATGTAGGTGCCGAACATGTCGCGCGACAGGTGGGCGATGCGCCAGATCCGTACCAGCACGACGGCGAACACGAACAGCACGGCCGCGCATCCGACGAGGCCGAACTGCTCGCCGAGCGCGGCGAATGGGAAGTCGGCCCAGATGACGGGGATGTCACGCCCGTTGGTCAGCGGCCCCCGCAGCCAGCCCTTGCCGAACAAGCCGCCCGTGCCGACCGCCTTGACGGCGTTGTCGACCTGGTAGACGGCCGCCTTGAGCTCGGGGTTCTTCTCGTCGAAGAACACGCGCACCCGCTCCAGCTGGTACGGGTTGACGAGCCGGGCGACGAACGCGGCGCCGAGCGTAGCCAGCGACAGCAGGCTGATCGTGGCGATGTAGCGGGCCTTGGCACCGGCGACGAGCAGCACGCCCATCGTCATCGCGATCAGCACCGACCCGGACCCGAGATCGGGCTGGACGATGATCAGCACGGCCGGGATGCCGACGATCAGCAGGGCGCCGAGGAAGCGGGGGTAGCTGACGCCGTCGGTGCTGCGCTCGTCGCTGATGTAGGCGCACATCGCGAGCAGCACCACGACCTTGGCGAACTCGGCCGGCTGGAGCTGGACGGGACCGACGTCGATAGCCAGCAGCGTGTTCCCCGATGCCCGGGAGTACGCGGCGAGGGCGAGCAGCACGAGCAGCGTCAGCACGTACAGGGTGCGGATGTGGTCGCGGAACCACTCGTAGTCGAACGACATCACCACGACCATCGCCAGCGCGGCGACGATGGCGAAGACCACTTGGCGGGTGACGAACGTGTACGGGTCGGCGGTGCGGACGCGGGTCGCCGAGAACACGATGAAGCAGCCGAAGATCGTCAGCGCGGTCTGACCGGCCAGGAGCACCCAGTCGATGTTGCGGCTCGGATCAGCCGGGCTCGACCGAATGTTCCCGAGCCCCGAATCCGGCTTCCGCTGGAGCATAGAGAGGCCCATCTCAGCAGTCCATGTTCCGGGTGGGGGGATGCTCGAAGGGGGGAGCTTCGCGACCCCCCCTTCGATCTGGTCGGATCCGGCTCCGCCGGTCCGACCAGCCATGTTCTTCGTGCGGCCGAAGGCCGCCTGCTTTGAAAACTCGACCGAGTGGAGTGAGCGAGCCCGCAGGGCGAGCGAACGAACGAGGTCGAAACATCAGTCGGGGCGGATGGTGTTGGGGTTCGTGCTGTGCATGCAGTTCACGTCGGGCACGTTGGGGAGGTCCCTGGCCGGCACCTCCATCGTCGTGTCCAGCGGCTCGGAGATCTGCACCGGGTCGAGCGCCGTCTTGCCCGACAGGGCGAGGAACATGCACTTGACGACCGGTGCCGCACCGGTCGAGCCGAAGCCGGACTTCTCGAGGTACGACACGACGGTGTAGGGGTGCTCGGGCTGGACGCTGTAGGCGGCGAACACCGACGAGTCGTTCCAGGGGTAGCTGTTGGCGCCCTGCGCGGTGCCGGTCTTGCCGGCGACCTGGATGGCATCGGCCGGGTAGTCGGCGAACAGCTCCTCCGCCGTCGTCGAGCGCCCGTTGGCACCGGGCCCGGTGATGTTGCGGCGGATGCCGTTCTGGATCGGGTCGTGGATCTCTGGCGGCATCGGGATGTCGCGGTTGACCGGAGCGATCTGCTGGACGACGGTGGCCTGCGAGAGGTCGACGAAGCCGGGATCTCCGTCGGGGGTCTCGGGCTCGAGGATGGCCTGCACGACGTGCGGTGCGAGGACGTGGCCGCCGTTGGCGAACGTCGAGTAGCCGACCGCGAGCTGCAAGGGCGTCGCCGCCAGCAGGCCCTGACCGATCGCCAGCAGCAGCACGTCGCCGGGTTGGATCGTCGGCGTCTGGTCGGCCGGCAGCGCGCCGGACTCGATCAGCTGGGCCTTGACCTCGTTGGTCGGCACCCGCCCGTCGAACTCGAACGGCAGGTCGATGCCGGTGTCGGCGCCGAACCCGAACAGCTTGACGTTGTCCTGCAGCTGGGTGCCGGGCGTGAGGTAGAACTCCTCGCCGAGCTTGTAGAAGAAGGCGTCGCTGGACACAGCCAGTGCCGACGTGACGTTGACGGTGCCGTAGCGGCACGGTCCGTTGTCGACCGGGCACGTC
>JBIOUO010000376.1:0-27148 GCA_044867195.1 Ilumatobacteraceae bacterium
AGTATCCGACCATCTCGCCGTTCTCCTACACCGAGGAGCTGCTCATCGCCCCGGTGCCCGACCGTCCCGTAGCGCACTGGCGTAGCACGACCCGCGACGCTCCGACGAACGAGCCGCGCCACGCCGAGAGCGGGTTCCTGCGAACCACGCCGAACGGCATCGAGCTCGTCGTGGCCCACAGCTTCGGCATCGTCGAGACGGCGAGCGGGACGTTCGAGGCCGGCGTGCTGGCGCTGCGCAGCGGCGGCCTGCTCGGCACGGCCTCGGCCAAGCGGGTCGACGAGGTGCACCGGCACTACGAGTTCGACGGTGACACGTTGCGGTACACGATCGCCATGGCCGCCGTCGGGCTCCCGATGACGCACCACCTGCGCGCCGAGCTGCGACGGGCGCAATGATCGTTCCGTGAACCGCTTCGCCGGCGCGCCGCTCGTGCTGTCCCACGGCTTGGGTGACGACGCAACGACCTGGTCGGAGCTGCGGCCCGTGCTGGAAGCTACGCACCGAGTGGTCACCTGGGAGTTGCGCGGGCATGGCGCCAACGCTGCCCTCGCACCCGGCGACTACCTGCCGGGTGTGGCGAGCGCGGACCTGCTCGCGGTCGTGCGGGCCACCGGTGGGCGGGTCCACCTCGCCGGCCACTCACTGGGTGGCTATCTCTCGCTCACCGTGGCGCTGCGCCATCCGGAGCTCGTGGAGTCGTTGGTCCTGATCGGCTCGGGACCGGGCTATCGCGATCCCGCCGCACGGCAGGCGTGGAACCGCGAGGTCGACCGTGCCGTCCTGCGCATGCCCGTCCCGCCCGCGACGGCTGCGCTGGCGCACCAACACGACAGCTGGGTGATCGATCACGTCGCCGAGCTGCAGCCGCCGCTGCTGGTGATCGTCGGAGAGCGCGACGAGCGGTTCCACGCTGGCGCGGCATACCTCGGCCGTGCCGTGGACGGCAGCACTGTCCGGTACATCGTCGGCGCCGGCCACCATCCGCAACGGACGCACCCGCAGGAGGTCGCCGCAGCGCTGCTCGAGCACATCGCGAAGTCGACGACCGCGGTGAGCGAGGACGTGCCGCGGTGACGGCTGGCCTCTTGGCGCTTCCTGGGGGAGCGTTCCGGATGGGCTCCAGCGACGAGTGGTCGTATCCGGGCGACGGCGAGTCGCCGGTCCACGTCGTCGAGATCCCGCCGTTCGCGATCGCCGCCCACGCCGTCACCAACGAGCAGTTCGCCGCGTTCGTCGACGCCACCGGTCACGTCACCGAGGCAGAGCGCTTCGGCTGGTCGTTCGTGTTCGCCGGCTTCTTACCAGACGACTTCCCCCCAACCCGTGGCGTCGTGGGCGCCGAATGGTGGCGGCAGGTGCTCGGGGCGGACTGGCGCCGGCCGGAGGGACCACCGTCCGATCTCGACGGCCGTGGCGAACACCCCGTGATCCACGTCTCGTGGAACGACGCCGTCGCCTACTGCTCGTGGAGTGGCACCCGCTTGCCGACGGAGGCGGAGTGGGAGTACGCCGCCCGTGGTGGGTTGGCAGGCCGCCGCTTTCCCTGGGGTGACGACCTCGAGCCCGGCGGCGAGCACCGGATGAACGTGTTCCAGGGGCGGTTCCCCGTCGAGAACACGGCCGCCGACGGCTACGCGGGCACGGCCCCGGTCGACGCGTTCGAGCCGAACGGCTTCGGGCTCTTCAACATGACGGGCAACGTCTGGGAGTGGTGCAGTGACTGGTACTCGCCGCACTACTACCAGCACAGCCCGCGTCGGGCGCCCGCCGGTCCCGGCGAGGGCACGCACCGGGTGATGCGTGGCGGCTCGTACTTGTGCCACGCGTCGTACTGCCGCCGCTACCGCGTCGCCGCGCGCAGCTCGAACACGCCCGACAGCTCGACCGGCAACCTCGGGTTCCGGGTCGCCCACGACCCGCCTGACCGGGCGCCACTACGGTCGGCGCGGCGGGCCGAGACGGAGGAGGTGCACCCGTGACTGACCTCGCACCGATTCGCATCGTCGACGGGATCGAGCTGCCCACACCGGGCACGTGGGTGATCGACCCGCTGCACACCAGCCTCGCCTTCGAGTGTCGTCACGCCGTGGTCACCCGCATGCGCGGGCGGTTCCGCAACTGCTCGGGGCGGTTCACGATCGCCGAACGCCCCGAGGACTCGTCGGTGGAGCTGACCATCGACGCGGCGAGCATCGACACCAATCACCCGAAGGCTGACGAGCACCTGCGTGGCGAGCCCTACCTCGACGCCGTCACCTATCCCGTGCTCACGTTCCGCAGCACCGAGGTCAGCCACGCCGGGGGCGATCGGTGGGTGGTCACCGGTGACCTCACGATCCGTGACATCACCTGCCCGATCACGCTCGACGCGACGCTGAACGGCGTCGTCGCAATGCCGTACGGGCCGCAGGCGAAGTTCGGGTTCACGGCGACCGGCTCGCTCGACCGCCGCCGCTTCGGCATGCATGCCAACATCCCGCTCCCCGGCGGCGGCGTCGTCGTCGGCAACGAGGTGAACCTGACGCTCGACGTCGAAGCCGACCTGCCCCACGACAAGCCACCAACCTGAGGGACCTGTAGAGATCGGCTGAGCCGCGTTCACCGCGGTGGTCGATTGCTGGCCCGGTATCAGTTCCTCCCGGTCCGCCCTCGACATGACATCGCGCGCTGAGGTCTGGGAGGTCATGTCGCTGCTGTTGCTCGGGCGGGTCGCACTGCAGGACCGGTCGGGCCGACCGCTGACCATTCCGGGCATCAAGGCCCGGGCGCTGCTGGCTCTCCTCGCCGGGCGGGCCAACCGCTACGTGCCGACCGAGCAGCTGGAGGACCAGCTGTGGGACGGCACCCCGCCGCCGGCCGCCCGGTCGACCATCCAGGCCCACGTCAGCCGGCTGCGGACGGTCCTCGCGGCAAGCGGCGCGACGGCCTCGCTCGAGCGGCGGGCTTCCGGATACGAGCTGCACGTCGATCCGAACGACATCGACGTGCACCGCTTCGAGGTCCTGGCCGCGGATGCTGACCGGCTGGTTTCCGGCGACGCCCGCCTGGCCGCGGACGTGTGCGCCCGGGCGCTCGACGAGTGGCGGGGTCCGGCGCTGCAGGACGTGCGCCATGTCTCGGCCTTGTTCGTGGAAGCGCAGCGGCTGGACGAGCTGCGCCTGGCCACGATCGAGCTGCGCCTGTCCGCCGAGCTCGATGTCGGCGGCCATGCGATGGCCGTCGGACCGCTGCAGCGGCTGGTCGACGAGCACCCGTACCGGGAGCGGTTGCGGGCGCTGCT
Source organism: Ilumatobacteraceae bacterium (assembly GCA_044867195.1). Lineage (GTDB taxonomy): Bacteria > Actinomycetota > Acidimicrobiia > Acidimicrobiales > Ilumatobacteraceae > JALZMG01. The sequence goes on from JBIOUO010000376.1 coordinate 3,284, forward strand.
GATGCTCGCCCTGCACCGCTCGGGGCGGCAGGTCGAAGCGCTGCGCACGTACCGGGCGGGCTACCGGGCGCTCGCCGAAATCGGTGTCCGACCTGGCTGCGAGCTGCGCGAGCTGGAGATGGCGATCAGCCGCGAGGACCCGGCGCTGCAACGGCTCGGCATCGCCGGGCGCCCCGGTGCCCGCCGAGTCAGGTCGACGGACGTCGACGACGGCGAGTGCGGGCACGATCGCCCGGTCACCCTCGTCGAGGGTCCCGACCCGGCGTCGACCGTGGAAGCGATCGCCGAGGCAGCGGTCCGATCGGGACGAGCCGTGCTGCGCGGCACGCCCGTTGTCTCCGGCGGGCGCCCGTACCAACGCATCGCCGACGCGCTCGCCCCGCTGCTCACCGCCGGTACCGACCCGAGACTGCTCGCCGCCATGGCGCCCATCGTCGCCGCGGTGCCGCCGGCGCCGGGCGCCGATCCCGCGTTCCAGCGGTTCGAGGCCTTCGAGGCGGTGCTCGCGGTGCTGTCCGCCGAAGCGGCACGGCAACCCGTCGTCGTCGTGCTCGACGACGTCGACGATGCCGGGGCGTCGACTCTCGACCTCATCGAGCACATCGCTCGCCGGCGCGGCGATGCCGCGCTACGCCTCGTGCTGGCCCGCACGTCGAGCACGTCCGACGATGCCCCCGACGGCGCTGCCTCGTGCGCTCGCTCGGCTGATGCCCGGCTCCTGGCACTCGAGCGCGAGGGGCTGGTGCACCGGGTGACCAGCGGGCAGATCGACGCCGCGGCGCGCCCGACTCCGGGCGGTGATGGGCCGCCGAGCGCCACTGCTCCCGCCAAGCTCGCCGCCGATGCCTTCGACCACGCCGCCCGGCTGTCGGCGCGCGCCGGCGACGATGCCCTGTTGCGGCTGGGCTTCGAGGAGGCGGCCGGCCACTACCGCGCTGCGCTGGCCGCGCTCGAGTTCACCGCCGAGCCGCCGATCGTGCGTCGGGCCGAGCTGCACCTCGCCCTGGGACGTGCCTGCCAGTCCGCGTACCAGCTCGACTGCGCCCTCGAGGGGTTCCGCCAGGCGGCGGCCGGGGCCATCAAGGTCGGTGACGTGCACCTACTCGGCGAGGCAGCCGTCGGCGTGGCCACCGCCACCGAGTTCGGCATGGCCGACGCGTCGACCGAGGCGGTGCTCACAGCCGCCCTCGACATCCTGCCGGGCGACGCGCCGGCACGGGTGGAGCTGCTGGCCGGGCTGGCCCGGACAGTCCCCGGGCACAGCGCAGCGGCCGTCCAGCGGGTCCGCGACGCGGTCGAGCTCGCTCGGCGGCTTGACACCCCGCGGCCATTGGTCGTCGCCTTGGCCACCTCCATCCTCGTGACCTGGGGTCCAGGTGCGGCCCGGTCCCGGCTGGCCGACATCGACGAGGTGATCGCCAGCGCCGGCGACCTCGACATGGTCGAGCTGGCGGTCGAGGCCCGCGCGTGGCGGGCAGCCACACTCGATCAGCTCGGGCGGCCGAAAGAGGGGCGTCGGGAGCGGCTCATCGTGCAGCAGTGGGCCGAGCAGAGCCGGCGCCCGTTCTTCGTCGCTCTCGCCGCGCTGCTCACGATCGCCGACCACTTGCGTCACGGACGCACCCATGCCGCCGATACGGCGCTGGCCGACCTGCCGAGCGGGGCCGAGGCCAGCCCGAACTTCGCGGCCGGCTTCGCCGCCCAGCTGTTCGTGCTGCGGCGGCGGCAGCGGCGTCTCGGCGAGCTCATGCCCCTGCTCGAGGGGCTCGCCGGCGACGCCGCCGCTCCTGCGGCCTGGCAAGCCGCGCGCGTCGTCGCTCTTGCCGAGACCGGTGACGCCGCCGCCACCGAGGCGCTGCGGATCGCCGTCAGCCGGCTCGGCGAGGTCCCAGAGGACTGGCTGTGGCTGGCGACGGTGACGCTCCTCGCCGACGCGTGCGGGCGCGTCGGAGACCGCGACGTTGCCGACGAGCTGTTCCGCCGCCTCTCGCCATACCGCGCCGACACGGTGATCGTCGCCCACGGGGTCGCCTCGCTCGGTTCGGTCGCCCCGCGCCTCACCGCACTGCGCCGGGTCGTCGCAGGTGCGGCGAGCTCGACCCCGCTGCCGCCCACCGCGGCGGCGTGACGGGCGCGCCACCGGTTCAGCCGTCCTGAGCCAAGCTGCCTCGCTCCCTCGAGGACCCGCTCGCTCACCCGCAAGGAACACGCAAGCACGCCAGCGGAGGCTGGCGCCACAACCCCCTCCAACGAAAGGACATCCCCGATGTTCACGCGATGTGAGTCGAGCGAATCCCCGCGCGAGCGACCGAGGCGATTCGGTCTTCGCCGTCTGGCACTCGCGGCCGCCGCGGCCGCCGTGTCCGTTACGGGCGTGGCGGCCTCGACCGCCCACGCCGACACCAAGCCGGAGAACCTCTTCCGGGTTTTCTTCGCCGCCGAGTACGGCAACGGCTGCTCGGTTCCTGGTCCGAATGTGCTCCTCGACCAGAGCCCACCGCTCGTGGACCCGTCCCCGTGGGCGGCGCCGTGGGTGTTCGTCGTCAACTTCCGACCGGCGTGCGACATGCACGACGCCGGCTACGACGGCGGAATCGTCTTCGACCCCATCAACGGCGGTGTCGTCGACACTCGTGGGTTGTCCCGCCGCACGATCGACGACCGCTTCTACGCCGACCTGATGACGAGCTGCAACCGCCAGATCGGCTGGAACGCCCCCGCGGCCCGGGCCCAGTGCTACGGGATCGCCGCCACCTACTACTTCGCCGTGCGCGCCGCTGGCGGGCCCCGCTTCGACGCCGACCCCGCCGTGCCGGGCACCCAGCAGTTCGGCACCCGGCCGAACAACTGACGCCCCGCGCCGCGCACCATCGACACATCTGGAGCATGACATGAAGCACACCAGGCACCTGCGCCTGCTCACCCTCCCCCTCGTCGCCACCGTCGGGCTGGCGACAACATCCTCGATCGCCGCCGGCCGTCCGGCAACCGCCGGCGCCGAGCTGCCGCCGGACGCCGGCGAGATCGCCGTCTCGCTCGTCGCCGCGCGACTCGGCATCGACCCGGCCGACCTGCAGGTCGTCAATGTCGCCGACACGTCGCTGGCCGCCGGCGAGCGACCGATCGTCTCGGCCAAGGTCATCGACCCGGAGGGGGCGATCTACGGCGTCGCGTTCGACGACGGTGGCAAGGAGGTCGACCTCGACGCCCTCGTGGCCGACTCGCGGAGGAACCAGCGCGAGCGGTTCGGCGCCGTCGACCCGGCCCTCGATGCTGCCCTGCAGGCCGCGCCCGACGACCGCCGGCCGGTCCTGATCTGGCTGGCCGGCGCCTCGAGCGAGCTGCCGCCGCGGCCCGACGCAAACGGCGTCGGGCTCGATCCGGCCGAGATCGACAAGGTCCTCGCCGAGATCGACGCCCGCCGGCTCGACGTCGTGGCGCCGATCGTGGATGCGGTCCTGGCGGACGTCGCCCGCTACGACGACGCAGCCGTCGGCCTCGCACCGACACCGGCGATCGCCGCCACGCTTGACGCACGAGCCATCGCCGAGTTGGCACACGACGAGCGGATCGACACGATCTACGACGCCCCGGCCGCCGCCGAGGAGCTCGCCGCCGCCAAGCAGGCGACCGGCGTCGACCGCGTGCACGGCACCGGCATCACCGGGGCCGGCGTACGCGTCGGCGTCATCGAGACCGGCGGACGGGCCGAGCAGAGCAGCCTGCTCCTGCGGCCCATCGTGCAGGACCCGCTCAATGTCTGCGCCACGCCGACGACCCACACCACCAATGTGACGTCGGTGATCGTCGGGCGCCGCCTCAACTTCTTCGGCCAGCTCGTCGGCGAGGACGGCGTGGCGTTCGGCTCGGACGTTCGCGTGGGCGGCAGCTGCGCGAACTTGCCCGCCGAGCTGCAGACCGCGGCGACCCGCGCCGCCAACTGGGGCGCCCGCGTGCTCAATCTGAGCTTCGGCAGCGACACGAACTTGGCGGTCGGCGGCCAGGACCGGTTCTTCGACGATCTCGTCCACAACCGCTGGCGGACGGTGGCGAAGTCGGCCGGCAACCGGGCCTGCCCCGCCTTGGGCAACTCGCCCGCCGACTCCGAGGTGACCAGCCCCGGCCTCGGCTACAACGTCGTCACCGTCGGGGGCTTCAACGACGCCGGCACCGGGCAGTGGAGCGACGACACGATGTACAGCTGCTCCAGCTTCGGCGACCCGATCTCCACGCACAACGACCGGGAGAAGCCCGAGCTGGCCGCCCCGGGGGCCAACATCACACTCGTCGATCCGGGTCCGGCCAACATGAGCGCCCACTCCGGCACCAGCTTCGCTGCCCCACACGTCGCCGGGACGACAGCTCTGCTCATGCAGAAGAACAGCCGGCTGGCGATCTGGCCCGAGATCGTGCGGGCCATCCTGATGGCCAGCGCGACCCACAACATCGAGGGTGCCACCCGCCTTTCCGATCAGGATGGCGCCGGCGGGCTGGTCGCCGATCGGGCAGCCGGCATCGTCGAGAATCCGGCGGCATGGAACGGTGTGCGCTTCGACTGCTCGACGCCGCGGACCCTCGACCTCACGACCCGCGGCGTCGGCCCCCGCACGCACCACCGGGTGGCGATCTCGTGGACCACCGATCCGTCGTTCTCGGACTACACCAACCGTCCGAGCGCCGACATCGACCTCCAGGTCGTCAACCCGCTGGGCCAGGTCGTCGCCTCGTCGTCCAGCTGGGACAACACCAGCGAGATCGTCGAGTTCGACAGCTGGACGGCTGGCACGTTCACGGTCAGGGCCGTCAACTTCCGCTGCGACTTGCCGACGTACGTCGGCTGGGCGTGGGACACGCAGCCGATGCGCACCGTCGGGCAGCACTGACCGCGACCGGGCGGCCCGATCGACGCCAGACGTGGCGCCGGCCGGGCCGCTCGCGCGCGCCCGCCGCCCGGCGGTTGGATCAGCGACTCGGCGTGAACAGCGTGTCGAGCGCGAGGTGGCCGAGCTGCGTACCGTGCTCGTAGCCCCGCTCGACGGCGTTGCGGAAGTGCCAGCCGAGGTAGATGCGCGAGACGCCGTTCTCCTCGGCTGCCTGCGAGAAGCTGTGGTACGTCCGGAAGATCGGCGCGCTGCCGTCGCAGTTGTTCTCCGGCGAGAACGTCGTGATCTGCGGCGGCGGGAAGAACGAGTAGCTGCAGACCTTGAAGGTCACGCGGTCCGTGCCGAGGACGTCCGCCAGCACGGTGGCGGCGCCGGCTCCTTCGATCGCGTGGCCGGAGTCGTACTCGGGTCCGGCGCCACTGAAGCCCCACGTCGGGGTCCATCCGGTGTCGGGGACGGTCAGGGGATTGCCGTCGATGTCGGCGAGGCGGACCGCCGTCTCCGGGCGCCAGCGGTTGTAGAACCGCTTCGCCTCCAAGTTGCCGATGTAGCCGTCGGCCTCGACGACGTTGAGCAGGGCGAAGAGCCGGGCGTTGTCCCACATGCCGAGATGGCCACTCGTGGAGACCGTGCGGGCGATCCGGTTCCACCGCATCGGCGAGGACTCGAACCAGAAGAGAGCAATCTCCGTCTGGCTCGCCGTCCGCGACGTGCTGGTGAGACTGCCGAGCTCTTTCAGCTCGTTGAAGTCGGCGGCGTACTCGGCGCTCGTCAGGGCGTGCGGAGGCGGGGGCCGTAGCTCGTCGCCGCTGGACATCACGAACGGTGTGACGTCACCCCATTTGGTGACGGCCTGGAAGTCGGCACCGGCCACCCACCGGAAGTCGCCTGGGGCGGGGTTCAAGATGGGCGTGAAGTCGAAGAAGGGCGCGTCCGCCCCGTCGTCGGCGCGCATCGCGTTGATCGCCGCGGCGGCGGCGCGGCCGAGCATGACGCCTTGCCGCTTGCGCTTGCCGTCGGGCAGACCAGCGAGCGCCGCCGTGTAGGCGCTGTCGGCCTGGGCGACGGCAGCGGGGACGCCGGTTGCGATCTCCGCCGGGAGCTGCCGCAGTGCCGGCACCAGCACGTCGTGGGCGGCGGCGGCAACGGCGGCCTGCGGCGACGCGCTCGGCACGCGGCCGAGGTCGACCGCGTACGGGTGCGAACGTCGCTTGATGGCGTTCAGCGCGTCGTGGACTGCGATGTGCATCATGGCGTATATCCGCGACTCGTGAAATGGGTCGAAGAGCGGCGCGATGCCGCTGGTGACCATGACGTCGCTGGCGATCTCGTTCCACGCCAGCACGGCGTCGCGGTGCCCGCCATGCCCGGCGTGCCCGGCGACCGCCGGCGGCGCCCCGGCCGCGGGTTGGGCGAGGCCGCTCGCTGCCGCGAACAGCAGGGTGAGGAGTGCGATGACGTACTTCTTCATGTGCTCCCTCTCTTCTGGTCCGTCGGTTCGAGGCCGTGGCAGCGCGGAACCGGTTGCCGCTCCCTCCACCACGGCGAGTCACGGCCGCTCACGGCCTCGCCGGCCAGTGTGATGTGCCGCGACCGCACCTGAGTCGCACGCCGGTCGCATGGCCGTCCCGCTGGGTCCCCCGAGGAGCGTGGGCGGGGCGCGCGATGATCTTGTGACAGTGCTAGAGCTGAGGTTTCTGGGCCCCGTGGATGTCGTAGCCGACGGCGTTTCGGTACAGCTCGGCGGACGCCTGGAGTCGACGGTGCTGGCGTTGATCGCGATGGGGGACGGGCCGGTTTCGCCCGAGCGGCTAATCGACGAGGTGTGGGAGGATTCGCCGCCGGTCACGGCCCGCAAGACGCTGCAGACCTATGTGTGGCGGTTGCGGCAGAGACTGCCGGCAGGCGCCGTGGAGCGCGTGGCTGGCGGTTATGTGATCGGGGCGGACGCGGCCGTCGACATCAGCGAGTTCGAGCGCCTCGTCGTCGCCGGTGGCGACGCGCTTGCTCGCGGCGCCGAAGAGGGAGCCCGATCGGCGTTCGCCGCGGCGATCTGCCTGTGGCGGGGCGCGCCGTTCGGAGGATGCGTGCCCACGCCGGCGTTGCGGGCGAGCGCCGTGCGGCTCGATGAGTTGCGGGCCGCGGCGGTGGAGGGCCGCCTGGAGGCTGAGCTTCACCTGGGCCGTCACGCCGAAGCGATCGGCGACCTCGAGCAGTACGTGCGCGTGGCACCGCTGCGTGAGCATGGATGGGAATTGCTGGTGGTCGCCCTGTCGCGGTGTGGGCGCCAGGCCGACGCGTTGCGGGCGTATCAGCGCGCTCGCGCCGAGCTGATCGGCCAGGCGGGTGTCGAGCCCGGCCCGGCGCTACGGGCGCTCGAACGAGATGTCCTCGAGCAACGCCCTGAACTGGTGCGGCCGGACAGGACCGCGTCCTGGCGGATGCCAGTCAGGACCGCTCCCTCCCGGGCCGGACGGCTACCGATTCCGACGACACCGCTCGTGGGCCGGCACGCCGAGGCGCAGGCCGTGTTGTCGTCGCTGGAGCGGCATCGCCTGGTGACCGTGACTGGCGTCGGTGGCACCGGAAAGACGCGACTGGCCATCGCGGTCGCGACATCGCGAGCCAGCGTGGAGCCGGTTCTGTTCGGTGATCTCTCGGTCGTCTCGACGCCCAGCGCAGTCGCTCACCTCCTCGCCCGTACCGGGGGCGTCTCCGCGTCGCGGCTCTCGGCGGCGGCGGGGGCCGGGCGCCATCTCGTCGAAGAGCTGATCGACGCTCTGGCTGATGCCAACGTGCTGTTCGTCGTGGACAACTGCGAGCACGTGCTCGAACACTGCTCCGAGATCGTCGAGCGCATGCTCGCCGGCTGCGCAGGTGTGCGAGTGCTGGCCACCAGTCGCGAACGTCTGGGTGTCGCCGGTGAGCAGCTGCTTCCGCTCGGGCCGCTCGCCGTGCCGGGCGACGACGGCATCGCGGCCGATGCCGTCACGCTCTTCGTCCAGCGGGCGACGGAGGCGTATCCGGACTTCGAGATGACTGCCTCCAACCGGGCCGCGGTGGTGGAGATCTGCCGCCGTCTCGATGGCTTACCGCTCGCACTCGAGTTGGCGGCTTCGAGAATGTCCCATCTCTCACCGGCGAGCATCGTCGATCGGCTCGATCGAAGTCTGTCGGTGGTCGCCGCCAGAGGGCCGCGGGCCGGCCGGCACCGCAGCCTGCAGGCCACGCTCGACTGGAGCTACGACCTGCTGTCGCACGACGAGCAGCGGCTGCTGGGGCGCCTGGCGGTCTTCGCCGGCCGTTTTGATCTGCAAGGCATCGAAGCGTGCTGCATGGAGCCGGGCCTGGCGGCGTCCGACGCCGTCGAGCTGGTCGGTGGTCTCGTCGACAAGTCGCTCGTCGTCGCCGACCACACAGCGCTGTGTACCCGCTACCGGCTGCTCGAGACCGTTCGCCACTATGCCGAGGCTCGTCTCAGCGCCAGCAGCGACGAGGACGAGATGCGAGCCGCGCACTGCGAATGGTGCCTCGTCGAGCTCGAGCGCATCCCGTGGGATGAGCGGCTGCTCAGCGCCCAGCTCTTGGACCGGCTCGGCGACGACCTGCTGCACGACCTCCGGCGGACGTTGCGTTGGGCGGTCGGCCAGCAGCGAGGTGACCTTGTGGCCCGACTCGTCGCCTCACTCGCTTTGCTGCTCAACGCCACCGAGAACGTCGAGGAGCTCCCGAGATTGTTCGCCGTCGCCGTCGACTACGAATCTTCCCGACCGGCTGGAGAACGGTTCGCCACCGTGGCGGCCGCCTTCGCCATCCTGTTCCGCTGGCGCGGCCAGGCGGATGAGCTCGACATGCACCGTGAACGGCTGGCTGCCCTCGTCAGCGATCTCCCCGACGGTCACGCCGTCACCGCCCAGGCGTACGCCACGCTGGCGAGCCTGTGCGCCCGGTCGGCTGAGCACCGGCCGGCGATGGAGCGCTACGCCGACCTCGCCCTTCGCCACGCCCCCCACGACGCCCGCCGCCTCCGGGCGATGGCCACATGCCAGAAGGTTCGTGCCCTCTTGTTCCGCGGTGACCATGTAGGGGCGCTACAGGTGCTCGAGACGCGGGCACGCGGCCCCGACGACGGGGAGTTCTCGCTGACCCAGGAACTGGCCCTAGCCCATCACCTCGCCGGCCATCACGCCCGGGCGTTGGCCCTCGCCGAGAACGACGTCGACCAGCCTTCCACCACGCCCAACCGCCGCCGCCTGAGCTCGATCTATGCCGCGCTGGCCGCGCAAGCCCTCGGAGACCATCAACGCGCCACTCTCCACCTGCGACACGCCGTGAGCTCGCTCACGGCGCGCCCCCACCCCTCCGGCACCAACGACTGCATCCTCGCCCTCGGAGCCTTGGCCGCGCTCGACGGCCGGCACACGTTCGCCACCGCGTTGCTCGCTGGGCTCAGCCCGACATCGGTGAGCACCATCCCCCTCGCCGTCGTGCTCGAGCACTATCAACAACTGGCCCAACGCAACGTCTCCGTCCCCCACTGGCAGCGGGCAGCCGCGGGGTGGGACCAGGCCGACACCCAGCGGATCCTCCACGAGGCGACGACACAGTGGTCCTCCCGAGCCGTCAGCGGTTTGGTGCCGGATCCGGCAGGTTCCGGCTGACAGTTCGGGGGTTCCGTGCGTCGGAACCGACCGGGCCGCCCGCTCGTACTGCGGGGTGTGATCGCCGACGCACGGGCATGGCCGGCCGAGGGTCTGCATCGCGTCCCGCACTGGCTGTACACCGACGAGTCGATCTCCCGCCGCGAGATCGGGCGCATCTTCGGCGGTGGCACGACGGTCGCCTCGTCGGGGCGGCTACGAGGACGTCGTGGTCGGCGGCCCCGCCGGGCTCCTGCTGCAGCAGCGGCTGTGCGTGTTCGACGCCTCGATCATCGACACCTCGCTGGTGTTCCCGCTGTAGGTGCGACGAACGATGCTTCCTGACACGACGATCGGCGCTCTCCTGCGCCGCGCTGCCCGCCGCGATCCCGATCGGCTGGCGCTCGTCGACGCCCGCCGGCCTGACCGCCGCTGGACATGGGCCGAGCTGCACGACGCCGCGCTCGCCGCGGCCCGCCGCCTCGCCCGCTCGCACGTCCCCGGTGAGATCGTGGCGATCTGGGCGCCGAGCGACCCGGCGTGGGTCGTGCTCGAGCTGGCGGCGGCGCTGGCAGGCCTCGCCGTCCAACCGCTCGACCCGGCACTCGACCCGAACGCTGCCGCGGCGGCGCTGCGCCGGACGGGCGCCGCCACCCTTGCCGTGGCCGGCAACGGGCCACTAGACCGCTCCGCGGTGATCACGGCCCGCGCCGGCGCACCGGCGCTGCGATCCGTGATCGAGCTCGGCGCGCCGCTCGACGGACCGCCGAGGAGCATCCTGCCGACCGTCACGCGGGCGATGCCGGCCCTCGTGCTGCCCACGTCGGGGACGACTGGGCGGCCGAAGGTGGCGGTGCTCAGCCACCGAGCCGTTACCACGGATGCCAGGCTCGTCGCCGCCCGGATGGGCTTGCGGGCGCGGGACACGTGGCTCACGGTGATGCCACTCCACCGCAGCGGGGGGTGCGGCACGACCGTGCTCGGTTGCCTGGCCACCGGCGCGGCGATGGTCTGCTCGCCGACTGCGGACGCCGCAGTCGTGCTCGACCTGCAGCGGTCGCTGGGCGTGACGGTGCTGAGCGCCTTCCCGCGGGCGCTGCAGGATCTCGTCGACGCCGTGGGTGCGATGCCCGCAGCCGCGCGGCCGGACCAGGTGCGCCTGGTGCAGACGGGTGGCGCCCCGGTGTCGCCGGCGCTCGTGCGGTCGGTGGCCGGTGCGTTCGGGGCCCGCATGTCGGTCGTCTACGGCCTCACCGAGGCCGCGCCCGTGCTCACCCAGACCGATCAGGCCGACCGCGATGACGACCCGGCGGCGAGCGTCGGCCGCCCGCTGCCCGAGACGCAGCTGGCCGTGGTGGACGCCCGCCAGGCCCCGCTGCCACGTCGCGCCGTCGGCGAGATTGTCGCCCGTGGTCCCCAGCTGATGGACGGCTATGTGGGCGACGCCGACGCCACGGCCGCGGCGATCGACGCTGGCGGGTGGCTGCACACCGGCGACGTCGGGTGGATCGACGACGACGGCCGACTCCACGTCGAGGGTCGGCTGGAGGACGTGATCGAGAGCCGCGCCGGGCGATGGCTGCCGGGTCCGGTGGAGCGGGTGCTGGCCGCCGTACCGGGCGTGGCCGAGGCCGTCGTGGTGGGCATCACCGATCCCGTCGGTGATCCCGAGTCGATCGCCTTCATCCGCCGCGGTGCCGGCGCGGACGTCGACGAGGCCGTGCTCCGCGACACGGTGGCGGAATCGTGTGGGATCGACCGGGTGCCCGACCGCGTGTGGTTCCTCGACGAGATGCCGGCGCTGCCGTCGGGCAAGGTCCGCCGCTTCGTGCTCCGCGAGCTGGCGAGATCAGCACCCGTCGCGCCCCGGTAAATCTGGGTGGCCCTGGTCTCGCCGGGGCTTCTGGGGCGCCAGGGTCTCAGAATCGAGACCGTGGCCACCCAGATCCCGGAATGAGACCAAGGCCACCCAGATGCACGGGGGCGCGACGGGTCACCACCCGGCGGCTTGCCGCAGGCAGCGTTCGGCGTCGAGGGGTTGTCCTGCTGCGCTGAACGCGTCGGCGGCGGCGGAGATGTCGTGGCGCGCGGTCTGCAGGTCGCCGGCCGCGGCGGCGACGTGGGCGTGCGCTTCGGCCAGCGCCGCTTTCCATGCGCTGCCTTCCCACAGCCTGGCCGAGCGCTGGGCGGTCTGCAGATGGCGGCGGGCGTTGGGCAGGTCGCCTCCATCGGCGCAGGCGATGGTTGCCGGCACGGCGAGCATGACGTCGCAGAACGGGCAGTTGTCGTCAGCGCCGAGCGCTGCCTCGGCGCGGTCGATCACGGCGCGGGCCGCCGCGGCGTCTGGTGCAGCGCAGATCATGGTGCCGTAGATGCGCTGGATCAGGTGCCGGGCGAGCGCTGACCACCGCGCCAGGACGAACGCCCGCTGGAGGAGTTGATTCGCGCCGTCGGCGTCGCCGCGGGCAACGTGGACCTCGGCGAGGCGCTGGAGTGCGGCGGACTCGCCGGTGGTGGCGGCGATCTCGTGGTGCAGCTCGATGGATCGGGTGAGCTCGCGGGCGGCCAGGTCGAGATCGCCCGACAGGTACGCCGCCTCGCCGATGACCGACGTCGCGAAGGCGACGGCGCGCAACGCGCCGGCCCGTTCGGCCGTATCGCGCAGCGATCGGCACAGCTCGATGACCTCGCGATACGGCGTCGTGCCGTAGAGCATGTACTCGGCGGGGCAGAGATAGCCGTCGAACAGGGCGCTGGCGACGTCGGGCACGTCACTGGTCCGCCGGAGCTCGATGGTGAGGCGGTCGAACCACTCGCCTCGCTGGTGGGCGAGCATTCCCTGCAGCCCGATGAGGTCGAGAACCTGCCAGCTCTTGTCACCCTGCAGCACGCGCTGGCGTGCTTTCTCGGCGACCCGCCAGGCCGTGTCGTGGTCTCCGGAGAAGTAGGCGACGTTGCCTTGGGCGAGCAGGATCTCGGTGTCCGATGGCCGTCCGTCGAGCTCGAGACCGTCGAGCGCAGCGGCGGCGGTGTGGAGATCACCGGACATCGTGGCGGCGCGGGCGAGCCGGGCGCGCAGCGTTCGCCGGCTGTCACCGCTGGCCGCGCCGAGCGCTTCCCGGTAGGCGGAGGTTGCGCGCTGGTCGCCGATCGCCATCAGCAGGTCGGCGCGCAGCGTGAGCAACCGGGCGCGGTCCCTGCCAGTGGTGTGCGCACGGACCGCCTCGACGAGGTCCAGGGCATCGCGGTAGGCGCCCATGGCCGCGGCGGTGTCGGCCGCGCGCAGCAACTCCGGCACGGCGCGTGCATGCTCACCGGCAGCGAGCAGGTGATGGCCAATGCGGGCGGGGGACGCGGTGAGCTCGGTGAGCCGCTCGGCAGCGTCGAGGTGAATGCGGCGCCGTCGGTGTGGCGGCAGGCTCTCCAGCAGCGCGTCTCGGACGAGCGTGTGGCGGAAGTGGTAGCCGGCCGGCTCGGATTCGACGAGCCCAGCCACGACCGCCGCGTCGAGATGCTCGTAGGCGTCGCCGGCGGCGAGCCCGGAGAGGGCGACGAACTCATCGGTGTCGAACGTGGTGCCGGCGACGGCCACGCGCTGGAGCACCTCGCGCGTCGACGAGGCGATTCCGGGGATCATGCTGCCGTCGAGCACCTGGCTCCAACGAGGCTCGGCGGCGGCGCGCCGGGCGAGCACCTCGATGGCGAACGGGACGCCGCCGGCTAGCGCGTTGATCCGGTCCACGGTGTCGTCGTCGGGGTCCTCGTGATGGCGGCCGATCAGCGTCCGCGCCGTATCGAGGTCGAGCGGGGCGAGCGTGAGCTGGACGGCACCGTGACCGCTGGTGAGGCTGTCGCGCAGGTCGGAGAGCGTGCCTGTAATCGGCTGCGGGCGGTGGGTGAGGATGATCGCCACGCGCTGGTCGAGCGAGGCCCTGGCGATGTAGTGCAGGAGGCGGAGGCTGGCTTCGTCGGCGGCGTGGACGTCGTCGACCGTGAGCAGCAACCCGCGGCCAGCAGCAGCGAGGCGGACCAGCTCGGCGGCCGCGACGAACAGTCGCTGGTACCCGCTCTGACCCGTCCACGTGGCATCGGCACCGCGCAGGACCCGGTCGATCTCGTCTCGGTAGCTGTCGGCGAGGCCGTCGAGCAGCGTGGGGTGGCGGCGGCACACGTCCGCCAGCGCCTCCATCACCGGTGCGAACGGCCAGATCCCCTCGACCGGGGCGGCGGTGCCGTGCCCGGCCCGCCAGCCCCATCCCTCGGCGAGGGTCCTCGCCTCGCGCAGCAGCGCCGACTTGCCGATCCCCGCGGGCCCACTGATGATCATCGTGCGCGCCCGTCCCGCACCGGCCTCAGCGAGCAGCCGCTCCACGATCGCCATCTCGGCGTCACGGCCGATCAACGCTGCCGGAGCCGGGCGCGGTGCCGGTGCGGTCTCGGCGAGCAGCCGATCGCGCAGGGCGATCGCCTCGGGACTCGGGGCGAGTCCGAGCTCGCGGCGCAGCGCGCGGTCGAGCCGCTCGTACTGGCGCAGCGCGGCATGCCGGTCGCCGGCTGCGGCATGGCGACGCATCATCTCCAGGTGGGCCTGCTCGTCGCCGGGATCGAGCTCGACGACCCGGTCCCACTGGCTGGTCAGCCGGAGCAGGTCGAGATGCTGCAGGCGCAGGGTCTCGCGGCGCTCGGCGGCCCACTCGTCGTAGCGGTCCTGCGGGCACAGCTCCCCGCCGTACAGCAGCAGCGCACGGCGGGCCATGTCGACGTCGGCCGAGCCGATCGCCTGCCGAGCCAGCTGCTCGAACATGACCGCGTCGACGACCACGTCGGCGCCGGGGAACAGGTGCACGGTGTCGTCGCGCAGCACGATCGCGTCGGCCCGATCGGTGGCCCGCCGGGTGAAGTGCGCCGCCTTGTGCAGCTTCGGTGCGGCGAGGTCGAGCGCGTCGCCTGGCCACAGCAGATCGACGACCTGCTCACGGTGGAGGCGCCGGTGGGGCGACAGAGCGAGCACCTTGACCAGCGTGGCGGCCTGGCGGCGAGCCCAGCCGCGGGCCGGGACGGCCACCCCGCCGACGGTCACCTCGAACCGTCCGAGCAGCGTGATCTGCACCAGCGCCGGGGCCCGTACAGATCCGTCCACCCCGCGCACCCCGTCCACGGCACGAGTCTGGCCCACGGATGGCATGCCGCTCAGCGCACCATGACCGACACGACGAGCATCGCCACATAGCTCAACCCGGCGAGGGACACAGCGCGCAGCATCGCCGCGCCGCGCGCGGCGACGACGGAGGCCGTGGCGACGGCGACGAGTGTCGGCCCGAGGTCGCCGGACGCGGCGCCGCCGGTCAGCGACGACACGAGCAGCGCGGCGATTGCCGCCACGCCGGCGTGACGCACGGCGTGGTAGACGCGGGGCGGGAGCGCGACGCGGGGCAGCACGAGCAGCGGCAGCACACGAAAGAGGTAGCTGCCCGCGCCGGTGAGGAGCATCGCCGCCCAGGTCACGACTCGTCCTCGGTCGGCCCGCGGCGGGCGGTCGCGGCGACTGCTCCGGCGACGATCGCCAGCAGCAGCGCCGAGCCCGGCGGCCACCGCCCACCGAGGATGGCGACAGCGCCTGCCGCCGCGGCGGCCATACGGGCGCTCGCCTCTCGCAATGCCGGACCGAGCAGGGCGGCCAGACACACCGGCGCCACGATCTCGAGGTCGATCGCGTCCAGGCGCCCGCCGACGATCACGCCGACCGCGATCAGCGTCGACCAGCCCACGGCGAGCACACCGCTGGCAGCCAGGAAGAAGCGTCGCTGCGCGGCGTTACTGGGACTCTCGGCCGCATGACGCTCCGCGGCCACCCACGTCGGATCCACCACCAGGGCGGCGCCGAGGAGGAGGAACCACCGCGGCTGGTGGCGCCAGCGCTGGGCGAGGGACGCGCTGTAGGCGAGCAGTCGAGCGTTGATCAGCAGACCTCCGGCCACGGCGACCAGCAGCCCGGCGTCCAGCGCCCGCAGGACGGCCAGGTGGGCACTGCCAGCGAAGATCAGCCAGCTTCCTGACCAGGCGGCGAGGGGATCGTCGGTCCGCGCGGCTGCTGTGCCGATCACCAGGGCGAACGGGGCGTAGCCAACGACGAACGGCACCATCGCGGTGATCCCCGCGCGCACGTCGTCAGCGCTGCGCGGCTGCGGGCGTCGGACATCGGCGGCTTCGACGGCGGACATGGCTGGCTCCGTTCACGGCTTCGGCAGCACCACGATCCGCCGCCCGCCTTCCCCGCGCCTTCCCCCGTCGACAGGACCGTCGAGTGCCGGCCGCGGCGAGCGGAAGGTCGAGAGAAGGACCTCTCCATACGGTCGCCGCACACCCCACCACACAGCAAGGAGCACCCGATGACAACCACCGACAGCGCAGTGCGCAACGGCGTCGACACGGCGACCCTGTTCGCCACGCTCGACGCCGTCAAGGCGACCCCGGAGATCGCCAAGTTCCAGTTCCGCGCCACCAACCGCTGGGTCAGCGGCACCCACAACCAGTCGACGATCCACGGCTACTACGGCGCGATGCAGGAGATGACCCACCAGCAGGCGCACGTCTACGACGCCGACCACCCGGCCGTGCTCGTCGGCACCGACACCGCCCCGACGCCGGCCGAGTTCGTCCTTCACGCCCTCGCCGCCTGCCTCACCGCCGGGCTGGCGAACATCGCCGCCGCCCGCGGCGTCAACCTGGAGTCGGTGGAGTCGACCGTCGAGGGCGACATCGACCTGCTCGGCATCCTCGGGCTGTCGGACGGGGTCCGCAACGGCTACGAGCAGATCAAGGTCAGCTTCAAGCTGCGCGGCGACGACCCCGACAAGCTCCGGAAGGTCGTCGAGCAGTCGCGCAAGCGCTCGGCCGTCTACGACATCGTCACCAACGGCGTCCCCGTCGCGATCGAGGTCGACGCCGGCTGAGCGGCACCGGCTGGACCGCCGCGCCGGCCGACCGGATCGTCGGCCGGCGCAACCGTCACCGCCCCGCCCGCTCGAGGAGCTCCCACGATGGCCACCACCTACACGATCGTCATCGGGGCCGGCCAAGCCGGTCTCGCCATCAGCCGCTGCCTTCTCGACCGCGGCGTCGACCACGTCGTCCTCGAACGGGGGCGGATCGGCGAGCGCTGGCGCAGCGAGCGCTGGGACTCGCTGCACCTGCTGACGCCGAACTGGATGACGAACCTTCCCGGCTGGGCGTACGACGGCCCGGACCCGCACGGCTTCATGACCTCCGCCCAGCTGGTCGCCTCCTTCGAGCGCTACGCCCGAGGATCAGGCGCCCCGATCGAGCAGCACTCCGATGTGCGGTCGCTGCGGTTCGACGGCGAGACCTTCGACGTGTCGACCGCCAACGGTCGCTGGCGCGCGGCGTCGGTCGTGATCGCCACCGGCTGGTGCGATCGCCCCGCGGTGCCCACGGTCTCCGGTCACCTCGCCCCGGACATCCACCAGATCGCGCCGAGCAGCTACCGCAACCCGTCGAGCCTCCCCGCCGGCGGCGTGCTCGTCGTCGGCGCCTCGGCGACCGGCGTGCAGCTCGCCGACGAGCTGCGTCGTGCCGGGCGTCAGGTGGTTGTGGCCGTCGGGCGCCACAGCCGCCTGCCGCGACGCTACCGCGGGATGGACATCTTCTGGTGGCTGCAGCGCATCGGCAGCCGGGACAAGACGATCGACCAGATGCCCGACCCCGTCGCAGCTCGCATCGAACCCTCGCTGCAGCTGGTCGGTGACCGAGACGGTCGGCTGGTGGACCTCGCGGCACTGCACGACGCGGGGGTGCAGCTCACCGGGCGCCTCGTCGGGATCAGCGACCACCACGTCAGCTTCGGCGACGACCTGCTGCACGCCACGACGACCGCCGATCAGCGGATGCGGCGCGTGCTCGCCGAGATCGACGACCACATCGACCGCAGCGGGCTCGCCCGCGAGGTCCTCGCCCCCGAACCGATCGCACCCGTCCGTCCTGCACCTCCCCCCGATCGGCTCGACCTCCGCGACCGCGGCATCACGACGGTGGTCTGGGCGACGGGTCACCGCCGTGCCTACCCGTGGCTGCACCTGCCGGTGCTCGACACTCGCGGCGAGATCCGCCAGCGCCGCGGCGTCACGACCGTGCCGGGGCTCTACGTGCTCGGCCAGCACTTCCAGCACCACCGCAACAGCGACGGGCTCGACGGCATCGGCCGCGACGCCGAGCTCGTCGCCGACCACCTCACCGCCGCCCTCTCGACCCGTCTCTGAACCCACGGAGTCCCGCCATGCAACACGCACCTCAGTACTACGACGCGATCGTCGTGGGCGCCCGCGCCTCCGGAGCGGCGACCGCCATGCTCCTCGCCCGCCAGGGCCAACGCGTGCTGGTCGTCGATCGCGGCAGGTACGGCGCCGACACCCTGTCGACGCACGGCCTCATGCGCGCCGGCGTCCTCCAGCTCCAGCGCTGGGGGCTGCTGGACCGCGTCGCCAGCGCCGGGACCCCGCCGATCCGGCGCACCACGTTCACCTACGGCAGCGAGCAGGTCGTCATCACGATCAAACCGTGCTTCGGCGTCGACGCCCTGTACGCCCCACGGCGCACGGTGCTCGACCCGATCCTGGTCGACGCCGCGGCCGCCGCCGGGGCCGAGGTCCGGTATGGCGTCACGGTGACCGACGTCGGCCGCGACGGCCACGGCCGCGTCACCGGAATCGTCGGGCGCGACGAGCACGGCCGAGCCATCGAGGTCGATGCTGGCATCGTCATCGGCGCCGACGGCGTCCGCTCCACGATCGCCAGCCGCGTCGGCGCACCGATCGAGCGGACCGGTCGCGGCGCCACGGCCATCGCCTACGGCTACTGGTCGGGGCTCGACACCGACGGATACGAGTGGATCTACCGGCCCGACGCGGTGGCCGGGGTCATCCCGACCAACCACGGCCAGAGCTGCGTGTTCGTCGGGGCGCCGCCGGACCGCATCTCCACCGGCGGCGAGGCAGCGATCCACGAGCTGCTGGCCGCAGCGGCACCCGACGTGGCCGCCCGGGTCAGCCGCGCGACCGCGCCGCGCGGCGTCCGCACGTTCGCCGGGCGACCCGGGCTCGTCCGGCGGGCATGGGGCGACGGCTGGGCGTTGGTCGGCGACGCCGGCTACTGGATGGACCCGATCAGCGTCCACGGGCTCACCGCCGCCCTCCGCGACGCCGAGCTACTGGCCCGGGCGATCATCGCCACCGACCCCAGCAGGCCAGACCGCGCCGACGCCTTGGCCGACTACCAGGCGACGCGCGACCGGCTCTCCGACCAGCTCTTCGACGTCGTCGACACCATCGCCTCCCATCGCTGGACGCGGGACGAGATACCCCACCTCCTCCTGCAGGTCAGCTCGGCGATGGCCGACGAGGTCGAGGAGCTGGCCGCCCTCGACACGGTCGACTCGCTCGCAAACCAACAGCTGTCCGAGCCCAACCCCGAACTGATTGGAACCACGCCATGACCATCACCATGTCCCGCACCGACACCCTGACCGCTGTCAACGGCCACCACCTGCGGTCGCCACAGCGCGCCGGAGTCCGCATCGACGCCCGTGGGCTCACCCAGACCGTGCGCAACGGCCGGCGCGTGCTCGACGGCGTCTCACTGACCATCGAGCCCGGAGCGCTCGTCGCCATCGTCGGCGGCAGCGGCGCCGGCAAATCGACGCTCCTCGACGCCCTCGCCGGAACTCGCCCGGCGTCGGACGGCACCGTCCAGCTCGACGGCGTCGACGCCAACCGCCACCCGGACGTGCTGTCGACGATCGGCTACGTCCCGCAGGACGACATCATCCACCGCGACCTGCCACTCGCCGTCACCCTCCGCTACGCCGCCCAGCTGCGCTTGCCAGCGAGCACCAGCCGCGAGCAGATCGACGCCCTGGTCCACGACACGCTCGCCACGCTCGGGCTCGACGACCGGGCCGATGTCCCCGTCGGCAAGCTGAGTGGCGGGCAACGAAAGCGGGCCAGCATCGGTGTCGAGCTGCTGACCCAGCCCCGTGCGTTCTTCCTCGACGAACCGACGTCCGGGCTCGACCCAGCCAGCGCGCAGGCGCTGATGCGGACCCTGCGCCGGCTCGCCGACGACGGGACCACCGTCGTGGTCACCACCCACAACACCGCCGACCTTCGCCAGTGCGACCGGGTCATCTTCCTCGCCCCCGGTGGACGCCTCGCCTACGAGGGCGCGCTCGACGAAGCCAAGCGCCATTTCGGCACCGACGACGTCTCCGAGCTGTACGAACTGCTGGCGCGGGGCACCGACCGAGCCGATCAGCCACAACCCGCCAAGCGATCTGCGCCGGAACACCAGCGCAGACCTGCGGGGAGTGGTCTGGACGCTCGTCCCCCGGCGTCGCCCACGTCGCCAACGTCGTCAACCAGGCCGTCGGCGCTCCGGCAGTGGAGTGTGCTCACGCGGCGCAACCTGGCGCTGCTCGTCCGCAACCGCCTGACGCTCGCCATCACGTTCGGCTCACCGGTGCTCGTCATCGCCATGTTCACGGTGCTGTTCCGGGCTGGGACATTCGACGCAGCTCACCCCGACACCGATGCCGCGGCGATGGTCGCGTTCTGGCTCGCCTTCGCCGCCTTCTTCTTCGGTCTCACGTTCGGACTGCTGCAGATCGTCACCGAGATCGCGATCCTGCGACGCGAGCGGTTCGTCGGGCTCAATCTCGGCTCCTACCTGCTCGCCAAGCTCGCCGTGCTCGTGCCAGTCCTCACGCTGGTCGTCGCCGGGATGATCGCCGTGCTGACGGCGCTCGACCGCCTCCCATCGGCGGGGACCGCGACGATCGCCGTGATCCTCACCTTGCTCGTCGACGCCGTCGCCGCGGCCGCCCTCGGCCTGCTCGCGTCGGCCGCCGTCGCCGACCCCGCCCAGGCCACGCTGGCCCTGCCGATGCTCTGCTTCCCAGCCGTGCTGTTCTCCGGCGCCGTCGTCCCCACCGGCGCGATGACCGCATCGGGTAAGGCGATCAGCATCGTGACACCCAACCGCTGGGCCTACGACACCGTTGGCAGCCAGCTGCTGCGGCGCATCCCGTCGAGCGACGACCTGCGTCGTGCCGTCACGGTCCACGCCGACGTGCTCACCCGTTCCGACATCGACAAGTGGCTCGTGCTCGGCGTGTTCGCCGCCGCCTTCCTCGCCTCCGCCCACGCCATCCTCCGCCGCCGCTCCGGCCCGGCTACGCCGGCCAGGGCGCGGTCGTGATGGTGCGGTCGGGCAAGCTTGCTCGATGGCCGCATGGCAGGACTTCGAGCGTGAGCAACCCGCCTTCGCCGCGAGGGTGCGGGACTTGTTCGACGCCCGCAAGCACAAGACGATCGCCACCCTCCGGGCCGACGGGTCACCGCGGATCTCCGGCATCGAGGTCGAGCTCAAGGATGGCGAGCTGACGTTCGGGTCGATGGTCGGCGCTCGCAAGGGCGCCGACCTCGTCCGTGATCCACGCTTCGCCCTCCACGGGCCGACGGTCGACCCGCCGGACGGGCAGCCATCGGGGTGGCCCGGAGAGGCGAAGGTCGCCGGGCGGGCCGTCTTGGTCGGCGATCTGGAGGGGGAGGCGGCCGGGCAGCTGTTCCGGGCCGAGCTCGACGAGGTCGTGCTCACCCGCCTCACCGATGCCGGAGACCGGCTGCTGATCGAGGTGTGGCATCCGGGCGCCCCGCTGCGACGCATCGAACGGGACTGACCCACCGGACGTCAGCCGGCAGCCGACTTGAGCGTGACGACGAGCCGGGCGCCTCCGGACGTCGACGGCGCGACGACGATCGAGCCGCCGTGGCGCTCGACGACCTCGCGGGCGATTGCCAGCCCGAGCCCGCTGCCCTCTGCGGGCGACCCATCGGCGCCGCGAGCGAAGCGCTGGAACACCCGCTCCTGATCGTCGGCGGCGATCCCCGGGCCATCGTCCTCGACGACCAGCACCACATCGCCATCCTGCTGTGACGCCGTGATCCTGACACTCGCCGCGGCGTAGCGGGCGGCGTTGTCGGTGATGTTGGACATCGCCCGCACCAGTTGCTCGGGAGCGCCGCGCACGACCGCGCTGTCGGGGATCCGCACGTCGAGGCGCACCGACGGCGTCCACGCCGTGCGCTGCACGGCGCGGTCCACGACCAGGTCGAGCCGAGCAGTCTGGTCCTCGGCGTCAGGCGGGGCGGCGGGTCCGGCGTCGACCGCGGCCAGGGTGAGCAGGCCATCGACCAGTCGCTGCAGGCCGACCACCTCGTCGAGCACGCTGCGCAACGTCGCCGCGGCGTCGTCGGGATGGGCCAGCTCGACCTCGAGCTCGGTGCGCATCCGGGTCAGTGGGCTGCGCAGCTCGTGCGAGGCGTCGGCCACGAAGCGCTGCTGGCTCGCCGTCGCCCCCTCGATCCGGGTCAGCATCCCATTCATCGTCACGGCGAGGCGGCTGATCTCGTCGTCGCTCGGGGGGATCGGCACACGCCGGTCCAGCTGCCGCGGGCCGATGCTGTCGACCTCGGCGCGGATCGCCTCGACCGGCCGCAGCGTCCTGCCGACGAGCCACCACACCAGCACGGCTTGCACCGCGGCGATCACGGGAACCGCTGCCAGCAGGGCGCGAGTGAGGGCGAGGATGCTCTCGTCGAGGTCGTCGAGCGGCGCCGCGACGTGGACGACCGCCGGGCTCGGTCCGGCGGTGCGCAGCGACACGACGCGGAAGCGTGCGCCGTCGTGAGGCAGGCCGCCAATCGTGCGCACGATGCTGGTCTGCCCGGCTGGCGGGGGATCGGCGATCGGTGCGGCGCCCCGGACGTTGGCGCTCGATGCGACCACGCGGCCGTCGACGTCGACGATCTGCGCCGCCGCGTCGTCGTCGCCGAGCCCGTCGATCGTGGTCGGGGCGCGACCCGCCGACCAGGCGGCTGCAAGGTCGGTCGCCTGGTTGCGGATCGCCTCGTCGACGTTCCCCATCAGAACGTGGCGCTGAAGCACGACGAGCCCGAACGACGTCGCCACGAGCACGAGCACGACGACCGCCGTGGCGATCGCCGTGACCCGCGCCCGGATGCTCGTCACGACGACCTGCGCTCGCTCACGCCGCATCCAAGCGGTACCCGACGCCGCGCACCGTGGTGATCGCGGCGCCGGCGCCAGCCAGCTTGCGGCGCAGCCGCCCGACGTACACCTCGACGATGTTCGGATCGCCGAGGAAGTCGTCCTCCCACACGCCAGCGAGCACGTCGAGCTTGCCGACGACCTGACCGAGACGGCGTACGAGGAAGTGCAGCACGTCGAACTCACGCGCCGTCAGGTCGATCTCCGCGTCACCCCGCCACACCCGCCGCGCGGCGGGATCGACCACGAGGTCACCGATGGCCACGGCGACGGGAGCGCCCGATCTCGTCCGCCGCAACAGGGCGTGCAGGCGGGCGACCAGGACCGGGAACGAGAACGGCTTGGCGAGGAAGTCGTCGGCGCCCGTGTCCAGCGCCTCGGCCTCGTCCAGCTCGCCGGCTTTGGCGGTCAGCACCAGCACCGGTGTCCAGATGCCGGCCGCCCGCAGGTCGGCGCAGAGCCGGTAGCCGTTGCGCCTGGGGAGCACGAGGTCGACGACGAGCACGTCGTAGATCCCCTCCGTGGCCCGCCACCACCCTTCGTCGCCGTCGGTCGCGATCTCGACGGTGAAGCCCTCGGCGCGCAGCCCGCGGGCGACGGCGCCGGCGATCTTGACGTCGTCCTCGACGAGCAGGAGCTTCACCCGGTGGCCTCCGTCGCCACAGTGTGGCCCGGCGTCTGAACGCCCGCTGAACGGCCGGCCGCGCCGCCCCGTTCAGCCCAGCGTCAGCGTCCTCCGGGCACGATGGTGGCGCAACGATCGAGAGGAGCACGACCATGCGCACGACCACCAAGATCCTGGCCGGAGCGGGCCTGGTGGCCGTCGTCGTCGGCGGCGGCGTCACGTACGCGGTTGCGAGCAACGCCGGTGACGACGGCGGCGACGTGCCGATCACCGGCGACGCGCTCGCCACGGCATCGGCCGCTGCCCTCGCCGAGACGGGCGGCGGGCGGGTCACCGGGTCGGAGGTCGGCGACGAGGAGAGCTACTACGAGGTCGAGGTCACGCTCGACGACGGTCGCCAGGTCGACGTGCAGCTCGACCGCAGCTTCCACGTCGTCAGCTCGGCCGGCGACCACGAGGGCGCCGGCGACGACGGAGCCGACAACGGCGGAGCTGACGACTGACGGGGCTGTTGACTGACGGCCGGCGGCGTCGATCTGGGCGCGATTCGTGCCAGATCACGTTCTGGGCGCGCACG
>JBIOUO010000377.1:0-5052 GCA_044867195.1 Ilumatobacteraceae bacterium
CTACGACGACTTCGAGCCGTGGTACACGAAGGCCGAGTGGCTGTACCAGGTCCACGGCAACGTCGACGAGGACCCGACCGAGGGCCACCACTCCAAGCCCTACCCGTGGCCGGCGGTCTCCCACGAGCCGCGGATCCAGCAGCTCTCCGATGACATGGCCGGCGGCGGCTATCACCCGTTCCACGCCCCCTGCGGGGTGCTGCTCGACGAGACCGACCGGGCCAGGAGCACGTGCATCCGCTGCACCTGGTGCGACGGCTACCCGTGCCTGGTGCACGCCAAGGCCGACGCCGAGACGATCGCCGTGCGCCCGATCCTCGACCTGCCGAACGTCACGCTGCTGGTCGGCGCCGAGGTGACGCGGCTGGAGACCGACGACAGCGGACGCACCGTCACCGGGGTCGTCGTCGCCCGCGGTGGCGAGACCGAGGTCCACCGCGCCGACATCGTCGTCGTCTCCGCCGGCGCTTCCAACTCGGCGAAGCTGCTGCTCAACTCGGCCAACGATCGCCACCCCAACGGGCTCGCCAACGGGTCCGATCAGGTGGGACGCAACTACATGTTCCACAACTGCAAGGCCGTCGTCGCCCTCGGCAAGGAGCCCAACGACACCGTCTTCCAGAAGACGATCGGGTTGAACGACTTCTACTTCAGCGCTCCCGACTTCGAGTGGCCGGCGGGCAACATCCAGATGGTCGGCAAGTCCAACGCCGAGGCGATGAAGGGTGAGGAGCCCAAGCTGACCATGCTCGCCCCGCACTGGTCGCTCAGCGACGTCGCCCGTCATGCCGTCGACTTCTGGCTGACCACCGAGGACCTTCCCGAGCCGGAGAACCGGGTGACCGTCGACGGCGACGGCAACATCCACCTCGCCTACCACTCGACCAACGACAGGGAGGCGGAGCGCCTTTACCACGAGCTCAAGAAGCTGCTCAACCACGTCGGGATGGCCCAGCACCACGTGCTGGACAAGAACTTCTACATGCACATGGACATCTCGGTGGCCGGCGTCGCCCACCAGGCCGGTACGTGCCGCTTCGGCACCGACCCCGCCACCTCCGTCCTCGACACTGATTGCAAAGCGCACGAGCTCGACAACCTCTATGTCGTCGACACCAGCTTCTTCCCCAGCATCGGCGCGGTGAACCCGGCGTTGACGGCAATGGCCAACGCCATCCGCGTCGGTGAGCACCTCGCCGAGCGGCTCGCCTAGCAAGGAGGACCAACATGACACTCAAGGGCAAGGTGGCCATCGTCACCGGGGGCAACAGCGGCATCGGCAAGGCGATCGTGCTCGCCCTGGCCGAGGCCGGCGCCAACATCGTCATCGACTACGTCGCCAACGAGGAGGCCACCGAGGAGCTCGAGCAGCAGGTGGCCAAGCTCGGCGACCAGTCGATCGGCGTCGAGGCCGACGTCAGCAACGTCGAGGACCTGCAACGGCTGATCCAGGCGGCCGTCGACGCCTTCGGCCGGCTCGACATCATGGTCAACAACGCCGGCATCGAGACCCGCACGTCGATCCTCGACACCACCGAGGGCCAGTTCGACAGGGTGATGGCGATCAACCTGAAGAGCGCCTTCTTCGGCACCCAGCTCGCCGCCAAGCAGATGATCGCCCAGGGCGGCGGCGGGCGGATCATCAACATCTCCTCCGTCCACGAGGACTGGCCGATGCCCGGCAACACGCCGTACTGCCTGTCCAAGGGTGGGATGCGGATGCTGACCCGCACCGCCGGCGTCGAGCTCGGCCCGCAGGGCGTCACCGTCGTCGGCGTCGGCCCCGGTGCGGTCGCCACGCCGATCAACAAGGAGACGATGGACGATGCCACCAAGATGAAGACGCTCGACGCGGCGATCCCACTGGCCCGCATGGCGGAGCCCTCCGAGATCGGCAGCGTCGTCGCCTTCCTGGCCGGTGATGGCGCGAGCTACCTGACGGCGACGACGATCTTCGCCGACGGCGGCATCATGCACTCCAGCCCGGGACTGTGACCGCAGGGCTCGTCGCCTCGCTGCTGGCGGTCGACCCGGTCCCGTGGTCGCGCGCCCAGATGGCGTTCACGCTGGCGTTCCACATCATCCTCGTCCCGCTCGGCGTGTCGTGGGCGGCGATGGCACTGATCGCCAACTACCGCGGCCTCAAGCACAACGACGAGGACGCCCTCCGGCTGGCCCAGCGCTGGTCGAAGTACATGGCGGTGACGTTCGCCGTCGGCGCCGTCACCGGGACGGTGCTGACGTTCGAGTTCGGCCTGCTGTGGCCGCGGTTCATGGGCCAATGGGGCGAGGCGTTCGGCGTCCCGTTCGCGTTCGAGGGGATCTTCTTCTTCACCGAGGCGATCTTCATCTCGATCTACATCTACGGCTGGCGCCGCCTGAAGCCCTGGACGCACTTCTGGACCGGCGTGCCCGTCGTCCTGGCGGGGATCCTGGGCGCCACGTCGGTCGTCTCCGCCAACGCGTGGATGGACGCGCCGTCGGGGTTCACGCTGAACAGCGCCGGTGACGTGGTCGACGTCGACCCGTGGTCGGTGATCTTCAACGACGCGATGCCGCTGATGTCGGCCCACATGGTGATCGCCGCGTACGTCGTGGGCGGCTTCCTCGTCGCATCCGTCTACGCCTTCGCCATGCTGCGCGGCCGCCGCGACCACTACCACCGCGTCGGGTTCCTGATCCCGTTCACCGTCGCCGCCATCGCGATCCCGATCCAGATGGCGGTCGGCGACTCGCTGGCCCGCTGGGTCTACAACAACCAGCCGGTGAAGTTCGCCGCCATCGAGCTCGTCACGCAGACTGGGAGCGACGTGCCCGAGACGTTGCTCGGCCACCTCGACGCCGACGGCGCGGTCACCGGCGGGATCGAGATCCCCGGGCTGGCGTCGTGGCTCTCCGACCCGGCGACCGGCAAGAGCACCGTCGTGCAAGGGCTCGACACGGTCCCCGCCGACCAACGCCCGACGACCGCCCAGGTCAACGTCGTCCACCTCTGCTGGGACGTGATGATCGGGCTCGGCACGCTGCTGCTGCTGCTGTCGGTCTGGTATGCCGCCTGCTGGCTGTTCCGCCGCAACATGCCGCGGAGCAAGCTGTTCCTGGCGCTGGCGGCCGGCGCCGGGATCGCGGCGATCGTCGCGATGGAGGCCGGCTGGGTGCTCAGCGAGGTCGGCCGCCAGCCATGGATCGTCTACAACCTGATGAAGGTCGAGGACGCCGCCACCGGCAACACCGGGGTGTGGGTGATGACCGTGCTGGTGACGCTGCTGTACGTCGGGCTCGGGGTCACCACCGTGCTGATCCTGCGCAAGATGAGCAAGCGGTTCCGTGCTCGCGACGTTGCCGACGACGAGGTGCCGTACGGCCCGAGCGGGCCGCCGCCGGCGTCGGAGCCCGAGCTGGAGGAGGCGTCGGTCACGTGAGCACATTGGTCGCCTGCGTGCTGTTCCTCGCCGTCACCACCTACGCGGTGTTCGGCGGCGCCGACTTCGGGGCCGGCTTCTGGGACCTCGTGGCCGGCGGGGCCGAGCGCGGCGACCGGCCGCGGGCGGTGATCGACCACTCGATCGGGCCGGTGTGGGAGGCGAACCACGTGTGGTTGATCTTCATCTTCGTCGTCCTGTGGACCGGCTTCCCCGAGGCCTACGCGTCGATCACGCTCACCGTGTTCGTCCCGCTCGCCCTCGCCGCGCTCGGCATCGTCCTGCGTGGCTCGAGCTTCGCCTTCCGCAAGACGGTCTTCCGCACGCGTGACCGCCGCAACTTCGGCGCCGCCTTCGCCCTCTCGTCGGTGCTCGTGCCGTACTGCATGGGCGCCGTCGCCGGCGCCATCGCTTCGGGACGGATCCCCGCCGGTGGCGTCGCCGGCGACCCGGTCGACAGCTGGATCAACCCGACGTCCGTTCTCGGCGGCCTGCTCGCCGTGATCGTCTCGGCCTATCTCGCCGCCGTGTACCTCGTCTGGGACGCCCGCCGCCTGGGCGATCTCGAGATCGCCGACTACTTCCGGCGCCGGGCGATCGGCGCCGCCGTGGTCGCCGGCGTCGCCGCGCTTGTCGGGATCTTCGTGCTGCGCGACGACTCCCGCTACGTCTTCGACGGCCTGACGTCGCGGGCGCTGCCGCTCGTGATCGTCTCGGCGCTGTGCGGCACGTTCTCGCTCGTGCTGATGATGCGCGGCGCGGCACGCGGCGCCCGCCTCCTCGCGATCGCCGCCGTCGCCGCCGTCGTCATCGGCTGGGGAGTGGCGCAGTGGCCCTACATCCTGCCCACCAGCCTGAAGGTGGCCGATGCCGCCGCCCCGAGCGGCACGCTGGCCACGCTCGTCGTCGCCACAGTGCTGCTGCTGGTGATCGTCGTCCCCGGATTCACGTTCCTCTATGTGCTCGACCAGAAGAGCCTGCTGCCCGAGGAGGGAGTGGACGAACGAATCATCCGCTCCGGGTGATGAGGCGGGTCGGCGGGGCGCCGAAGATCGAGGAGAGACGGACGAGCGAGGAGGAGATTCGATGTTGGTTGCCGCCGAGTGGGGTTCCGGCCAGGTGTTCTGGTCGATGCTCTGGTTCTTCGTGTTCTTCATCTGGATCTGGTTGCTGATCGTCGTGTTCGGCGACATCTTCCGGAGCCCGGACCTCTCCGGCTGGGGCAAGGCGCTGTGGTCGATCTTCATCATCGTGTTGCCGTACCTCGGGGTGTTCGTCTACCTGATCGCCCGCGGCCACAAGATGCACGAGCACGCCGTGGCGGCGGCGCAGCAGCAGGAGGCTGCGTTCCGCCAATACGTTCAGCAGACCGCCGCGCCGCCGTCAGCGGCCGACGAGCTCGCCAAGCTCGCCCAGCTCAAGGCGAATGGCACGATCGACGACGCCGAGTACAACCGCCTCAAGGCCAAGGCGCTGGCCTGACGCCGGCGGGCGGTCGGCGGTCCGCCCGGCATCCGCCGTCACCCGAAGGCGGGGCAAGGCCCGACGCCAGGCGTAGCATCGCCGGCCGATGAGGGGTCTCGAGGGAGCGCTGCGCACGTCGGTGCGCGACGAGTTGGACGCGGCCGGC
>JBIOUO010000378.1:0-5186 GCA_044867195.1 Ilumatobacteraceae bacterium
CCGAACACGGCGTTGGTCAGCTGCCCGCTCGCCGTCGACATGTCCTGCGGGAGGGCGAAGAAGGCCCGGTACGTCAGCGAGTTGCCGTCCATCAACAGCAACTTGCTCATTG
Organism: Ilumatobacteraceae bacterium; assembly: GCA_044867195.1. GTDB lineage: Bacteria > Actinomycetota > Acidimicrobiia > Acidimicrobiales > Ilumatobacteraceae > JALZMG01. The sequence continues at coordinate 113 of JBIOUO010000378.1, forward strand.
GTGCACCTCCGCCCGCCCCGTCGGAGTGTTTCCGGCGGGGGGGACCCGCTGCAAACACTCCGACGGCGCAAACACTCCAATGGTCATGACGGGCGGAGGGATCCGGCGATGATGCGCTCGGCGATCTGGCGCATCTTGGAGCGCTCGCTCATCGCCGTGCGCTGGATGAACGTGAAGGCGTCCTGCTCGGACATCTTGCGCTCGTCCATGAGGATCCCCTTGGCCCGCTCGATCGCCTTGCGCGCCTCCAGCTGCTCACCGAGGGCGTCGATCTCGCCGGTCATCGCCCGCAGCTCGCGGAAGCGGCCGATGGCGACCTCGATCGCCGGCACGAGGTCGCTCTTCTGGAAGGGCTTGACGAGGTACGCCAGCGCTCCGGCGTCGCGTGCCTCCTCGACGACCTCGCGCTGGCTGAACGCGGTCAGCACCAGGACCCCGCACAGCTTCTCGGCGTTGATGATCCGAGCCGCCTCCAGCCCGTCCATGCCAGGCATCTTGATGTCCAGGATCGCCAGGTCGGGGAGGAGGTCGCGGACCAGCTCGACGGCGGTGTCGCCGCGCCCGGTCTCCCCGACGACCTCGTAGCCCTCCTCCTCGAGCGTCTCGCGCAGGTCCATCCGGATGATGGCCTCGTCTTCGGCGATCACGACCCTGATCGTCACGGGAATCCTTCCTGGTCGCGGAATTGCCCATTCAACCGCATCTCACCGCCGCACGGCGACGAGCCGGCGTCAGGGCGTGCGCATGCGGTCGAGCAGCTCGTCTTGGCGCTGCTCCAGCTCGGCGATGTCGGCGACGACACGTTCTCGATAGCGGCGCATCGCGTCGGCGTGCTTGCGGGCCTCGTTCGACTCGAACGACGCCGTCGGGGTCTCCGAGACGAGTGCCCGCAGGGCCAGGTCGTCGGCTTCGTCGACCAGCTGGGCCAGCTGCTCGTCGATCATCGCCAGCTCGTCGCGCCGCGCGCGCAGCCGTCCCGCCACCTGCAACAGTCTCCGCTCCGTGCGCCACGAGCCCATCGCCGCGACGATAGGGCCGGGGTGACCGACGTCATGGTCATCCGGCGAGCGAACACGCCGATCCCCTGCGATGCTTACTGGAGTACGCACCCCCTTCACCGGAGATAGCACAGATGGCCGCCACCTTTGCCGACACCGTCCAAGCCCGGCTCGACGAGATCGAGTCCGCGCTGCCCCCGCTCCCCGCCCGCGTCCTGCGCTTCCAGCGCACGCTGGCCGACGACACCTGCCAGCGCGTCAACGCCGCGCTGGAGGCGGTCACCGAGGCCGTGAAGCGGTTCCTCGAGACCGCCGCCGAAGCCGGCCGCACGTTCACTGACCAGGCCCGCGCCACCGGCGGGGATGCCGCGACCACGATCATCGACCGCGTCCGGTCGGTGCTCGAGCAGGCGCAGGCGCAGGGCAGGCAGGTCGCCGACAACGTCGTCGACACGGCCTCCGGCCTCGTCGGGGACGACAAGCCCGGCACCGGCACGCCGTACGAGGACTGGACGAAGGCCGAGCTGGTCGAGCGGGCCAAGGAGCTGTCGATCGTCGGCCCGACCCGGATGAGCAAGGCCGAGCTGATCGCCGCCCTGCGCGCCGCCTGAGCGCTCGTGCCCCGGGTGGGACTCGAACCCACACCGTACGGATTTTGAGGCCGTTGCCTCTGCCAATTGGGCTACCGGGGCCGGACGGACGAGGTTAACCGGGAACCCTCGCCGCGCCTTCTGGGTGGCGAGAGTCTCGAATCCGAGACTCTCGCCACCCGGAAAGCGGGATGAGACCCTCGCCACCCAGATGGCTGGCGTCGCGCGGTCGGCACCGCTGCGAGCAGTACGGTTCTGGCGATGCTCGCGTTCACGTTCCCGGGGCAGGGGTCGCAGCGTCCGGGCATGGGCCGGCCGTGGGTCGACCACGAGAGCTGGGAGCTGGTCGAGGAGGCGAGTCAGATCGCCGAGCGTGACGTCGCCGCCCTGCTGCTCGACGCCGACGCCGACGAGCTGCGCGACACGCGCAACGCCCAGCTGACGACATTCGTGTCCAGCCTGATGGTGCTCGACGCCGTCGAACGGCTGGGCATCGAGCCCAGCTTCTGTGCCGGCCACAGCCTCGGCGAGTACACCGCCCTGACGGCGACGGGCGCGCTCGGGTTCGACGAGGGAGTCCGGCTGGTCGCGGCCCGCGCCGCGGCGATGCACGAGGCGGGCGTCGCCCAGCCCGGCACGATGGCCGCCGTCCTCGGCCTCGACGACGATCAGGTCGACGTGGCCTGCCGCCGGGCAGACGCCGATGTGTGGGTCGCCAACTTCAACGCTCCCGGCCAGGTCGTGATCGCCGGCTCGCCCGATGGCGTCGCCGCCGCGTCGACGCACGCCAAGGAGCTCGGGGCCAAGCGGGTGATGCCGCTGCAGGTGTCGGGCGCCTTCCACACACCGTTCATGACCGCGGCCCGCAACAGCCTGCGCGCCGCCATCGCCGCCGCCGACCCCCGCGACACCGAGGTTCCCGTGGTGTCGAACGTCGACGCGCTCCCCCACCACGAGGGCAAGGAGTGGGCGAGCCTGCTGTCGGCCCAGCTGTCGTCGCCCGTGCGCTGGAAGCACTGCCTGCAGGAGCTGGAGGACCTCGGCGTCACCGACTTCGCCGAGCTGGGCCCAGGCGGGGTGCTGACCGGGATGGTCAAGCGCACGCTCGACGACGCGCGCACGATCTCCGTGGCCACGCCCGAGGAGCTGGACAAGCTGATCGAGTGGGTGCGCGGCGCGTCGCCGACGGGACCGGCTCGCCTCGAGGGCGAGCACCTATTCGCCAGTGAGCGACTCGTGGTCAGCTCCGGGGCGGGGATCTTCGTGCCCGCCGAGGGGATCCACGACGGCTCGGCGATCGACGTCGGCACTGTGATCGGCCACGTCGGCGAGCGCGAGGTCCGCTCGCCGTTCGCCGGCACGTTGCAGGGCTACATCGCCGTCGCCACCGAGCGGGTGATGGCCCGCCAGCCGATCGCCTGGCTGCGAACGACCTGATCACACGAGCTGAGAGGAGGACCGCCATGCCCGCCATCCGACCCGGTGCCCGCGGCGCCGTCATCACCGGCTGGGGTACGGCCCTGCCGCCGAAGATGCTGACCAACCAGGATCTCGCCGACATGGGCCTGGAGACCAGTGACGAGTGGATCCGCGAGCGCACTGGGATCCGCGAGCGCCGCGTCGGCGGCACGACGGCCGGCCTGTCGGCGGAGGCCGGGCGCCAGGCGATCGGGATGTCGGGCCTCGACCCGGCGTCGATCGACGCCGTCATCCTGGCGACGACCACCCCCGACCGGACCGTGCCCGCGACGTCGGCCACCGTCGCCGCCGAGCTCGGCTTGCAGGGCGGCGCGTTCGACCTCAACGCCGCCTGCTCCGGGTTCACGTACGCCCTCGTCGTCGCCCACGGACTGATCGCCACCGGTGCCGAGCGGCTGCTCGTGATCGGCACCGACACGCTGGCCCGGATCACCGACTGGGAGGACCGCAACACGGCTGTGCTGTTCGCCGACGGCTCCGGTGCCGTCGTGCTGGAGGCGGTCGACGGCGGGGGGCAGCTGCTCGGGTGGGACCTCGACGCCGACGGCACCGCCGAGCGCTACCTCTACGCCGAGGTCGGCGGGACGCTGAAGATGGACGGCAAGGAGGTCTTCCGCCGGGCGGTGCGGATCATGGTCGACTCGGCGCGGAAGTCGATGGCCCACGCCGGGGTGACCGCCGACGAGCTGGCCGTGATCGTGCCCCACCAGGCGAACATCCGGATCATCCAGGCGGCCTGCGATCGCCTCGGCGTCGACATGGACCGGGCCGCCGTGGTGCTCGAGCGCACCGGCAACACGTCGTCGGCGAGCATCCCGCTGGCGCTCGTCGACGCCATCGAGAACGACCGCGTGCACCCGGGTGACCTCGTGCTGCTGGTCGGGTTCGGCGCCGGGATGACCGCGGCCAGCGCGATCCTGCGCTGGGGCGGTGATCTGCCATGAGCGAGCGAGTCTTCGAGCGAGCGAACAGTTCGGCACGGTCTTTCGCTCATTGGCGCCCCGGAAGGTCCGAGCATGCGGGATCGTCGCATGGCGTCGGGGTGCACCAATGAGCGAGGATGCGGCCTCGGGGACGGGGAGGATCGTCCTCGTCACCGGCGGCTTCCGCGGCATCGGTCTCGCCGTCGCCCGCCGCTTCGAGGCGCTCGGCGACAAGGTGGCGGTCGCCGACCGGGCGGGCGATCCGCCCGAAGGACTGTTCGCCGTGAAGTGCGACGTGACGTCGACCGGGGACGTCGACGAGGCGTTCACCGCGGTCGAGGAGCGCTTCGGCGGTCCCGTCGAGGTGCTCGTGTCCAACGCCGGCATGGCCCGCGACGGGCTGCTGCTGCGGATGAGCGAGGACGACTTCATGTCCGTGCTCGACGTCAACCTCACCGCCGCCTACCGGGTCAGCAAGCGGGCGGCCCAGGGGATGCTGCGGGCACGCAAGGGGCGGATCATCTTCTTGTCGTCCGTCGTCGCGTTGCTCGGATCGGCCGGCCAGACCAACTACGCGGCGTCCAAGGCAGGTCTCGTCGGCTTCGCCCGCTCGCTCGCACGCGAGCTCGGCTCCCGCGGCATCACCGTCAACTGCGTCGCCCCAGGACCGGTCGAGACCGAGATGACCGCCGCGCTCGGCGAGAAGCGGCTCGCCGAGTTCACCGCCGCCGTGCCGCTTGGACGGATGGCGTCGCCCGACGAGATCGCCGGCACGATCGCGTTCCTCGCCTCGCCCGATGCCGCCTACATCACGGGCGCGCTCATCCCCGTCGACGGCGGTCTGGGCATGGGGCACTGACGACCTGGGAGGGTGTGCAACACTTCTCCAACCGCCCGGCGCTCATTCACGCCCGCTCGACCCGATTCATCCGCCGCCCAACCCGCCGGTCGTCATCACCGTTCTGGACAAGGAGCCCATCGTGGATCAGGAACTGTTCGGTCGTTTCAAGAAGTGCGCCGTCGAGGTGCTGTCGGTCTCCGAGGACCAGGTCGTGCCCGAGGCCCGCTTCGGCGACGACCTCGA
>JBIOUO010000379.1:0-9874 GCA_044867195.1 Ilumatobacteraceae bacterium
CCGTCGCGCAGCTCCACGACGTCGCCCGCCGACAGGCCCCAGCGCTCGAAGGCACCGGCCTCGGCCTCGATCACCCACGTCGCCTTCGTCACCGGCATCCCGACGCGGTGGCGGTGCATCCGCACCGCCTTGACGACGTTGCCGTCGCGGTCCACATAGGCGACATCGAGCGGGAAGCGCATCCCGATCGTGTGCACCCACCGGCACGGTCGCAGCACCAGCGCCCCCTCGAGCGAGTCCCGGCGCAGGAGGCCGCGGCGGCGGTCGCGCCAGCCACTGGCCACCTCGGCCGACGCCAGGACCCGCGCGTCGCTCACCAGCCAGGCCACGGCGGAAGTGTTGCACGCCCGCGGCCGAGATCCGCCCCCTCCGAATCGGTCGCGCGGAGCACCATGGCTACAGTGCCGGCGAGGCGGCGCCCGCCGTCACGGCAGGACAACAGGGGGTGACTAGTGCCTGGGAGCATCCTCGGCAACCGCGTGGTCCGCAAGGAGGATCCGAAGTTCCTGACCTCGGGCGGGAGGTATCTCGACGACCTCAACGACGTGCCCGAACTGGCGGGCGCGCTCCACGTCGCATACGTCCGATCGACCGTCGCCCACGGCACGATCACGTCGATCGACTCCTCGGATGCCGCCGCGATGCCGGGCGTGGTCGGCGTGTTCACCGCCGCCGACCTCGGGCTGGAGCCGGTGCCGTCGCCGTACAACCCGACCGTCAGCCGCACCCTCCTCGCCTCCGACCGCGTGCGCTACGTCGGCGAGCCGGTCGCCGCCGTCGTCGCCGAGACGCGCGAGCAGGCGGCCGACGCGGCCGACGCCGTGATCGTGGACTACGACGTCCTCGACGCCCTCGTCGACGTCGAGGAGGCGGCGACATCGTCGACGCACCTCTACGAGGCCGCGGGCGGCAACACGGTGTTCGACTCCACCGCCCTCGGCCTGCCGGACCTGACCGGCGACGAGTGGTTCGCCGACTGCGAGGTCACCGTGACGGGGCGGTTCGTCAACCAGCGCGTTGCCCCCTGCCCACTGGAGGTGCGCGGCTCGGCGGCGACGTGGATCGACGGGCGGCTGCACCAGTGGGCGTCGACCCAGCACGCCCAGGGCATCAAGGACGTGTTCGTCGCCGGCAACGGGGTCGAGGCGGACCAGGTGCGCGTGCTCACGCCCGACGTCGGCGGCGGCTTCGGGGCCAAGATCGGCACCTACCCGGAGGAGATCCTGCTCGGGGTGCTCAGCAAACGGCTCGACCGCCCGGTGCGCTGGCAGGAGACGCGCAGCGAATCGATGGTGGCGCTCGGCCATGGCCGGGCCCAGGTACAGCGGGTCACGATCGGCGGCCGCCGCGACGGCACCGTGACCCACTACCGCCTGCACGTGCTGCAGGACTCCGGCGCGTTCGCCGACATGGGTTCGATCCTCGCCCCGTTCATGACCCGGCCGATGTCGTCGGGCGTGTACGCGATCCCCAACATCGAGTGCCGCACGACGTCCGTGGTCACCAACACCACGCCGACCGTCGCCTACCGCGGCGCCGGGCGACCGGAGGCGACAGCGGCGATCGAGCGGGCGATGGACCTGTTCGCCGGCGAGGTCGGGATGGATCCGGCCGAGCTCCGGCGCAAGAACCTGATCCCCCCGTTCCAGCAGCCGTACACCACAGTCGTCGGCCAGACCTACGACGTCGGCGACTACGCCGGCGCGCTCGACCGGGTGCTCGAGTCGGCGGGGTACGCCGACCTCCGCGCCGAGCAGGCGCGGCGGCAGGAGGCGGGCGACACGGTGCAGCTCGGCATCGGCGTGAGCACGTATGTGGAGATCACCGGCGGCGTCCCGCCGATGGGCGAAGCGGCGAAGATCGAGGTCGACGACGGCGGAGGGGCGACGATCTACACGGGCACGTCACCGCACGGCCAGGGGCACCAGACCGCGTGGGCGATGATCGCCAGCGCCCAGACCGGCATCCCGATGGACCGGATCGAGCTCGTGTGGGGCGACACCGACCGCGTGCCGGCGGGCGGCGGCACGATGGGGTCGCGGTCGCTGCAGCAGGGCGGGGCCGCCGTCGACAAGGCGGCGATCGAGCTGGTCGCCAAGGCCAAGGCGCTCGCCGCCACCGCGCTGGAGGCGGCCGAGGCCGACATCGAGCTGGACATCGACAGCGGCACGTTCCACGTCGCCGGCACGCCAGCGGTGTCGAAGTCGTGGGCCGACGTGGCGACGCTCGCCTCGTCGCAGGGCGATCCGCTGACGATCGACACCCGGTTCGAGGCGTCGAGCCCGACGTTCCCGTTCGGCGCCCACGTCGCCGTGGTGGAGGTCGACACTGAGACCGGGCAGGTGCGCCTGGTGCGCCACATCGCGTGCGACGACGCCGGGCGGGTGATCAACCCGCTGCTGCTCGACGGCCAGATCCACGGCGGCGTGGCCCAGGGGGCGGCACAGGCGTTGCTGGAGGAGGTCCGCTACGACGCCGACGGCAACCCGATCACGTCCAACCTCGCCGACTACGCGATGATCAGCGCGGCCGAGCTGCCCAGCTTCGAGCTGGTGGAGATGCAGACACCGACGACGGTCAACCCGCTCGGCGCCAAGGGCATCGGCGAGTCGGGCACGATCGGCTCGACCCCGGCAGTGCAGTCGGCCGTGATCGACGCCGTCAGCCACCTCGGCGTCACGCACATCGATATGCCGACCACCCCCGAGCGGGTGTGGCAAGCGATCCGCGCGGCGGGCGCCTGACGCCGTTGGAGTGTTTCCCCCGTTGGAGTGTTTCGCCGGGGTGGGCCCCTGCGCAAACACTCCAGCGGCGCAAACACTCCAACGGTGCGCTCGGGCGATGCTCCGACGCCGGGACGGAGCCTCTAGCGTGACGCCTCGCATGGCGACCGGGATCGACACCACCTCCCCCGCCCGGCGTCGCCGGCGCGCCGAGCCCACCACGCGGACGGCGGCCGACCGCGTGATGCGGCGGATCCTGCGCCTCCCGGTCGACGCCCCACCAGGTTCGGCGGCCGGCGCCCGCAAGGCGTTCCAGACGTCACTCATCGTCGCCACGTTCCGCTGCCTGCTGATGTACATCGTGTTCCCGTTCGTGCTGCCGGCCATCGGGCTGGCCAAGGGCGTCGGGCCGGCGATCGGATTGGTCATCAACATCGGCGCGATGGTGTGCATCGTGATGTCGATGCGCCGGTTCTGGCGCGCCGACCATCCCAAGCGCTGGTGGTACGGCGCGCTCGGCGGCACGGTGCTCGTCTTCCTCGTCGTGCTCGCGGTGATCGACTTCACCGCCGTCGTCACCTGACGATCGACGACTCGACCGCTCCGGGTTGTCCGCCGTCGGTGTTAGGAGTACCTTACGAAGCTCATGGCGCTGGTGTGTCTGTGTCACGGGGTCAACGAGCGCCGGGTCAGGCGGGAGATCGAGCACGGGGCGACGACGATCGAGGAGGTCGCCGAGCGCTGCCTCGCCGGCAGCTGCTGCCACGGCTGTCACGCCACGATCGACGCCCTGCTCGCCGAGCACGCCCAGACCACCGCGGTCGGCGCGCCTGGTCGCCGCCTGCGGTTCGCCTCCTGACGGCGGTCGCCGCCGTAGGGTGGCCCCCCATGCAGGGAGACGCCGAGATCATCGACATCCTCAACGAGGTGCTCACCGCCGAGCTGACGGCGATTAACCAGTACTTCGTCCACGCCAAGATGTGCGAGAACTGGGGCTACCTGCGCCTCGCCGAGCACGGGCGGGCCGAGTCGATCGACGAGATGAAGCACGCCGACATCGTCATCGACCGGATCCTGTACTTCGACGGCGTGCCGAACATGCAGCGCCTGTTCCCCGTCCGCGTCGGAGAGACGGTGCCGGAGCAGTTCCAGCTCGACGCCGAGCTGGAGTACGCCGCGGTCGAGCGCCTCAACCGCGGCATCGCCCTCGCCGTCGACAAGGGCGACAACGGCACCCGCGACCTGCTCGCCGGCATCCTCGTCTCGGAGGAGGACCACATCGACTGGCTGGAGACGCAGCAGGAGACGATCCGCCAGATCGGCGTCGAGAACTACTTGGCGCAACAGCTGCACGAGTAGCCGGCCCCCGTTCGGGCCGTCGCTGCCGCCATGGCATGATGGCCGGAGGGGACGTTCCGGAGCGCAAGGGGGGCGAATCAGTGGAGATCAGCGTCACAGTCAACGGTGTGCAGCACACCCATGATGTGGAGCCACGCACGTTGCTGGTCCACTACATCCGTGAGCAGCTCGGCTTGACCGGCACCAACATCGGCTGCGACACGTCGTCGTGCGGCGCCTGCACGATCCACATCGGCGGCGAGTCGGTGAAGAGCTGCACGGTGCTCGCCGTACAGGCCGACGGCGCCGACATCACGACGATCGAGGGGCTGGCCACGGACGGCGAGCTGCACCCGATGCAGCGGGCGTTCATGGAGAACCACGGCCTGCAGTGCGGATACTGCACGCCGGGCATGGTGATGGCAGCCACGAGCCTGCTCGAGGAGAACCCGCACCCGTCCGAGCGGGAGGTGCGCATCGGCCTCGAAGGCAACCTCTGCCGCTGCACCGGCTACCACAACATCGTCAAGGCGGTGCTCGCCGCCGCCGACGCCTGAGCGGCGGCGGCGATGACCGTCACCGAGGATGCGCCGGCCACCGCCGGCGTGATCGGCCAACGACTCCTGCGCCGTGAGGACCCGGCGCTGCTGACCGGCGAGTCGAAGTTCACGGGCGACCTCAGCGTGCCCGGCGCGCTCCACCTCGCCCTCGTGCGCAGCCCCTACGCCCACGCCCGGATCACGCGCATCGACACCACCGCCGCAGCGGCGCTGCCCGGCGTGGTCGCCATCTACACGGGCGGGGATCTCGCCGACGCCTGGGCGGCGCCGATGCCGTGCGCCTGGCCCGTCACCGCGGACATGAAGAACCCGCCGCACCACCCGCTGGCGACCGCCAAGGTCTGCTACGTCGGAGACGGCGTGGCGGCGGTGCTGGCGCGCAGCGAGTCCGAGGCGCGCGACGCCGTCGAGGCAGTGGAGGTCGACTACGACCCGCTCCCCGCGGTGACCGACCTCGACGATGCCCTGGCCGACCGGGTCGTGATCCACGACGACCTCGGCACGAACAAGAGCTACACGTGGGCGCTCAAGGTCGAGGGCAGCGACGGGCAGGTCGACCAGGCCTTCCGCGATGCCGCGTTCACCGTCAGCGAGCGCTACGTGCAGCAGCGGCTGATCCCGATGGCGATGGAGCCGCGGGCGGTCGTCGCCGTGCCCCAGCCGTTCGGGGGCGACATCACGCTTTACTCGGCCACGCAGATCCCGCACATCCTCAAGCTGATGACGGCGGTGACGCTCGGCATCCCCGAGCACCAGGTCCGCGTCGTCGCCCCGGCCGTCGGCGGTGGCTTCGGCTCCAAGCTCAACGTCTACGCCGAGGAGCTGCTGTGCATGGCGCTGGCCAGGCGCCACCACGTCCCGGTGCGCTGGACCGAGTCGCGAACCGAGAACGCGCAGGCGACGATCCAGGGCCGCGGTCAGATCCAGCGCATCGAGCTGGCGGCCGACGCCGACGGCAAGCTGACCGCGCTGCGGGTCCGGCTGCTGTGCGACATGGGCGCCTACCTCCAGCTCGTCACGCCGGGCATCCCGCTGCTGGGGGCGTTCCTCTACGCCGGCGTCTACGACCTGCCGGCGGCGTACGACTTCGAGTGCACGTCGGTGTTCACGACGATGACGCCGACCGACGCCTACCGCGGCGCCGGACGCCCCGAGGCGACGTACGCCATCGAGCGGGCGATGGATGCCCTCGCCGCCAAGGTCGGCGTCGACCCGCTGGAGCTGCGGCGGCGCAACTTCATCGCCACGGACGCCTACCCATACACGGCCTGGAGTGGCCTGACCTACGACTCCGGCGACCACGACGCGGCGGCGACGAAGGCCGCCGGGCTGGTCGGCTACGACGCCCTGCGCGAGCGGCAACGCACGCAGAACGTCGCGGGGGCGACGAAGCGGCTCGGCATCGGTGTCTCGTCGTACTTCGAGATGTGCGGGCTCGCGCCGTCGCGGGTTCTGGCATCGCTGAGCTATGCCGCCGGGGGCTGGGAGGCGGCCACGGTCCGCGTCCTGCCGACGTCGAAGGTGCAGGTCGTCACCGGCACCGCGCCGCACGGCCAGGGCCACGAGACGGCGTGGTCGATGATCGTCGCCGACAAGCTCGGTATCAGCCCCGACGACGTCGACGTGCTGCACAGCGATACCGCGATCTCCCCGATCGGCCTCGACACCTACGGGTCGCGGTCGCTGCCCGTGGGCGGCGTCGCCATCGCCATGGCCTGCGACAAGGTGATCGACAAGGCCGCCCAGATCGCCGCCCACCAGCTCGAGGCGAGCGCCGACGACCTCGAGTTCGCCGGCGGCGCATTCACCGTCAAGGGCTCGCCGGACAAGACGATGCCGCTGGCCGGGATCGCGTGGGAGGCGTTCAGCGCCCACAACCTCCCCGACGGCCTCGAGCCCAACCTCGAGGCGTCGGTCACCTACGACCCACCGAACTTCTCGTGGCCGTTCGGCACCCACATGTGCGTCGTCGAGGTCGACACCGAGACCGGCGGCGTCGACGTGCTGCAGTACGCCGCGGTCGACGACTGCGGCGTGCAGGTCAACCCGCTGATCGTCGATGGCCAGGTCCACGGTGGCGTGGTCCAAGGGCTCGCCCAGGCGCTGTTCGAGGAGGCGGTCTACGACTCCGACGGCAACCTGAAGACGAGCACGATGGCCGACTACCTCGTGCCGGCGGCCAGCGACGTCCCGGCGATCACGCTCGACCACACCGTCACCCCGTCGCCGACGAACCAGCTCGGCGTCAAGGGCGTCGGCGAGGCAGGCACGATCGGCGCCGCGCCGGCCGTGATCAACGCCATCGTCGACGCCCTCGCCGGGCTCGGTGTGCGCGACGTCCCGATGCCCGCCAGCCCGCTTCACGTGTTCAACGTGATCCGTGCCGCCCAAGGAGGCCAGTCATGATCCCCGCCGCGTTCGACTACGTCCGCGCCGGCTCTGCCGAGGAGGCGATCAGCCTGCTCGGCGAGCACGGCGACGACGCCAAGCTGCTCGCCGGGGGGCACAGCCTGCTGCCGTTGATGAAGCTGCGCCTCGCCCAGCCGAGCGTGCTCATCGACATCGGCCGACTGAGCGACCTGTCGTACATCCGCGACGCCGGCGACCACATCGCCATCGGAGCCCTGACCCGCCACCGCGACGTCGAGACGTCCGACGTCCTGGCCGAGCACGCGCCGCTACTGGCCCACGCGGCGAGCCACGTCGGCGACCCACAGGTCCGCCATCGCGGCACGATCGGCGGGTCGATTGCCCACGCCGACCCGGCCTCGGACCTGCCGGCGACGACGCTGGCGCTCGGGGCGACCTACGTGGCGCAGGGGTCGAACGGCACGCGGGAGATTGCCGCGGCCGACTTCTACGAGAGCTTCCTCACCAGCGCCCTCGCCGACGACGAGCTGCTGACCGAGATCCGGGTGCCCAAGATGCAGGGCGCCGGCTGGGGCTTCCAGAAGTTCAACCGGCGGGCCCAGGACTGGGCGATCGTCGGCGTCGCGGCATGGCGGCGCGACGGGCAGGCCGGCGTCGGGCTGGTCAACATGGGATCGACGCCGATCCTCGCGACCAGCGTCGCCGCCGCGCTCGCCGGCGGTGCCTCGATCGACGACGCCGCCGAGCAAGCCGTGGCCGAGGCCGACCCGCAAGCGGACCTCAACGCCAGCGTCGAGTACCGCACCCACCTGGCCAAGGTCCTCACCCGCCGGGCGCTGGAGGCCGCCAGCGGCTGATGACAGCGTAGACTTAGTCGTGTGACCAAGTCTGCCGTGGTCGGGGTACACGAGGCGAAGACGCACTTGTCGAAGCTGCTCGAACGGGTCGAGGCCGGCGAGGAGATCGAAATCGCCCGTCGCGGGCTCGTGGTGGCCCGATTGGTACCTGCGGGCTCGCCGCGGCGTCCCGAGCTCGGATGGGATCGCGGGGCTTTCGAACTGCCCGATGACTTCGACGACCCGATGGATGAGGAGTGGCTCGACCTCTTCTACAACGGCCCGGTCTTTCCCGACCGACCAACGTGAGGATTCTCCTCGACACGAACGCATTCATCTGGACCGGGATCGCGCCGGATCGCCTCGGTGCGCATCGTGGCCTGGTAGCAGACGCAGGCAATCGACGCCTGCTCTCGGTGGCGTCCTCGTGGGAGATCGCCATCAAGTGGGCGACCAAGAAGCTGCCACTCCCTCAGCACCCCGCGCGCTACGTCCCCGAGGGCATCCGCAGGCTTGCGGTGACGAGCGTTGGAATCGAACTCGAACATGTGCTCGGAGTCGCCGACCTCCCGCTGCACCACCGTGACCCGTTCGACCGCTTGCTGATCGCCCAGGCCCGAACGCTCGGCGTCCCGATCCTCACAGCCGATCGGGCCTTCACGGCCTATGACGTCGAGCTGCTGCTGATCGAGTGACGCGCTACGTCACAGCAGCGCCTGGTAGGAGCCGCCGTCGACGTGGATCTGGGCGCCGGTCAGGAACTTGGCCTGCTCGCTGCACAGGAAGGCCACAACCGCCCCGAAGTCGTCGGCGTCGCCCATCCGCTCGTTCCCCCGGCCGCCCGGGTACAGGCTCTCGACCCGCTTCGTCCAGTGCAGCCCCGGTTGCACGGAGTTGACGGTCACACCGTCGCCGGCGACCTCCCGAGCGAGCGTCTTCAGGAACCCGGTCGCCCCGGCGCGGGCCGTGTTGGAGAGGATCAGGTTGGCCATCGGCTGGCGCACGGCGAGCGACGTGATCGCCACCACCCGCCCCCAGCCCTGGGTCTGCATCGCCGGCACCGCGGCTTTGCACATCGCCACGACCGACAGCAGGTTGAGCTCGAGCGCCGCCGGATATGACTCGACCTCGGTCGAGGCGAACGTGCCTGGCGGCGGGCCGCCCGCGTTGGTCACGAGGATGTCGACGCCACCGAGCGCTCCGGTCGCCGCCTCGACGAACTCCTGGCCGCCGGCGGACCCGCTCACGTCGCACACGAGCGGCACGCACCCCTCGCCGATGGTGGCCGCCGCCGCCTCCACGCGTGCCCGGTCACGGCCGCAGATGGCGACGAACGCGCCTTCGGCCGCCAGCGCCTTGGCCGAGCCCAAACCCAACCCGCTCGACGCGGCGGCGACGGCGGCACGCTTGCCCGCGATCCCGAGGTCCACGCAAGTGCACCGTAGACGAGTCGGTGGCACGTCAGTCGAGTGTCGTGATCTCCTTGGCAGGCACGCCTCCCACGACCGTGCTCGGCGGCACCGACCGGTTGACGACCGCCCCGGCGGCGACGATGCTCCCGGCGCCGATCGCCACCCCGCCGAGGATCGTGGCCCGCGCCCCGATCCACGCTCCTTCGCCGATCGACACCGGTTCGGCGCGGACGGCGCCGGCGCGGCGGTCGCCCTCACCCAGGTCGTGGCTCGCCGTGAGCACCGCCACCTCATGGGCGAGGTAGGCGTCGTCGCCGATCGTGATCAGGGCGTTGGCGTCGAACCGGCACCCGTCGTTGACGAAGCAGCGGCGGCCGATCAGAAGGCGCGACGCCGGGCGCTGCCCGCCGGCGACCCAGATCCGGCCCCCGATGCCGGCGCCGTCGCCGATCCGCAGCCCCCCGAGGCGCAGGACGCGCAGCCGCAACGCGCCCAGCGAGTATGGCGGCAGGGCGGCGTTGACGGCCAGCGCCAGCGACAGCCGTGGCTCGAGGTCGCCGACGTGGCGGCGGACCGCCTGCGACAACCGGTCGAGCATCGCCACCGCCCCATCATGTCGCGGCAGCTCCGCCCAT
>JBIOUO010000380.1:0-2276 GCA_044867195.1 Ilumatobacteraceae bacterium
GCCATCTCCTCCTCGACGGCGCGCTGGACGCGTGCCGTCAGCCCGACGACGACAGCGAACTGCTCACTGCGCACGAGAGCCTCGAGCCGGGGGGCGAGCTGGCGCTCGACGGCGTCGAAGCCCTGGCGCCACGGCGGGATCTCCGGACGCTCGGCCATGGCCGGGACCGTAGTCCCACCTGACGGTCAGGACATCTCGAAGACGACCGTGACGTCGGCGGACAGGTCCTGCGAGCCGGGCGCTACGGCCAGGCTGGCGTCCTCCGCTGCGGGCATGGTCCCTGCCGTGCGCAACAGGATCGGGTCCGACACCGAGCCCTCGATGATCTTGACGACAGCGCCGACGGAGGTTCCTGCCGCCGCCGCGTACTGCTCGGCGCGCACCTTGGCGTTGGCGAACGCGTTGGCGCGAGCCTCGCCCAGCACCTGCTCGGGGTCGTCGTAGGAGAACGAGATCCCGCTCAGCGTCAGGTTCTCGCCGACGAAGCCCTTCAGCGCGTCGACGACCGTGCCGACCTGCGACACGTCGTGCACCGTCGCCGTGACGTTCGTCGACGCCTGGTAGCCGGTGATCTCTTGGCCGTTGTTGTCGTACGTCGGCCACAGGCTGAGCCCTGACGTCTGGATGTCCTCCTCGGCGATGCCGAGCCCCGTCAACGTGTCGATCAGCGCCTGCGATCCCGTCGACAGCTGGTCGAGGGCGGCGGTCGCGGTGGCGGCCCTTGCCTGCACGCCGGCCGACAGGTCGGCGGTGTCGGGGACGACCGACACCGTCCCATGGCCGGTGACGGTGATCGTGCGGCCGTCCGTGGTGCCCGTGCTTCCTGTGCCACCCGTGTCGCCGCTCGGCAGGGTCGTCGGCACGGTCGTCGGCGTGGTGTCGACGGGAGACGCCGAGCCTGGCTCGCTGGCCCGGCTCGAGAGGGCGATCACGGCGACGGCTGCTACGCCGGCCCCGGCCGCGGCGGCGAGCGCCACCTTCCAACGTGTCGATGTCGACGTCACCTGTGGTCCTCCTGATCGGGTCGTGCATCGGCTCAGACGCCTGCCCGCTCGCCGCGGTTCCCGATCCGCCAAGATGCGGGAGATGGCCTTGCCGCTGCAGCCCCCGTTCAAGCCGATGCTCGCCAAGCTGGCGCGGACGATCCCCGAGGGTGACGGTTGGCTGTTCGAGCCGAAGTGGGACGGCTTCCGATGCATCGTGTTCCGCGACGGTGACGACATCGAGCTGGCGAGCCGCAACGAGCGGCCGTTCACGCGTTACTTCCCCGAGCTGATCGAGCCGCTGCTCGCCAGCCTCCCGGACCGCTGCGTCGTCGACGGCGAGATCGTCGTCGCCGACCGCGATGGTCACGGGCTCGACTTCGACGCCCTGCTGCAGCGCATCCACCCCGCCGAGTCCCGTGTCCGGCGGTTGGCGGCGGAGACACCGGCGTCGTTCGTGGCGTTCGACCTGCTCGCGCTCGGCGACGACGTGCTGCTCGACGTCCCGCTGGCCGCGCGCCGGGCCGAGCTGGTGCGCGTCGTGCGCCCGGAGCCGCCGGTGCACCTGACGCCGGCGAGCACCGATCCGGCCATCGCCGCGGATTGGTTCGGGCGCTTCGAGGGTGCGGGGCTCGACGGCGTTGTCGCCAAGCGGCTGGACGAGCCGTACCAGCCCGACAAGCGGGCACTGGTGAAGGTCAAGCACGAGCGCACCGCGGACTGCGCCGTCGCCGGCTACCGCATCCACAAGGACGGCAACGGCGTCGGGTCGCTGCTGCTCGGGCTGTACGACGACCAGGATCGATTGCAGCACGTCGGTGTGGCGGCGTCGTTCCCGGTGCGCTTCCGCGCCGAGCTGCTGGCCGAGCTGGAGCCGCTCACTCACGACGCGATGGCCGACCACCCCTGGCGCGACTGGGCCGAGTGGCAGCACAACGATCAGGCCCGCAAGCCCGGCGCGACGAGCCGCTGGAACGCCGGCAAGGACCTGTCGTGGGTGCCGATCCGGGTCGAGCGGGTGGCCGAGGTGACGTTCGGGCAGCTGGAGAAGCGGCGCTTCCGTCACGGCGTGTCGTTCGTCCGCTGGCGCCCCGACCGGACACCCGAGAGCTGCCGCTACAACCAGCTGGAGGTCGCCGAATCGGTCCGCTTCGAGGACCTCGTCACCCCGCTCTGACCGCTGTCCCGTTGGAGTGTTTGCTCCGTCGGAGTGTTTCCGGCATGGGGGACCCCCGGCAAACACTCCATCGGCGGAAACACTCCAACGGATCAGCCGCTGGATGTCGTCGCGAC
>JBIOUO010000381.1:0-4939 GCA_044867195.1 Ilumatobacteraceae bacterium
GGCTGCTCGTCGATCTACGGCGGCAACCTGCCGACCACGCCGTGGACGGCCAACGCCGAGGGGCGCGGCCCGGCATGGAGCAACTCGCTGTTCGAGGACAACGCCGAATTCGGGCTCGGCCTCCGTCTCGGCCTTGAGGCCCAGACCGCGCTTGCCAACCGGTTGCTGGAGCAGGTCGCCGGCGCCGGCGGGCCGGAGCTTGGCGACCTCGTGCAGTCGATCCTGACAGCCGACCAGGAGTCCGAGCCGGGGATCCGCGCCCAGCGCGAGCGCGTTGACGCGCTACGCAGCGCGCTCGCGCCACTCGCGGAGGGCGGCGGCGACACGGCTGGTGCCGCCCGCCACCTGCTGGCGCTGGCCGGCAGCCTGACCCGCAAGGGGGTGTGGATCATCGGCGGGGACGGCTGGGCCTACGACATCGGCTTCGGCGGCGTCGACCACGTCCTGTCGTCGGGACGCAACGTCAACATCCTGGTGCTCGACACGGAGGTCTACTCCAACACCGGCGGCCAGGCGTCGAAGGCGACGTCGCGCGGCGCGGTGGCCAAGTTCGCCGCCGCCGGCAAGGCGAGCGCGAAGAAGGATCTCGGCGCGATCGCCCGGGCGTACGGCAACGTCTACGTCGCCGAGGTCGCCATCGGCGCCAACGACCTGCAGACGACCAAGGCACTGCTGGAGGCCGACGCCTGGCCCGGACCGTCGCTGATCATCGCCTACTCGACGTGCATCGCCCACGGGCTCGACATGTCGAAGTCGATGACCCACCAGAAGGACGCCGTGAAGTCCGGCTACTGGCCGCTGTACCGCTTCCAGCCCAGCGATGCCGAGCACGGCATCCCGTTCAAGCTCGACTCCAAGGCGCCGTCGATCCCGGTCGCCGAGTTCATCGCCTCGGAGGCCCGCTTCGCCGTGCTCGCCCGCACCCACCCCGATCGGGCCCAGCATCTCCTCGCCCTGGCCCAGGCTGACGTCGACGAGCGGTGGCGCTACTACAGCCAGCTGGGGACGATGGAGCGCACCGTCGCTCGGCACTCGCCGGGCCCCGGCGCGGAACCGGTCGAGGACGACGACGAGGAGGTCTGACGATGCCCGCGCTCGACACCACGTATCTCGGTTACAGCCTGCGTTCACCCATCATCGCCTCGGCCGGCCCGCTGACCGGCGAGCCCGACGACGCGGCCCGCCTCGTCGACGCCGGGGCGGGGGCGCTCGTGCTCCCGTCGCTGTTCGAGGAGGAGATCGTCCACGACGAGCTCGAGCTCGCCGCCGCGCTGGAGGCCGGCGCCGAGCACTTCGCCGAGGCGCTCGACTACTTCCCGGACCTCCCCCCGTTCCCGAGTGCGTTCGACCGCTACCTGGGCAACCTCGAACGCACCAAGCAACGGGTGCCCGTGCCCGTGATCGCCAGCCTAAACGCCTTCTCGCCGACCGGGTGGTCTCGCTACGCTCGCCAGCTCGCCGACGCCGGCGCCGACGCCCTCGAGCTGAACGTCTACCGAGTCGCCGCCGACCCGACTCGTAGCGCCGCCCAGGTGGAGGACGACGACCTGGCCCTCATCACCGATGTGGTAGGCGCGGTCGACCTTCCCGTGGCCGTCAAGCTGTCGCCGTTCTACTCGGCGATGGCCAACTTCGCGGTTCGAGTGGCCGAGGCCGGAGCCGATGGGCTGGTCGTGTTCAACCGCTTCTACCAGCCCGACCTCGACGTCGAGACGCTCGAGATCGTGCCCCGCCTCGAGCTGTCGTCGCCGTGGGAGCTGCGCCTCCCGCTGCGCTGGATCGCCATCCTCCGCCCGCTGGTGACGGCCAGCCTGGCCGCCACGAGCGGGGTCTCGTCCGGAGCCGACGTCGCCAAGGCGCTGCTCGTGGGCGCCGACGTGGCGATGATGACGTCGGCCGTCCTGCGCCACGGCTCCGCCCACGTGCGGACCGTCGAGGAGGAGCTGGTGGCGTGGATG
The DNA here is from genome assembly GCA_044867195.1 of Ilumatobacteraceae bacterium. GTDB lineage: Bacteria > Actinomycetota > Acidimicrobiia > Acidimicrobiales > Ilumatobacteraceae > JALZMG01. The sequence continues at coordinate 1,959 of JBIOUO010000381.1, forward strand.
GACGAGCACGAGTACGAGTCGGTCAACCAGCTCCGCGGCTCGGTCTCCTACGCCACCGCCGACGACCCGGCGGCCTTCGAGCGGGCGAACTACCGGCGGGTCCTGCACTCGTGGTCGACGCCGCCGGAGCATTTCGGGCTCGGCCACGGCGACGGCCCGCCTCCGCTGTCCCGCCCGTCGCTCAGCCTGTGAAGAAGCTCGTCCAGCCGTTCTGCGTGAGCGATCATGCACGATTCGTGACTGATCGCTCACGCAGAAGCCGTGGTCAGTGCGGGGCGTTGACCTCAGACGGGTGAGGTGAACGTCGGGGCGCCCTGCAGGCCGTGCAGCTCGGTCTTCAGCTCCCGGCTCATGAGGGCCGTGATCGCGTCGCGAGCGCCGATCCGGCCGTCGAGGAGGGCGACGACGGTCTCCGAGATCGGCATCTCCACGTCGTGGCGGTGGGCGAGCTCGACGATGGCGGGCGCTGTCGTGACGCCCTCGGCCACCGACGTCATGCCGGCGAGGACCTCGGCGAGAGTCGCTCCCGCGGCCAGCTCATGGCCGACGCGGTGATTGCGGCTGAGCGGGCTGCCGCAGGTGGCGATCAGGTCCCCGTTGCCGGCCAGCCCGAGGAACGTCAGCGGGTCGCCACCCAGCGCCACCCCGAGGCGGGTGAGCTCGGCCAGGCCGCGGGTGACGAGCGCGGCCATCGTGTTCATCCCGCAGCCGAGTCCCGATGCGACACCAGCGGCGATGGCGATCACGTTCTTGACGGCGCCGCCGATCTCGCAGCCGACGACGTCGGTGCTGGTGTAGACGCGGAACGTCGGGCCGTTCAGCCGTCGCTGGACGACCGCCGCGGCGGCGAGGTCGGTGAACGCCACCGTCGTCGCCGACGGATGCCCGTCAACCACCTCGCGAGCGAGGTTCGGTCCGGCCAGCACACCGATGTCGCGCGGATCGAGGTGCGGAAGGACCTCGGTGAGGACCTCGGTCATCCGTTTGGTGGAGTGCACTTCGATCCCCTTCGTCACGCTCACGACCAGCGAGCTGGGCGCGATCCAGGCTCCCGCGTGGGTCATCGACTCACGCACGTGCTGGGCCGGGATGGCCATCACGACCAGATCGGCGCCGGCGAGCGCCTCCTGCAGGTCGTTGGTCGCCTGGATCTCCGCCGGCAGGTGGACACCGGGTAGGAACAGCGTGTTCTCGTGGTCGGCGCGCATCGACGTGACGACGTCCGGCTCGCGAGCCCAGAGGGCAGTCGGGCCGTGCGCCGACGCGAGGGCGCTCAGCGTGGTGCCCCAGGCGCCACCCCCGACGACCGCGACGCGTGCCAGTGGCGGCCGGCCGTGCTGCTGGTCGGTTACCGGCGCGCTCATGAGACCAGCTCGGTGAACAGCACGACGTACTGGCCGAGATGGCGGTCGCCGAGGAACTGCTCCTGCACGTGGGCCCGCCCGGCGGTGCCGAGTCGGGTGGCGAGGTCGCCGTCGCGCAGGACGCGTGCCATCGCCGCGGCGGCGGCGTCGAGATCGTACGGATCGACCAGCAGGCCGTCGCGGTCGTGGACGATCTGGTCCTGGATTCCACCGACGCGGCTGGCGATGATCGGGCGTGCCTTCCACATCGCCTCGGTGACGGTCAACCCGAAGCCCTCGACGAGGCTCTTCTGCACCACCACGTAAGCGTGACGCTGCAACGCGTTGACCATGATCGCGTTCTCGTCGGCGTCGTCCATCGGAAGGCAGGCGAGGTGGACGCGCCGCCGCACAGCCGGGGGCAGGCCCGCCCACTGCGCCCGGCACTCGGCGAGCACGTCCGCCCCTTCGGGGTCATCGGACACCCCCGACACGTCCGGACCGACGAGCATGAGGTGGGCGTCGTCGGCACCGTCGTGGAGATCGGAGACCATCGTGACGAACGCCGTCACGACACCGGCCATGTCCTTGAGCCGGTCCCACCGGCTGACCTGCAGCACGACCCGGACGTCCCGGGGCGGCGGGTCACCATCGGCGATCAAGCCGGTGTGGCGCCGGATCATGCCCGCCCCTCCGTCGCGCCGTTCGAAGCGGATCGGGTCGGCGGCGGGCGTGCCATCGACCAGGCCCGCTGTGGCCAGCACCGCGCCGACCGTCGACGGATCGAGATCGCGGTTCTTCGCCGAGAACGGGTCGATCGACGGCGGGATGACGACGACGCGGTCGTTGCCCACCCAGTCCGGCGCGTACTCCTTCCGCGAGAAGATGAAGGCGTCGGCGCGCTGGATGTACGGCTGGAGGAACGCCCAGCCGATGTCGGTGTGCTCGTTGCTCGAGTCGCGCCCGATGTGGCAGCGCCACGCCACGCGGGCCCTGGTGGCGCGGATGCCGTCGACCATGCCTGCCGTCTGGGGGTCGTGGAGGACCACGATGTCGCGCTCGCTCACCCGCGGCACCATCTCGGCCAGGTTGCTGGCCAGCACTCGCTCGTAGCACGCGTGCTCGTCCGGGCCGAGCGGCCCGCCATCACCAGGGTCGCCGTGGAGCCGGTTGTGCAAGCGCTTGGTGATCGTGAAGAACTCGGGGTCGCCGTCGAGCACGAGCCACCGGTTGTCGATGCTCGCCCCGCGGCCGTAGGCGAGCATCGTCTGCAACATCTCGGCGACGCCTCCTCCATGGGCGGTCGCGTTGACGTGCCAGATCGTGCGGTCGCCGAACGTGGCCCGCGCGCGTCGACCCGCCTCGGCAAAGGTTCGGGACCGTTCGGGACTGAGGATGCTCGCCAGCTGGTCGACGGGGCGCGCTTTGACCTCGACCTCTTGCACCCCGACATCTTGGCGCGTGCCGAGGTGGCTGCTGGTCGAGCGATCCGCCGTCAGCGGTTGCTGCCCATCTCGGACGGCCAGGCGCTCAGCGGGGCAAGCTCGACATCGCCCCGGAACCGCGGCACGACAACCCCCGGACCCGCCGGCTTGAGCAATCCCCGCCAGCCCGGGCGACGGTAGCAACCGCCGAGTC
>JBIOUO010000382.1:0-8124 GCA_044867195.1 Ilumatobacteraceae bacterium
TGATCGGCGTCCCGGACGACAAGTGGGGCGAGCGGCCGCTGGCGTGCGTCGTGCTCGAGCCGGGCGCGCAGTTGTCGAAGCAGGAGGTCATCGACTTCCTGGCCACCAAGGTCGCCAAGTGGCAGCTCCCCGACGACGTCGAGTTCATCGACGAGGTGCCCAAGACCAGCGTCGGCAAGTTCTCCAAGAAGACGCTCCGGGACCGTTTCGCGACCTGACCAGGGCTGATCAGCGCAGACGACAGGACGCAGCGTCAGGCATTGCACGGACGTTGCACATCAGATCGCGAGCGCCTCGTCGATCGCCTCCCGTGTGCGCTCGTCGTCGCGCCAGAGGTGGGCGTAAGTGCGGTGCACCTCCTCCGCGCTGTTGCCATCCGCCGCGCGATGACCGCCGGGGCGAGGTTCTTGCGGATCAAGGCCGAGGCTAGAGGTGGCGCAGCGCGTGGAAGCCGATGTCGGTTCCCGCGGCCCGCAACGGCCGGCTTCCATGCCTTGCGGTTCCACGTTGTCGCCCGGAGCCGGACGCCCGATGGCGTCACGAACAGGAGTCCGTCGGGGTCGTCGTTCGGGAACGCTGCGATGTGCTGGGCGAGTTCGTGGGCGACGTTCTCGGGCAGCGGGACCGAGCGGGTCGAGCCGCGGGTCTTGACGTCACCGAGCCCGAGCGGTTGGCGCCGAGCGCGCTTGAGGTGCCGCTCGATCCGCACGGTCCGGCGCAGGAAGCCCACGCGGTCGAGCGAGAGGCCAAACGCCTCACCCTGCCGCAGCCCGAGTCCGGCACCGACGGCGACGAGGGCGCGGTACCTAGGCTCGATGTGGGCGGCGATCGTGTGCACCCGCTCGGGCGTCGGGATGACGATCTCCGCGGCGTCGGCCCGAGGCAGCTTGAGGCCCTTGGCCGGGCTTCGCACGAGTAGGCCGTCGTTGACTGCGCCGTTGAGCACTTGCGCGAGATGCTGGGCGATCGTGTGGACGGTCGAGGCGGCATGCGTCTCGGTCAGCGCGGCGATGACGTTCTGCACCTGGATCGGGCGGAGCTTCCCGAGCGGCACGTCGCCGATGCGGGGATGAAGATGACGGCGCAGGTGGATCTCGATCAGCTCGTTCGTGCTCGCCGCTCCGACGCGGCTGGCGGCCACTGCTCGGCTTACTCGCGGAAGGTCGTCGCCGCGTCTGCGGGGTCGATCCACGTGCCGCGGGCCGTGTCCGCCGCCATCGTCGTCCAGAAGGTCTTTGCCTCGGCGTAGGTGTCGAACGTGCGTGACGGCTGCCGGCCGTCCTGGTGCCAGCGCATGAGGTAGCGGCCCGAGGGCAGCTTGCGGATGTCATACGGGAGGTTCTTGCGGGCCATTAGCGGCTCCCTGAGTCGCCGGGAGCAGGAGTCCCGCAGCGCGGGAGCGGGGCGCGGGTCCACCGCTCGGGCCACGCACTCGGGTGGGGACGGTCCGAGCCGGAGCCGGTGCGGAGACGCGCCGGAGACATCACGGTGTGGCCGAGCAGGCGACGTCTCCGATGGCCGCGACGTCGCGGCCGGATGGTGACTGCTCGTGCCTCCCTCGGGTGCTGGCGGTGGCCGTGTCGCTCCCGATGCCGGCCGGCGAACGTCGCTGGCGACGCAGTGGGCGCGACGCCCCCCGGTGCGCCGGCCCTCTTGCTCATATAGATACTGTCCGCTCCCAGAACACATCGGTCCGGAGGTTGCGTTGAGCGTGGCGGTCACGGCGAAGGGCATCGATCCGCGCCCGCGGCGGCGCACGGTATGACGGCTGACGCATGCTCGCGTCGTCGTGACACCGGCTGCCTATGATGCGGGCATACCGACCGCACTTCTTCGGGGGTGCGGCTGCGAGGCCCTCACTTCGGTGGGGGCCTCTGCGTGTTACGACCACTCGATCGGGCGGTGGATCGGACGACCGTCCGGTCCGGTGACCGGGTTCGGAAGTTGGCTGTCTCGGAGGTGGTGGCGGCGCAGGTTGCGCGTGGCCGAGCCGTTTACAGCCGGTCGCTGGCCGCCCTTGCGATGCGGGTTGACGACGATGACCTCGACGCCGGCTTCGATTGCTCGGTCGATTGGCCGCTGAAGGTCGAAGTCGTTGGAGACGACGAGAGCGCAGTCCATCGCGTCGTGGCTGGCGTCCCACACGAGGTCGCTGGCGAGGTTGACATCCGAACCCTTCTCCTCGGTGACCTCCGCCCACACCCATTCGCCCTTGGTGGTGCGGACGCGTTTGCTGCGGGTGCGGAACTGGCCGTACACGATCTCGACGCCGCCGTGCGCGGCCAGCGCGCGGAGGTACACGTCTTGTCGCTGGCTTTGATGAGGATCGGTTGGCCGGTCGGTGACACGGGCCGTGTAGTGCCGCACGACGAGCAGCCGATGGTCGACGAGCAGGGCTTGGCACAGCGCCCGGTAGTCGGCCCACTTGAGCGTAGGCTCAGTCCTGACGGCACCGTGGTAGAAGTTGAACCCGTCGATGTACGCGATCGCCGTCTGCATTGGAGCACCCTGTCACGAGGGTGTCGGCGGGCCGAGGCCATCCATCGAAACTCCTGGTAGGCGGGCGTTTGGGGATGTTTCACGATGTTTCACAGGCCGTCGCTCACGGCTGGCGTTCGCGCGACTATCACGGCTCATGCCGACGATCAGGATCTCCGTCCACGACGACCATCAGGAGCTCGACGTTGAGGTGCATGACGACCTCCGAGGGCCGTGGACCGGCACACTGACCTCCCCCGCTCCGAAGGAGCCGGCCTCGGGTGCGGTCGACGAGGCGCCGCGGCGCACGACGGCGACGATGTTGGAGGGTCCGATGCCTGGCGCGATGTCGGAGGTCACGATCACGGGAACCGAGGTGGTCGGTAGTGCGTTCGTGCCGGCCGATAGCTCTCATCACCCCTTGACAGTGAGACGATTGATGTCTTAGTGTCTCAGGATGGAAACTGGTCGAGGTGAGTCGATCTCGCTCGTCGACCGCGTCCTCGACGCCGCCGATCGCTGCTGCCAGAAGTGGGGGGTCACCAAGGTCACGGTCGACGACATCGCCACCGAGGCCGGCGTGTCCCGGGCGACGATCTACCGCATGTTCCCGGGCGGCAAGGACGTCCTGTTCGAGGCTCTGCGTGTGCGCGAGCTGGAGGAGTTCTTCGAGGAGCTGCGGGCCCGCGTCGAGGGCGCCGACTCGCTGGAGGAGCTGCTCGTGCGCACGGTCGTCGCGGCCACCCGCGAGCTGCGCGCCGACGACCACCTCGCGCTGAGGCTGGCCTCCGAGCCGGGACAGATGCTCGGCGAGCTCACGGTCGAGGGCGTGCCGCGGATCATCCGCTTCGCCAACGCGTTCATCGCCCCACTCGCCGAGCCGTATCTCGATCTGGCCACGTCGCGTGCCGTCATCGACATCCTCGCCCGGCTCACGATCAGCTACTTCCTCGCCCCGAGCGACACCGTCGACCTCGCTGACGAGGCCTCGGCGCGGGCGTTTGTCCGGCCACTCATCCGCCCGTACCTGCAACCCGTGACATCCTGAACAGGAGCTATCCGTGTCCATCATCCACCGCGAGAACGACGAGATCATCGGCCGCGCCGACATCAACGACATCGAGGCGATCCTCGCCATCACCAACACCGACGTCGACGAGGTCATCCACGCCGTCGCCGACAATGCCGACGCGCTGTTCACGTGGGACTACTCGCTCGCTCGGCCGCAGTTGCGCAAGCTCTACGAGAAGGGCAAGACCGGCCAGTGGAACGCGACCACGGACCTGCCATGGGAGACCGAGGTCGATCTCGAAGCCGTGGTCGCCGGGGACCAGCTGGCGATCGCCGCGGGCCTCGATCCGAACCACTACGCGGGCACCGTGCTCGAGAGGTGGAGTGACAAGGAGTGGCTCGACTTCGGGATCCAGAACCGGCGCTGGACGCTGTCGCAGTTCCTCCACGGCGAGCAGGGCGCGTTGCTGTGCACGGCGAAGATCACCGAGACGGTGCCGTGGTACGACGCCAAGCTGTACGCCTCGACGCAGGTCGTCGACGAGGCCCGTCACGTCGAGGTCTTCGCCCGCTACCTGGACGAGAAGCTCGGCGGCGGCTTCCAGGTGAACGCTCACCTGCGGATGCTGCTCGACGACATCATCAACGACAGCCGCTGGGACATGACCTACCTCGGGATGCAGGTGATGGTCGAGGGGCTGGCCCTGGCTGCGTTCGGTTTCATGCATCAGATGACCGAGGAGCCGCTGCTCAAGCAGCTGCTGCGGTATGTGATGAGCGACGAGGCGCGCCACGTGGCCTTCGGCGTGCTGTCGCTGAAGGAGGCCTACGACGGCATGTCCGACGCCGAGATGAAGGATCGCGTCGAGTTCGCCTACGAGGCGGCGGTGCGGATGCGCGACCGCTTCATGTCCCAGGAGGTCTGGGAGCGGATGGGCGTCAACCCCAAGGACGTGCTCCCGGTCGTGCTGCGCGACCCGACGCGTGACTTGTTCCAGCGGATGCTGTTCTCGAAGATCGTGCCCAACTGCAAGAAGCTCGGCCTGCTCGACCGCAACGACAAGTGGCTGCGGCGGCGGTTCGAGGAGATGGGCGTGATCCAGTTCGAGGACCTCGAGGACACCGGCGAGGAGTACATCAAGTTCGAGCTCGGAGCCGAAGCCCCGGTAGCGGTCGCCGGCTCGTAGAGCGCGGCCCGGGCGCCGCGCTGCGCCGCGCGGCCCGGCGCTGTCTCGGTGGCAGCGGCCCGCGGGTGAACCGCGCAGAAACCCCGACGCAACGACCGAGCGATGCGCCGCCGGTGCAGGGGCGCAAGCATCCGGCGGCCGACGTCGAGCGCCGTCCAGGCACAGGACTATCTGCGGCTGGCCTTGTCGACGCTGCGACCGACCCGAACTGATCGCTCGACGAGCTGGCGCAGCACGTCGACGTCGACTCCGCCGAGCCGCTTCATGTAGAGACAGCCCTTGCCAGTCTTGTGCGGTCCGAGCTTGTGCAACAGCCCGAGGTACCGGTCCTCGAACCCGCCCACCAGGTACACGACCAGGTTGGCCTTTCGGGGCGAGAACGCAGCGAGCGGGGCGTCACCCGTGCGGCCGCTCTCGTAGCGGTAGTGGTACGAGCCGAAACCGACGATGCTCGGGCCCCACATCACCGGTGGCTCGCCGGTGACCGACCGCATGAGCTGGCACAGCTCCCGCGCGTCGGACCGTCGATGCTCGTCCGGCACCGCGTCGATGAACGCGTCTACGTCCGCCAACGTGGGCACCATTCTCGTCTCGGATGCCACCGGCCGAACCTACACCGACCCGGCGGCCGGTCCGCTGGAGGCACGTCCACGTCGAACCGCAACGGCCGTGTCGACGCCGATTCGGGAGCCGCCGGCCTCGGCGATACAGCCAACGGAGTCGACACGCGCACCGATGTACCTGATCGGCGTGCAGCCGGCGCGCTCGCAGGGAGCCGGACCCGCACCATTCCGACGGGCGACGGAAGATGCAGCCCCCGTCTGCGCGAGCGCCCGCGGACCACGGGCTGACGACGACCTGTCGCCCTCGGCGCGAGCGCAGACGAAGGCTGCCGAGCTTACTTGTCTGCAACCTGTCCAGATTGTATTGTACTTGTATGGTCATGGATGCGTGGACCCCGGCGCAGTACGAGAAGTTCGCCTCCCAGCGGGCGCAGCCGTTCTGGGACCTCGCCGCGCTGCTCGACGATCGGCCCATCGGGCGCGCCGTCGATCTCGGGTGCGGGACGGGCGAGCTCACCGCGGCGCTGGTGGCGCAGCGAGGCATCACCGACATGGTCGGCCTCGACTCGTCACCCGCCATGCTCGACCAGGCGGCGGCCCATGCGGGCGACGGTGTGCGGTTCGAGGCCGGCGACATCCGCTGGTGGACGTCGGGCGGCGACCACGACCTCGTGCTCTCCAATGCCGCTCTGCAGTGGGTACCCGACCATCCGGCGGTCGTCGCCCGCTGGTGGGCGGCACTGCGGCCAGGAGGCGAGCTTGCCGTGCAGATTCCCGCCAACGCCGACCACCCGTCGCACCGCATCGCCGCCCAGGTGGCGGCGAGCGAGCCGTATCGCTCCGCCCTCGGCGGTACCCCGCCGGCGGACCAGGTGGCCGCCAACGTGCTCGCGCCGGAGCAGTACGCGATCCTCCTCGACCACCTCGGCGCCGCCCGCCAGCACGTCCGGCTGCAGGTCTACGGTCACCTCCTCGACCACGCCGCCGACGTCGTCGAGTGGGTCAAGGGCACGTCGCTCACGCGCTTCCAGGGCCGCCTGGACGCCGAGCTGTACGACCGCTTCCTGGCCGAGTACCGCGCCCGCCTGCTGGACGCGATCGGCGATCGGTCGCCGTACTTCTACCCGTTCAAGCGGATCCTGTTCTGGGGCGTCAAGGCCTGAGAGCTTCAGCGGAAGGGCGAAGCCGCTCCGCTGAGTGTGACGAGCCGGCCTTCGGCCGGCACAGAAGAACTGCTGCCGATCGACCAGCCAAGCTGGATCGATCGGCGATCGGGGGGCTCCGGCAGGAGCCTCTGCCCCCCGGACCCCCCGCCGACGCGCGTGCCGATCCGCTCGGGCTCTGCCTGACGTCAGGTGGCGGGGAGGAGCGACCCGAACGCCTCGCCCGACGTCTCAGCGGCATGGTGCAGCGCCCGCTGCGCCCGCCACGGGAACGACGGCCGGCCGCCGGTGCTCGTCGCGGCGAAGATCAGCCCACCGAGCATCGCCACGTTCTTCAGGAAGTGGACCGTGTGGTTGCGCGTGGCCGCGGCGTCGTCCTGCGACCAGAACCGGTGCCCGGCGACTGTCGTCGGCACGAGGGACAGGGCCAGCACCGCCGCTGCCGGGCGAGGCAGGACGCCAAGCGCCAGGCACGCCCCGGCGGCGACCTGGGCTGCGCCATTGACTCGCACCAGGCGTTCCTGCTCGACGCCGGTGGCCGTCGACAGCTGGGCCAGGACGGGCTCGGCGATCTCGGCCTTCGGTGCCGGGCGGCGGATGGCGTCGATGCCGCCGTAGATGAACACTCCGGCGAGGAGGGGGCGGGCGATGGCCTCGGCGATGGTCACCCGCTGTCTGTACCACCGATCGGTGGCCGCGGAAACGACTCCCTCGGTGGCGGGTCGCGTAGCCTCGGGCCATGGCACGCTTCGGACGGGTCGCCACGGCGATGGTCACACCGTTCACCGACGACGGTTCACTCGACGTCGACGGGGCGGCGGCGCTCGCCCGCTGGCTGCAGGACGAGGGCAACGAGGGGCTGATCGTCGCCGGCACCACCGGTGAGTCGCCGACGCTCACGGACGCCGAGAAGCTGACGCTGTGGGAGACAGTCGCCGACGCCGTGACGATCCCCGTCGTCGCCGGGTCGGGCACCAACGACACCGCCCATTCGGTGCACCTCACGGCGGAGGCCTCCAAGCTCGGCGTCGCCGGGATCCTCGCCCTGTGCCCCTACTACAACCGGCCGTCGCAGGCCGGCATCGAGGCCCACCTGCGGGCTGTGGCCGAGGCCACCGACCTCCCCGTGATCGTCTACGACATCCCGATCCGCACCGGGCGCAAGATCGCCACCGCGCTGCTCGCCCGGCTGGCGCACGAGGTCGACAACATCGTGGCCGTCAAGGATGCCGCCGCCAATCCGGCCGAGACGGCCCGCCTCGTCGCCGCCGCGCCGGCCGGCTACGAGGTGTACAGCGGCGACGACTCGTTCACGCTGCCGCTTCTCGCCATCGGCGCCGTCGGCGTGGTCGGCGTGGCCACCCACTGGTGCGCCCGCGACATGGTCGAGCTGTTCGACCGCTGGGAGGCCGGCGACCCGGCCGGCGCGCGGGCCGTCAACGACCGGCTGCTCGAGAGCTGGGCCTACGAGACCGGCGACGAGTGCCCGAACCCGGGTCCGGCCAAGGCGATGCTGCGCTACCTGGGCCTGCCGGCCGGCCGCTGCCGCCCGCCGATGGACGCCGACCCGCCGTGGCTGGCCGACGCTGCGGCGGACGTCCATCGCAACTTGCTCGCCGCCCGTGGCTGAGGGCCGCACCGACATTTGGGCGGGAATCCCGCCCAGATCGGGGCATCATGGCTGATCCCGTGCGGATTGTCTTCCTCGGCGGGCTGGGGGAG